>DATBNQ010000138.1:0-105505 GCA_036554185.1 Gemmatimonadaceae bacterium | reverse complement strand
AACGCGAGGACCGCGTCACGCGGGAATGACGGTGCGACCATTACTTCCTGATCGCTGTTTTCTTCCTTGCCGACTTCGCGGCAGTCTTTGCCACTGGCTTGGCGACGGTCGTTTTCGTTGCGGCGCGAGTTGCCACTGGGGCCTTTTTTGCGGTGGCCTTGCGACCGCGCGATGGCTTGCGCACTTCGGTAGCGGCCGCTTCGGCGACCACCGGAGGAGCGGCCGCTGGCGGTGCGACGGGTGCACTGATGGGCGAATCGTAATCGACGACGCCGACCGAGAGCAGATCGAGCGGGAGTGTCGACACGGCGCCGTGGCGCTGAGAACGCCCACCACCGCCGCGCGGCCCCATACCGCGCGGAACCGGAGCGGTTGCCGGACGGACAGGAGCGTTCGCGATGGCGGCCGCACCGAGCTGCTCGACTATTGGTGCAGCAACGACGGCTGGCCGCACTTCGTAGTCATCACCGCGACGACGCAGATCGATAATATCGGAATCGTGCGCGTCCTTGAGAATGCGGACGAAATTCTTTTCGCTGAGGCTCTCACTATCGCGACCGAGCAACTCTCGGGCAGTAGCCCGCACGTCGCTCGCGCGAGTTCCGCCGCCATGCTTCGCGATATGCTCGACTGCGCGGCGCATGAGGTCGAAGGCCTCGTCGCGTGTGAGTCTTACGCCCGCACCGCCGATGTCGTCAACGGTCTTGCTCGGCGAGGCTGCGGCCTGTGCAGGAACAGCGTCGGCGTGCGCGACTGCGCGTGCTTCGGCTGCTCTCGATGCCGAAGTCTCATGCGCGGCGAACGAGAGCTCTGACTGTGCCGGAGCTTCCGTTGTGATGCTCGCCTCGGCGGGCACCTGCGCGGCGGTTGCGTTTGGATCGGTTGCAGTGGCTTGCTCCCGCGTACGGTCGCGATCGCGGCCCCGTCCGCCGCGGCCACGTCGACTGCGCGGCTCGCGTGCTGGAACAGCAGCGGAAGCCACTGACGCTTCCGGCGCCTCGACGGTTGAGCCTTCTGCGGGAGTTATCGCCGCGGATCCCGCCTTTGGCAGATCAACTTCGAGTTGACCGTTGTCCATCTTGTGCGACACGAGGATTCCGCGGTGTGCGGCGTCCTGCACGAAGCGAGTGAACTTGGACATGCCAAGGTTCTTCTCATCGAACGAGCTGTCGATCTGTTGCATGACCTGCTTGAGGCGATCTGCGCGCATCACGTCGCCGTTGCGCTTCATGCGCTGAACGGCTTCGCCCGCGAGCTGCCACGGATCCCACTTTGTGACATCTTCCTCGCGAGTGTTTACCAGACCGGCGAGCGCGTTGTAGCTGTAGTATTCATCGCAATTCTGGACAAGCAGATCGCTGGACGATTCGCGGATGCCGACGCCGATCACGTACTTGCCGTATTCCTTGAGCTTTATGACGAGGCTCGAGAAATCGCTGTCGCCGCTGAGTAGAATGAAGGTGCCTATCTCGGGCCGGGTGAAGATCAACTCGAGCGCGTCGATCGCGAGTCTGATGTCGGTCGCGTTCTTCTTGGATGACCCGTATGCGGGCGCGAAGATCAGATCGATCGACGACTCCGACAATGGAACGATGTATTGCGGGTATCGGCGCCAATCGGCGTACGCACGTTGAACCGAGACCTTGCCCTTTACGATGTCTGATGAGAGGAGGCTTCGGAGCTCGGCATTGAGATCCGAGCGGATTCCCATCGTGACATTATCGAAGTCGATGAGAAGGGCGGCGTTGGGTGCGTGGAAGGGACTTGTCCCTGATGCGTTGAGCGCGGCGGCCTGCGGGCCGCGATGCACCGGCGCTACCGGGCCGCGAACTGCGACCGGGGGCCGGATGTGACGAGGTGGCATACGTTCGGTTTTTGAGTTTTTCAATTCGGCGCGACTTCAGGTGCCGGTGCCGTGGCAGCGGATCCTCGAAGTCGCGCAATCCCTTGTAATTTACTAGGACATGCCCCCGAAGCAACTGCACTACCGTACGCGACTGTTCCTTATCCTGTCACTCTTCGCGCTGGTGCCGGCGGCGTTGTTGACCGTTTTGTGGGGCGTCACACTCGGTAGCGCACTCCCGATAGTCACCGGACGGGCTGGCTGGGACAGCGTGGCGGCGACCGGCCGGCGCGCGATTGCGGCGGCCAAAACCGCCCCGCTCAACCGCGCTCAGCGCAATGCGTTCAGCGAGCACGAGCGCGAGCTTGGGGCCTCGCTGGAGCAGGCCGAACGGTTCAACTACCTCGTGCGCCGCGGTGCGGAAGTCGTCGTGATATCCTCCGTCGTGGTTCTGGTCGCCATTGGATTCGGAGCGTCACGGGTTGCCGGGCATCTGAGCCGGCAACTGAGCCGCCCGATCGACGAGCTGGTCGACTGGACCGAGCTCATAAGAAAGGGAGAGCAGCTTCCGTCCGCACCACGACGGCGCGGCGCGCCTGAATTCGAGATTCTGCGGCAGCGGCTCAAGATGGCCGCAGTGGCGCTCGACCTCGGTCGGCAACGCGCGGTGGAAGCGGAGCGCCTGCGCGCATTTCGAGAGAGCGCGCGCCAGGTGGCGCACGAACTCAAGAATCCACTCACTCCTATCCGCTTTGCGATCGATCGATTGCGGCGGGGCTCACCGCCCGAACTCGCAGAAACGGTCGAAGTTCTTGCAACTGAAACGGAGCGACTTGAGCGAACAGCACGTAGCTTTGCGCAGTTCGGCCGACTGCCCGAGGGACCACCCTCGGATATCGACGTTGGCGAACTGGTTCGGTATGCAGCAACGGCAACCGTTCCGCCGACAATGACACTCAACCTGAACGTTGCGGACGCACTACCGATGGTTCTGGGGTATCACGACGCGCTGGCCGGCGCTGTGTCGAATGTGCTCTTGAACGCTGTTGACGCCTGCAACGGTGATGGGATACTGACCGTTCAGGTAACCGAGTCGTCTCTCAAGGGTAAACGTGCGGTTCAGATCTCCATTGCGGATAATGGGCCCGGTATCGGCGCGCAACAATTGAAACGCATCTGGGAGCCATACGTGACCAATAAGGCGGGGGGCACCGGCCTGGGCCTCGCGATCGCCCGCCAGGCAGTCTGGGCGCACGATGGCTCGGTTGCCGCGAGGAGTGATGTTGGCGCCGGTACGAGCATCGAATTCACAATTCCGGTGAACGCAGCAGCAGCCGGGGGAGCATGATGAAATGAACTCTGACACAGTCGTACCGCTCATGCTCGGCATTGTCATTATTTGCGTCACGACCGTGCTTCCGCTATCACTCGCGTACATGCGCCGCAGTGAGCGGCTGAAAGCACAACAGCCCTTGCCAATCCCGGACATCATCGCGCGATTGGAACGCATGGAACAGGGAATGGAATCCATGTCCGCCGAAATCGAGCGGCTTGGTGAGGGGCAACGATTTACCACCACGTTATTGAGCGAGCGCGAACCGCGCTTGCTGGATAGTGTGAACGCCGCGACACGGAGCGAGTGAAATGGGTCCAGAGGTAATAGTACCGGTTGGTGGAATGCTGATGATTCTCGGAATCGTACTGGGCATTCCACTTGTACGGAGCTACACGCGGCGCGTGGAGGCTCGGCCTCAGAGCGCGCTTCCGAGTGGTGAGATGGTGACGCGGCTTGACAGAATCGAGCAAGCCATCGAGGCGATGGCTACCGAGGTAGAACGGATCGCGGAGGGTCAGCGCTTCACGACCAGGCTTCTCTCCGAAGTACGTTCGAGTGCACCGGCGGCGATCGCTGCGCCGCAGCCCGTGGCGGCCGCTCCTGCACCTCCCGCTGCTCCGGCGATGCAGGCTGACGGCACGGTTCTGTCCGAAGCAGCGCGACGGAGCTGACGTAGCGTGCAGCGCGTCCTGATCGTCGACGACGAGCCGAACATTCGCCGGATGGTCGGCGCGCTTCTCTCGGCGGAAGGTTACGAGGTGCGCGAGGCTGCAAACGGCGCGGCTGGGGTGCGGGCCGTCGAGGAGGAAGAGCCGGATGTAGCACTCATAGATCTCATGATGCCGGGTGGGATGGACGGGATCGCGACGCTCGCGAAGATTCGGGAGCGCTGGTCAGACCTGCCAGTCATAATGATGAGCGGCCGCGCATCGTTGAGTGACGCGGTGCGGGCGACGAAAGTCGGCGCCGTGAACTTCCTCGAAAAGCCGCTCGCGCCGGAAACGGTTCTGCTGGCACTGGGTTCCGCCCTCGAGCTGCGTCAGGCGCGGAGAGCGGCGCGCGTGCTTCGCGAGGAACTGGGGCGGACTGGTGAGATGGTGGGCTCGAGCGGCGCCATGGTACGCGTTCGCGAGCTGACAAATCGCGTAGCACGCAGCGATGCACGGGTCCTCATTACCGGGGAATCAGGTACAGGCAAGGAACTCGTCGCGGTGGCAATTCACGAACACAGCCCGCGCCACGACCAACCGTTCGTACGGGTCAATTGCGCCGCAATTCCGCGTGATCTTGTCGAAAGTGAGATGTTCGGCCACGAAAAGGGTTCCTTTACCGGCGCTGCTGAACGACGCATCGGCAAGTTCGAGCTTGCAGACACCGGGACGCTGTTCCTGGATGAGATTGGCGACCTGAGCATGGAAGCCCAGGCCAAGCTCCTGCGCGCGATCGAGGCCAAGGAGATTCAACGCGTCGGTGGCAACAAGACCATTCGTGTGGACGTGCGCGTCATCGCGGCAACCAATCATGATCTCGCCAAGGCTGTCGATGACGGTCAATTTCGCGAGGACCTGTTCTTCCGCCTCAACGTCATTCCGATCGCGCTGCCTCCGCTGCGCGAGCGGGGAAACGATGTGATCGAGCTGCTGCATCACTTCTCCGAGATCCAGCACCAGCGCACCGGCCGGCAAACGCTCACCTGGTCGCCCGATGCAGAAGCGCGAATGAAGTCGTACCCGTGGCCCGGCAACATCCGCGAGCTTGCGAATATCGTGGAACGCATCGCGATACTCAGCAACGACTCGCGTGTCACGGCCGGCGATATCGGAGCAGTACTTCCCGTTCCGCGCGACGCTGGCGCTACCGTCAACCCTGCAGTCGAAGAACGCAGCCTTACCGACACCCTCGACGATCTCGAGCGAAGGATGATCTCCGAAGCGCTTGGATGGGCATCCGGTAACGTCGCGGAGGCGGCGCGCCGACTGAAGACCGACCGTGCAAATCTCTATCGTCGCATGAAGCGACTCGGAATGGCCGTGCTCGCCATGGCACTCTGCTCGCTGTCGTTGCTTGGCATAACGCTGCTTTCAGCGCGGGCCGCCCGGGCACAAGGCGTCACGACGCAGCGCGATACGATTCCGCGGGATACCGCGACGACGTACGATACCGTTGCCTACGAGGACGAGTCGTACTTTCACCTGGCGCCAAGCGTAACTTCGGGCAAGACGTACAATCGCGTGGAGGGACTCTCAATCCTCCTCGGTCCCGCGCTCACAATCGAGACGCCAACATTCGCGCTGAACTCGTCGGCCTACTTCATCGGACGTACGGCGCGGGGATTCAGCACGAATGAACCCGATGGTGGTCATGATCTGACCATCGCCACGCGCTTCGGACCCGGCAAGTCGCTCGGACTCGACGGCAGGCTGTACAATCTGGTTGCACCGGTCGAGCAGTGGGTGATGAGCGAGCCGGAAGAAGGGCTCGCTTCGTTTCTGCTCCGCCGCGATTACCGAGACTACTACGCGCGTCATGGAGGCAAGATCGGCGCCTCGTGGACGCTGAATCAGAAGGCTTCGTTCGCGGCGGGGTACGCTCTCGAGCGATGGTCATCTGTCGCTGAGCGGAATCCGTTCACGCTGTTCCGCGAACGAAACGAGTGGCGACCCAATCCAGCGGTCGATGAGGGTGTATTTCACCTGCTCACATTCAGCGGCACGTTCGACACGCGGAACGACGAGCGCGAGCCGACCGGCGGTTGGTATCTGCGAGGGTGGTACGAGCATGGAGCGAGCGCATCTGTCGTGCTTGCGCCTCGGATACAGAATCCGGTGCCTGTCGGATCTGCTTCTGCTCCGCAGAAAATGCAGTACGGGAGAATTTTCTTCGATCTCCGTCGATACAATCGCATCTCGCCGCGAACCCAGCTCGACGGGCGGATCGTCGCCGGCGGCTGGGTGAGTGGCGATGAACTTCCACTCGAACGGAAGCTGTCCGTCACCGGACCTGGTGTGCTGCCGGGTTATTCGTTCCGCGAGTCCGTTGGCGGCGGGGGCGGCGATGTGATGCAATGCACTGCAGCCGGCGTGCTGCCGTCAGCGAACCCGGTGATGTGCGATCGCGTGGTCACCGGGCAACTCGAGCTCCGCACCCAGCTTGCTTCGCACCCATTCGACGTCTTCAATATCCCCGCGCTGAGACTCAGAAGCGTGGGCTTCACGGCCAGTCCCGAGGGCGTACTGTTCGTCGATGTCGGGCGCGGCTGGCGTACCACAACGCCGTGGCCGACCTCATACAAGAGTGACATCGGCGGAGGACTCGACCTGGGGCTGATCGGTGTCTACGTAGCGAAAGCGGTATCGGACGCGAGCGAGCCGCTGCGCTTCTTCGTGCGCATAAACCGAAGATTCTAATAGTGCGTACGGTCGCAGCTGCTCTTCTCTTCCTGTGCCTGTGCGCAACTACAGGCCGGGCGCAATCCGCCCATGTGGACATCGTGCTACCGACAGCTGCGGACCTGTCGAGCCACTCACCCGCTGTCCAGACGGTCGGCGTTCTGTCGGCCGGCCGAACGTCGGAGCTGATCCGCAACGGCTTTCCCGCCCGCCTACACTACAAGCTGGAGCGGTGGGCGGCAGGTACTTTCGTCAACGACGTAAAGGCGACGTCAGAGTGGGAATTCATTGTTCAGTACGACCCGCTTGCCAAGACCTACAAGCTGATAAGGGCCACGACTCAGAACGCCGTCGTGGTTGGACAATACGACGATCTCGCCAAAGTCGACGCAAAGCTGGCAGAGCCGTACACACCCAGAATCTCGCCACCCAAACGTGGTGAAAAGAGCTACTACGTGTTGTCGCTCAACGTCGAAGCGATGTCTCTCGGAGACCTGGACGAGGTGCAGCGCTGGCTTCGTGGCGAACTGAGACCCGCAGTTCAGGGTCATCGCAATCCTGGCACGGCGGTCAGCTCCGGCCTGAGAACGCTGGTTGTACGAATCCTCGGCGGCGAACGGATTGTGTATCAGGCCACCACCGGAGTGTTCAGGCCGTAGGTTGAACCGCGAGTGCGACAACGATGTCCATGACATTGGTGCCAGTAGGTCCGGTTCGCACCAGCGCGCCGAGCGCCTTCCAGAAAGCGTGTGTATCGTTGGCAGACAGCGCGGCCGACGGATCCAGATTCAGCGCGCGTGCCCTGGAAACCGACTCGCCATCCGCAACTGCGCCTGCCGCG
The DNA here is from genome assembly GCA_036554185.1 of Gemmatimonadaceae bacterium. GTDB lineage: Bacteria > Gemmatimonadota > Gemmatimonadetes > Gemmatimonadales > Gemmatimonadaceae > Fen-1247. Next base: position 98,096 of record DATBNQ010000138.1, on the reverse strand, counting down.
TCAGTCGGCCCGTCCACCCCGTCGGTGCCAAGTGATGCGAGTGCGATACCTCTGGTTCCGTCCATCGCCATCGCGGCGCCAAGAACGAGTTCCTGATTGCGGCCGCCAGTTCCGCTCCCTCGCACCGTTACGGTTGGTTCGCCGGCGTAGATGAGAGCTACAGGTTTTTTTTCTCGGGCAACTTCTGCCCGAACGTCGCGCACAATATCACCGCCGACGATTTTCGCCTCACCCGAGAGACACACTGTCACCACTCGCGCGGCGTAGCCAAGCGATTCAGCCTGAGCACGGGCGGCATCTGCGGCATTCACATTGCTCCCGATTATGTAGCTATCCGAACGTGCCAGACGAGCGTCGCCGGGTTTTGGCGATTCGTCGGTGCCTGTGGTAAGATGGCCGCGCACTGACTCCGGAAGTCGATCCCAGACATGCCGCGATTCCAGAACGGCAATCGCGTCCGCAATGGTGGTCGGGTCGCCGACAGTCGGGCCGGACGCTATCGTGGAGAGCGCGTCGCCGACGACGTCTGAAAGCACCAGCGTGATCACGCGCGCCGGAAAGGCGGCTGCCGCGAGTCGGCCACCCTTGAGCCTGTCCAGGTGCTTGCGAACACAATTCAGCTCGTGAATTGTCGCCCCCGCGCGCAGCAGCAACGTTGTGACACTCGCCATCTCATCGATGGAAATTCCCTCGGCTGGAAGCGTCATCAGCGACGACGCGCCGCCAGATACGAGGCACAGCAGCGTGTCGCTCGCGCCGAGCCGGTGGGCGATCTGCTCGATTTCCCGCGCTCCCTCCGCACCGCGCTCGTTGGGGATCGGGTGGCCTCCGACGAAGCGGTCGAGCGGTGGGGAGAGCTGCACCGGATCGGGTGAAATCAGCACTCCGCCAGAGACCGCGGCGCCGAGCACCGACAGCGCGGCGGAAGCCATCGGCCCTGCCGCCTTCCCGACTGCGATGATTGTCACATTGCCGTGAATAGCTCGCTGATCCAGCGAGCGCCGGACGAGATCGCCCGGATCTACAGCCGCTATCCCCGCGAGCGCGCAGGTAACGGCATCCCTGCGGATGTTCTCGCTCAAGGAGGCGTCAAGCGCTCGCGGCGCTTCTCCTCGCGGAGTAGGCGACCGTGTCGTAGACGTCCGGATTCACGACGTTCGGGGCGCGAGTACCGTTCAGATGCGCTACGACATTCTCCGCCGCCATCGTCGCCATTCTGTCGCGTGTGTCCTGACTGCCGCTTGCGATGTGCGGCACGAGGACCGCGTTGCGGCATTCGGCAAGCCCGGGTGCCATCAACGGCTCATTTTCGAAAACGTCGAGCGCAGCGCCGGCGATTACGTTCGCCTGAAGCGCTCGAACCAGGGCAGCTTCGTCCACAACGGGGCCGCGCGCAACGTTGATGAGGTACGCACTTCGCTTCATCATGTTCAATTCCCGCTCGCCGATCATGTGTCGTGTTTCGGCTGTCAGCAGCGGATGCAGCGAGACGAAATCGCTCTCCCGAAGCAACTCGTCCAGAGCCGCGGCGCGGACGTGCCGCGATGGATCGGCCGCATCTCTGGCGATTGCGTCGGGGTTGTGCGGGTCGTACGCGAGGACGTCCATGTCGAATCCGATCGCTCGGCGAGCAACCGCTGCGCCGATGCGGCCATATCCCACAATGCCGAGCACCTTCCGCTTGCCGCTTCCGCCGGGACTCACGTCGCCGCCGAGAAAGAGATTCGGCCCCCACAGCTTGTAACGGCCCGCAACCATGTATTCATGCGCCTCGACGATTCGTCGCGCGACACCCAGTATCAGTGCCCAGGACAGATCAGCAGTCGTGTCGGTGAGAATTCCCGGCGTGTTCGACACCGGGATGCCCAGCTCGGTTGCCGCTGCGACGTCCACGTTGTTGAAACCGACCGCGTAGTTCGCGACGCCAAGGAGCTTCGGATTGGCGCTCAGAACGTCACGGGTAACGGGCTCGGTGAGCAGAGAGAGGAGCACGTCCGCGGACTTGACCCCATCGAGGATCTCCTGCGCTGTCAGCCCCTTCTCCTCGTCCGACTGTCCGACGGAAACCGTAGCGCCGGTTGCGCGCAGAATCGGCGTTGCGACATCCGGGATCCGGCGCGTGATGAAGACGTGCTTTGCTTTCATGGTACTGCGGGTTGAAGGATTGAACCGGCTAGCTGTAAAGTTTTTCCTCTTCCATGAAACGCACGAAGCCGGCCGGATCGCTCGACGCGGTCACGATGCGAGAAATGCCTTCCTTCAATCTGTCCAGGCTTGTCGCGATGGACAATCGCAGGAAGTGCTGGCCCTCAGCTCCGATCTTTCCGAAGGAGTTGCGGTCCATTGTGGCGACGCCGTAACTGTACAACAGGAACATCTGCAACATAGCCGAGGGCGCCGTCCGCGCGCGGCGCGCCGGAGGAAGCGCATTATACGCGTCGATTATGCCGAGTTGTTCGCACAGTCCGGCAACGTTCGGGAATACGTAGAACGCGCCCTTTGGATTCTGGCAACGCACACCCGCCATGTCGTTCAGCGTTGGCACGATCCAGTCGCGTCGTTCCTGGAAGGCGGCGACCATCCGGGCGATCTCTGGTGCCGAGTCGCTGCTCGTAAGCGCGACTCGGCCCGCCTCCTGTATGAACGGAGGAACGCAGGACACAGTGTTGATCGTCAGCTGCTTGAAGATCGCGGCCTCGGCTGCGGTGGGGAGCACGACGAAGCCGAGTCGCCAACCAGTCATCGCGAAGCCCTTGGAATGGCCCGAGGAAATTATCGTGCGTTCTTCCATTTCCGGCTCGACAGCGATGCTGTGATGCGTGGCGCCATCAAAGATGCATTGCTCGTAGATCTCATCCGAGTAGACGCGAACGTCAGCCGGCGCCTTGTCGCGGATTACGCGCGCGATTCCTTCCAACTCCTGCTTCGACAGGACCCCGCCCGTTGGATTCGAAGGCGAGCAGAGAAAGATCACGCGCGTACGCGGTGTTATCAGCGCCGCGAGATCGTCTGGCGTGAAGGTGAATCCGGACTCCTCGCGCAGGTGCAACGGAACCGGAGTGGCGCCGGCGTAGGTGATCCACGATTCGTAGATCGGGAAGCCGGGACTCGGATAGATCACCTCATCACCGGGATTCACGTACGTCTGGATCGTGAATCCGATGCCGGGCTTGCCACCTGTCGTGACGACGACCCGGTCGGGGGTCACATGAAGGCCGCGCGTGCGCTCCATGTGGTCGCAGATCGCCTGGCGCAACCCAATGACGCCCTGTGGGTCGCAGTAGTGCGAGTTTCCGCGGAGGATTTCGGCGATAGCGGCCTTGTTGATATGAGCGGCGCTGTCGAAGTCGGGTTCGCCGATGTTAAGCTTGACTACGTCCACGCCGCGAGCGGCGATCTTTGCGATGTCGGCGCCAACGCTGAACGCGTTTTCGGTGCCGAGCGATGCGATTCGATCAGCGAAATGAGTCATGATAAAAGATAGCCTGGCGCGGCAGGCTCCCGCTCGCACGGGGAACGACGCGGCGCCTGCCGCGCATTACCCCGCTACGAGCGTTGAATCGATGGACTTGAGATCTTCGAGCGTCGCGCGACCATAGAAAATCTCGATGTACTTGGACTGGGCGGGCGTGAGCCGCCTCACCGCCCATGCGAGTTGTACGAAGTGCGGCTCGAATGGCATTACCAGCGGGTGCATGCCGATCTCACTCGGCAGCCTGTTCGCCTTCCGTGTGTTGCAGGGGCTGCAGGCGGTGACGACGTTGGTCCACACGTTCAGACCACCGCGCGAAAGCGGGATCAGGTGATCGCGCGTCAGTGACTCACGACCTTTCAGCGCCGACTGCTTACGGCCGCAGAACTGGCACGTGTAACGGTCGCGCGCGAACAGGAACGTGTTCGTCACCTGGCGACGGAACTTGCGCGGGATGTGAATGAAGCGCGTAAGACGGATCACGGCTGGATGCGGGATCGAGAGCCGCTCGGATCTTATGAGCTTGTCCGCGTCGGTCTCGATGATCTCTGCCTTGCCGTCGAGCAGAAGCCGGAGCGCACGACGTACCGGAACCATCGTCAGAGGTTCGAACGAAGCGTTTAGAGCAAGGCAACCGGCGCTCATAATCTCCTTGTCGCGGCAAGCGACACCCACGTTGCGGTGCGGGGCGAAGACTGTCTGTCCTCGCCCCGCACGAATTCATGTCAGGCCGTGACTCTACTCTCCACACGAGTGAGCCAGCCGTACCGATCGGGCATCTTACCCGTCGCGATCCCCATGTACACTTCCTGGATCGCGAGCGTTACGGGGCCGGGCTTTCCGGCACCGACTTCTATCTTGTCAACTGATCTTATTGGAGTCAGCTCAGCGGCTGTTCCGGTGAAGAATGCCTCGTCCGAGATGTACAGCAACTCTCTCGGAATGCTCTGCTCCGACACTGCGTATCCAAGATCGCGCGCAATGCGTATCACCGAATCGCGCGTGATGCCGTTCAGAATGGAAGAACCCATCGTCGGTGTGTAGATCACTCCATCACGCACCACGAACAGATTCTCGCCACTCCCTTCTGCTACGTATCCGAAGGCGTCGAGCATTATTCCTTCGATGAATCCGCTCGCACGCGCTTCCATCTTTGAGAGCTGCGAGTTGAGATAATTGCCGCCGGCCTTCGCGAGCATCGGCATCGTGTCAGGCGCAGGTCGCCGCCAGCTCGAGACACATACATCGACGCCTTCTTCGAGCGCTTCATGGCCGAGGTAGCGTCCCCACACCCACGGTATGATGAACGTCTCGACCGGAGCCTTGTGTGGAAGCACGCCCATCTCCTCGCCCGTGCGGATTGCGACGGGCCGGAGATAGCATGCCTGAAGTTCATTCTCCGCCACCACGTCACCGCACGCCGCGGCGAGGTCCTCCATGGAATGCCGCATCGGCATCCGGTATATGCGGCAGGAATCGTGAAACCTGCGCATGTGCTCGGGGAGCCGGAAGATTGCGGGACCATCGGGGGTGCTGTAGCAACGAATGCCCTCGAATACCGAGGAGCCGTAATGGACTGCATGGCTCATGACGTGGATCGTCGCATCCTGCCATTCGACGAGCGTTCCGTCACGCCAGATCTTGTGCGGGTTCATGTCCTAAACTAAGGGATTGGAGGCATCGCCCGCGAGGGCTTCGTCACTGAGCGGGACAGCGATGTCAGCGAACGGCTTTTCGAACACTCGTTCGAGATGTCTCCAGTGCTGCGTCCGGCCTCACGGCCTGCGCGTTGTATCGCGCGGTGGCGGCACGCTGGGCTGCACGCCGACCGGCGTGCCGGGTGGGACCGAATAGGGAGAGCATTCATTCACTGGTTCAGTGCCGGGAATGTAGTACTCGGTGGTCGCGGTATCGCCGCACGCCGGAGTCCACAGCAGTCCCGTATGCGGATCGATCTCGCGTTCGGTAATGTCATACGGCTTGGGCCAATCCGGCGGCGCTGGCTTTCGCCGATACACTTCAGTCATGAAGGACGTCCAAGCCGGCGCAGCGAGGAGTCCGCCTTGCGCATTCGATTTGATGGTTTGCGGGTGATCGAAGCCCATCCACACCCCCGCAACAAGATCCGCGGTGTAGCCGATGAACCAGACGTTGGTGCCGTCGTTGGTCGTGCCTGTTTTTCCACCGGCTGGCAGATGAAATCCCGCATCCCAGACCGTGCCGTACGCAGTTCCGCGCTGTACGACGTCCTTCATCATGCTGACCATGATCCACGCCTGCTCGGGCGTCATCACCTGGGTGCGGGGTACGGACGGCTGCCAGATCACCTGATGATGCGAGTTTTCGACGCGTAGAATGCCGGTAGGCTGCGCGCGGACGCCGAGTGTGGCGAATGCCGAGTAAGCGGCTATGAGCTGCAGGGGAATCACATCAGCCGAACCGATGTAGATCGACGGATACGGCGGGATAGCTGTTGTGATGCCGAAATTGCGTGCTTCGTCGATCACGGCCTGCGGCCCGAGTTCCATACCGGTCTTGACGGCGATGATGTTGCGTGACTGATAGAGTCCACGCCGCATCGTCATGGGCCCCTCGAATTTCAGATCGTAGTTCTGCGGCCGCCATACTGTCCCATCGACCTGCGGAACTTCGACTGGCGAGTCGTCGACTATGTACGAGGCGGGCCTGCCTGCCTGCACGGCGGCGGTGTACACGATTGGCTTGAATGTGGAACCAGGCTGGCGCAGGGCCTGGGTCGCGCGATTGAATTTGGAGTCATAGAAATCGCGTCCGCCGATCATCGCGCGGACGCCTCCGGTGCGCGGATCCATCGCCACGAACGCGCCCTGCAGGTACGGCGAGACTCCGGTGCCGGACTCTCCCGTCGTGAGCTTGGCGATGTACTCCTCGTAGCTTGGATGATTGTACTTCCCGAGCTTGCCGCCCTCGATTGCGCGCAGTTGGCGCTCGAGTCCGCGTTCTGCTGCCGTCTGCATGTCGAGATCGAGCGTCGTGTACACGTTGAGCCCTTCGGTGTACAACCGGCTGCCGAACTGGGCATCCAGCTGCTGCCGCACCCATTCGACGAAATAGGGCGCGGTCTCGCCGGATTCGACTTTGGTTGCGAGACGCAGTGGATAGGCCTTGGCGAGGCTTGCATCGGCGTCCGAGATTGCGCCGTTCTCCCGCATCAGCTCGATGATCGTGTTGCGACGCTGGATCGCGCGATCGGGGTACCGGCGCGGGTTGTAGTGTTCGGGTGCCTTGGGGAGAGCAGCAAGCGTCGCGGCTTCGGCGATGTTGAGGTCGCGTACCGACTTCCCGAAATACCTTTGCGATGCGGTCTCGACCCCGTATGCGCCGTTGCCGAGGTTGATCTGATTCAGATAGAGCTCGAGGATCTTGGCCTTGCTGTACTTGTCCTCGATCTCGCGCGCGACCTTGGCTTCCTTGATCTTGCGAATTATCGTCTTGTCGCGCGAGATGCGCTCCGGAAAGATGTTCCGTGCGAGCTGCATCGTGATCGTCGAGAATCCCTGCGCGTAGCGGCCGCTCTCGATGTTGTGCATCAGCGCTCCAGCCGCGCGATACCAGTCGATTCCCGAGTGCTGGTAAAAGCGTTTGTCTTCCGTGACAACGAACGCATCCTGCACGACCTTTGGAATCTCGCTCAGCTTGACGAGCGTGCGTCGCTCGGTCCCCAGCTCAGCGATGAATCGGCCGTCGACAGCGTAGAGTTTCGAGGTCTGTTTGGGAGTGTACTGCTCCAGGGTCTGAACGGACGGGCAGCGATCGCCATCGCAGACAAGGACCCATGCGCTGTACAGCAATCCGACGCCAAATGTCACCACGAGAATGGTGCAGACGAGGATTGCGCGAAAAGCAGTGGGGTGGCGCTTCCAGAAGGAAAGCGTCGTTGCCTTCTTGTTTCTACCAGCCATGCGATGAATTTAAGGCGCTGCGTCCAGTCTGCCGGGCGCAGACTATCTATATTACCCGCGATGTCAGAATCCGATTTCCTGTCCGAGCTCACGTGGCGCGGCATGCTCGTGCAGCAGACAGAGGGGGCCGCACGGACGCTTGCCGGCGGGTCCATTGCCGGGTACGCAGGCTTTGACCCAACGGCGCCGTCGCTGCATGTGGGGAGCCTCGTCCCGATCATGGGGCTCGTTCACCTGCAGCGGGCCGGCCATCGTCCGTGCGCTCTGGTGGGCGGTGGAACCGGGATGATCGGTGATCCAAGCGGGAAGACGGCCGAGCGGACGCTTCAAACCGCTGACCAGGTGCTTGCGAATTCCGAGTTGATCGGCAAGCAGATCGCGCGATTTCTGGATTTTTCGGATCGCAGCGGACGGGGAGCGATACTCCGCAACAATGCTGACTGGCTGTTGAAGCTGAGCGCGATCGAATTCATGCGCGATGTCGGGAAGCACCTGACCGTGAATTACATGATGGCGAAGGATTCGGTGAAGTCGCGCATGGAAGCGGGCATCTCCTATACCGAATTCTCGTACATGCTGCTTCAGGCGTACGATTTTGTGGAATTGCGGCGACGCGACGGCGTCACCCTTCAGGTCGGAGGCAGTGATCAGTGGGGCAACATGACGGCGGGAGTCGAGCTCGTCCGGCGCATGGATGGCGCGGAGGTTCATGCAATCACGTTTCCGCTGCTGACGACCTCGTCCGGCGCGAAATTCGGCAAGACGGAAGCCGGCGCTGTGTGGCTCGACCCTGACCTCACCTCTCCGTACCAGTTCTACCAGTTCTGGATCAACACGGACGACCGCGATGCGGGAAAGTGCATGCGATTAATGACGCTGATGGATCGAGACACAGTCGCGGAGCTCGAGCGGGAGATGGCCGAGCATCCAGAGCGCCGTGCAGCGCAAGCCGCGCTCGCGCTGGAGATCACTTCGCGCGTACATGGTGCGGATGCCGCATCTGTCGCGCGCGAGGTCTCGCTCGTTCTGTTCGGACGTGGTGACGTCGCTGCGCTGTCGCAGGCGGCGCTCAAAGCGCTCGCCCGCGAAGTTCAGGGAGCGACTGCCAATCGTGACGAGCAACTCACGGTCGCGGATCTTTTCGTGCGCGCGAGCCTCGTCAAATCCAAAGGCGAGGCGCGACGGCTGGCTGATCAGGGGGGAGCTTACGTAAACGGAGAGCGCGCGCTCTCCACCCTCTCCCTGGGCGACATCCAGCCGCTCGCCGGCTCATACGTGCTCCTTCGGAAGGGCGCGCGCGACTATGCAGTGATAGAGCTGATCGGGTAGCCTGCAGCCAATCGAGCGGTCGGCACAGCCGGCACCGCACCCCAGGACTTCTACAGCGGCGGCACGTTGGGCTCCGCGCTGGAGCCCCATAGCTGCGCCAGTCGCGCATCGCGGCCGCAACCCAGGCGATACAGCTTGTACGCCATGGGATTCTTGTCAGCGTAGTGCTGGTGGTAATCCTCCGCCTTCCAGAACGTCGTAGCCGCCGCGATCTGGGTCACAATTGGTGACTTGAACAATCCCGACTTGTCGAGCTCTTCCTTGGATGCTTCCGCGGCCTTGTGTTGTGCCTCGTTGTGATAGAAGATCGCGGTCCGATATTCGTTTCCGTGATCACAGAACTGAGCCTCGGGTGTGACGGGATCGATGTTGTGCCAGTAGATGTAAAGCAGCTTCTCGTAGCTCACCTTGGCCGGATCGAAGTGCACTTCCACGGACTCGGCATGGCCTGTCGTTCGGGTTCCTACATCGTCGTACGTTGGATTCGCCTTGGTCCCGCCCGTGTAGCCCACGGTCGTCGAGACCACGCCGGTTGTGTGGTCGAACGGCCGCTCCATGCTCCAGAAGCAGCCGCCCGCGAAGGTAGCCGTATCCAGACGGGCCGCCTGAGATGGTGAAATCGCTGTGGCCGCAGACAACGTTGGCCGCGTCACTGCAAGGGCCGTGGTTGCGGCGCCTAGCACGACGACCAGTGGGACAAACCGCAGTGATGACATGACAGCGGGCCTCGGGATGATTGTGGAGCGAGAACGCGTTCTCGCCTTTCTTATACGCCAAGAGTCGTCCGGTGGTTCTGTCTGGACTCGATGCTCGTAGCCTGGGCAAGGCTCGATTCGGCCTGGCGCCAGACCATGACGTACGGCGGCAGCACCGGCGAGACGGCGCCAGCCATGATCGCCTGAGCAACTTCTGACGCCGTCAACGTCCCACCGGACCGCTTGAGGAACCGAACGCGTACGAGCGCAATCGCCGTCACACGGCCGCGAACCAGGAAGAGCTGCCGGAGATAGAACGACGTGTCGTCCCAGCCCAGAGTCCGAGTCCGGACTTCAAACCGTGCGAAAAGCGGTAGCGATTCCCTGAACCGAATTGATTCGGACGCGACGACGGGATACCAGTCGCGAGCCTTCAGGATCGCGTAGATGCCATTCCGGAGCACGGCATCGGCCCGACCGAGATCCATCAGCGTGAAATACCGTCCGTTGTTCATGTGCATGAGGACATCGAGATCTGTTGGCCAGACCCGGAAGGTCAGCGAAGTTTCATCCAGTCCGCCGACGCGCGGCCTTCTGCGTGCCGCGAGCATCACGCGGATCATCCGGAAGATGAGGTTCATCGCGTCCACCGAGGCACGGAATCAGCCTCCGCGCTTGCGCAATTGGTCGATCTGCCGCCGGTCGCGCTTGCTCGGTCTTCCTGGATCCGCGGCGCCAGCGGCACGTTCGAGTCGGTGCTTATCCAACAACGCCTCGCGTGCCGCGCGGCTTTCCGGCATCTCTTCGTAAAGAGTCGCCGCGAGCGTAGCAGAGCCGCGACGATCCGACACGAGTTGAACGATCACTCTGTGCTCATATGGTCCCAGGCGAACGCGAACTTCGTCGCCGACCTTGACGCTCTTCGAACGCTTGACGCGCTCGCCGTTGAGATGAACCTTCCCGCCGTCGATCGCTTCTGCCGCGAGTGCGCGCGTCTTGAAGAACCGTGCGGCCCACAGCCATTTGTCGAGCCGGGCTCCGTCGCTCGGACCGGTTTTCCCCGTTTGCACCTTATTTATCCCCGCCAACGCCGCGCGGATCGAGCGCATCTCGCAAAGCGTCGCCGAGCAGGTTGAAGCCGAGTACCGCTGCACCGATCGCCAGACCTGGTGCAAGCGACGTCCATGGCGCGTTTCGTAGCTGATCGAGGTCGCGGCCATCAGCGATCATGCTTCCCCAGCTCGCTGTTGGTGGTTGTATCCCAAGTCCGAGAAAGGACAGTGCTGCCTCAGCCATTATTGCACCGGCTATTCCGAGCGTGGCGGCGATCACGACAGGCCCGACCACGTTTGGAAGTATGTGTCGCAGCATGATGCGCGGGGCTTTCGCCCCGAGTGCGCGGGACGCCTGCACGTACTCGAGTTCGCGCACGACAAGCACCTGGCCGCGCACCAATCGGGCCATTCCAGCCCAACCCACGACGCCGATCGTCACGAACACAACGCTCATCGACGGCTGTAGCGCCGCTGACATCGCGATCAGCAGCAGCAGTGTTGGAAATGCAAGCGTCACGTCGGCGAGTCGCATCACGACCTCGTCAATCCAGCCGCGATAATAACCGGCTGTCAATCCGAGAGTTATACCAAGGCTTACGGCGATCGACTGCGAGACGATGCCAACGCCGAGCGAGACTCGCGAACCGTAGACCAACCGCGCCCAGACGTCCCTCCCCTGCACATCCGTACCCAGCCAGTGAGCGCTGGACGGGGCAGAGAGAAGATTGATCAGATCGATCGCATTTGGATCGTACCGCGCAACGATGGGCGCGAAGACTGCCATGATCACCATCACGGAGATGACAGCGATGCCGATGCGGGTCCTGGTGTCTCCGCGAAGCCGACTGGCGGTGCTCACAGACTCGGATCTCTCAGCTCTGGCGGCGTTCCCTCCGGCTGTCGCCGCCAGCGGCGATGGTGCCAGAAATATTGTTCCGGGGCGGTCCGAACCCAACGTTCAAGGATCGTCGTGTAGCTCGAGACGATCGTGTCGATGTCTGCGTCGCGGTCGCCCGTTCGGATGATCGGAACGCGTTCCACACTCACACGATAGCGACCGCTCTTCTGGCGCAAGGCAGTAACGAAAAGCGTAGGAGTGTCGTATTTCAGTGCGAACACGGCCGCACCTCGCGGCGTCTTGGCGGGTCGCCCAAAGAACGTGACAAACGTGGATGCGAGTCCCATCACGCCCTGATCGGAGACGAATGCGACGGCCCTTCCGTCGCGGAGTGATGCTGGTGTGCGGCGTGCAGCCTGGTGGTCACGCACCACCGTCATGCCGAGGGAACCGCGCGTTTCGTTGATGTATGCATCGAACAGAGGGTTCGCCTGGGTTCTCACTATGACGTCCATCGGAATGCCGCGCGCCGCCACGTACGCGCCGGCCAGCTCCCAGTTTCCGAGGTGTCCGGTAACGAGTATCGCACCCTTCCCGCGCGCGATCGCATCTTCAACAAGTTCGAACCCTTCGACCGATTCCACCATGTCGAGCACTCCCTGCTGTCCGATGGACGGCAGGAGCGCGGTCTCGATTGACGATCGGCCGAGGTGCGCGTATGCACGCAGAGAGAGTGAGTCGACCTCTCGCGCGGACAACTCGGGAAATGCGGCGGCGATCTGTCGCTCGACGACGCGCCGCCGGATGCCCAGCGGTTTGTAGCCGATCGTGCCAAGCTTCGAGCCGAACGAACAGGCGACCTTCCACGGCAGGGCGTGGAGCGTGCCGACGACTGCGCGCAAGGCATAATATTCAGCCCGGTGGGACGCGGTTGGCTTTGGCGCATCAGCCATTTGCGACGCACTCCCTTACGAAACGCGCGGTATCCTGCGCGACGCGATTCCAGTTGAGATCCGCCTCGACGCTCTCGCGACCAAGTATTCCCATTTCTCTCCTCGAGTCGGCATCGCGAAGGAGCGAGGCGATAGCACCGGCTATGGCGGTCGGATCAGCCGGTTCCAGCACCAATCCATTCGCGCCGTGGCGCACGACTGGCCTGGCGCGGCGACTGTCACTCACAACGATGGGAAGTCCGGCACTCGCGGCCTCGAACAGTGAAATCGCATGACCATCGCCGGTCGAGTCGGGTGCAGGTCGTGATGCATCGAGATAGATCGTCGATGTCGCATACGCTTCTGGCAGCTCGTCGTCGCGCATGGCGCCGGCAAACCCTACGCGATCCATGACGTTCAAGTCCGCTGCAAGATTGCGCAATCGCGCCTCGTCACTTCCCTCACCCACGAGAACATAACGCAAATCGGGAAACTCCTCGCGCAGGAGGACAAGCGCGTGTATTCCCGCGTCCTGTCCCTTGTGCGGTGCAAGTCGCGCAACGGTCAATACGATTGGTGCGCGCCGGATTCCCCACCTTGCGCGAAGTATACCCGTGTCGCGGCCCGGCCCGAAGAGCGTGGGGTCAGTTCCCAGGCCGAGCGCGGCGACGGGGGCTGGTTGCGAGATTCCGGCCGCGGCCATCAACTCTCGGGCCAGCGTCGCGACGTCCTCGGTCGTCGCGACAATCCCGGCGGCGTCGCCCATCACGAGTCGCACTACGCGTCGCCCGAGCGCGGCCTTTTCGGCCCGGTCGAGCGCGTGGGACAACGAGCCTTCACTCACATACACGAAGTATGGTACCCGCAACCGTTTGTGCGTGCGCCACACGACTCGTCCCGCTGTTTCTATGTCCCCCGCGTGCAGCACATGAATCCGGCCGCGGCAACGCCTTGTGAGCCAGCGCTCCCATCGAAAGCGGTTCGCAAGCGAGCCAGCTCTGTCGCGCGTAAAGGGCTGGCGCTCGATCGCATAATCTTCAGCGGCATCCTGCCGCCCGGAATCCCGCGCGCCGACGGTCGATACCGACATCGGCTCCGGGTATCGCCGCGCGAGCGCGACGTGGCGGCGCGCTGCACCGCCCAACTCGGGAAGGAATTCCTGCGTAACGAGTAGATGTTGCACCGAAGCTATCCGACCACTGACTCGACCGTCCAGGCTTCACCCGACAGAAGGTTTGATATGCGTTGGTCGTAGGTGTGGTTGGCGCGGACAAAGCGCTCGCCCTGCGCGCGTATTCGCTCCCGCGCGACGGAATCACTCAAATACAGCTCCATTTTTTCAAGACAATCGTCGCCATCATGGTACCAGGCGCAATGCTCGCCGTCCCTCAGGAACTGGGTTACTCCGGGTGTCCCCTGTCCAAGGTAAAATGCACCTGCGAGGATCACCATCCAGGTGCGATCCGAAGTGTAAGTCGCACCACCTGCCGCGCGAGATGGATTGATCCCGAGCGTCACTGAAGCGCTGGAGCAGACTCGCGCAAATTCCTCGCCCTCCACAGTCCGCCCGTTCCACTTCAGCTCATCCCGCCACTGGTCCCACGCAGGCCCATAAACGCGAACATCGTAACGCTTCGCGATCTGCAGCAGGAGCGCTGCGCGCGTGGAATCGTAGCCAGTTCCGATAAACGCCGCATCGCATGCGTATTCCGGGCTGGGTGCAACAGGCCTGATCGCCGCGTCACCAGCGGCGGGGAGAAACTTCGCGTTGGTGCCGAGCGCCCGCCACTCAGCATCAAAGCCGGTGACAAAGAAGGTGTTGGCCATGCGCGCGACCGCGGCGATATGGCCGATGTCCGGGCGCGCAGTATCGCGATACCACTGGGGATCATGATACCACATTGCGTTGGGCGTATCTTCCACCAGTCTGCGAACGGTCTCGAGATCGAGAGCGAGACACTTCGACAGAAAGAGGAAGTCCGGCCTGAACCGTCGCGCGCGTGCGTGAACAAGGCGCTGCGTCAATCCTCGGCCGATTGCGCGCTTTATCCGTCGATCATCTACAATCAGCGTTTCATGACCTGCCCGGCGCAGCGCATTCGACGTCGCTACCTCCATTCTCCACGGGTTGGAGCTCCCGACGATCAGGACTCGCATTCGAGTGCCCAGAGCTGCACGTACTTGGCGCAAACGCTCGCCGCGGCGAGTGATGCAAGGGCAGCCCCGCGAGCACCGTCCAAAAAGCCGAGCCGGAGAAAGAACATCGAGATGAATCGTGCGGGCGGCTTGAAGATCATCGCGGCGATCGACGCGCGCCGACCCTTGCGCGACTGGTCCGCCGCCCACCAACGACTGTATCGTACGAATTTTTCGAAGTAGATGTCGAGCGAAGTGTACGGATAGTGAAGGAGCGATGCGTTGAGCGTGGCCGGTTCTCCAGTCGTCAACACGTGCTCATGGACGAGGCTTCCGTCATAACGAAGCGCGGAGTCAAACAGCCGGACCGGGCGATCCGCCTCCCAGCCGCCGTGCCGTATCTCGCCTCCAAGGAAGAAGTTCCGGCGCGGTACACGGTACGCGGCCGATCCAGGCCGGGAAACAACCTCCCGGACCGCACGTTCGAGATCGGATGTGCCACGCTCGTCCGCATCCACGACAAGAATCCAGTGATTCCGCGCGCGGGTGATCGCTGCATTCCTGAGCGCGCCAATTGTCGGAGCATCGGGAAGCAGGATCACAGTCGCGCCGGCTCTCTCCGCCTGTTCGCGTGTGTCATCGGCGGAGCCGTGGTCGGCGACGACAATCTCATCTGCCCAGCGGACGGAATCGATGCACGCAGCAATGTTGGCAGCTTCGTTCCGCGTCGCTATCACAACCGAAACAGGGACGGTATTCGCCGATTCGGTCACGCTATCGCCTGCGACCTTTCATTGCGAGATCCGCGGCGCGTTCGAATCCATCGATCATCGCGGCTTCGGTTCCTTCCCGCAGCACGCGGCCTCGGGCCGCGGCGCCCATCGCCTCCCGCATGGCGTCGTTGGTGAGCAGTTCGGCGGCAGCGGCCGCAGTCATGTACGCATCGTCTCCGGCTACAAGGACACCCGTAATATCGTGAAGCACGTAGTCCTTTGCGACCGTATGCTCGGGGGCGAGTACAGGGATCCCAAGCGACATGAAATCCAGCACGCCGTATGCCGCGGTGTCCGAGTCCGCGACAACCCAGCCGAGTCGCGCACCGCGCATCACCTGGATCTGGTCCGCACGATCACCGAGCGACGCCACCAGGTCCAGCGCGCCGAGTGCCGCCGCCTGCATCTTCAGGTCATCGTCGTAGATACCTTCGCCGATGATAATGAGGCGAAGGCCCGCATGGCGCGGCGCGAGCATCGCGACCGTTCTGATCGCCGCAGCGGCGCGACTGCGAGACGAGGCATCGTGAATGCACACAACGTCGACATTGTCTCCTAGAAGGTCTGCCGCATTCTGAGGAGGGACTTCGGCGACTCCAATCGGAGCCACGACAACACCGACTGCACCATGGGGCACGACTCCGGAGGCGGCTTCGCGCTCAGTGGCGAAGATGTAGCACGTAGGCGCTATCCGCGCGGCAATGCGCCCCGTGCGACGTATCTCGTCGCCGCGGCCGGCGCGGATTCTTCGAACGACACGTGCACGCGAGCCGAGCCGATAAGCAACCGCCGCTGCGAGATGCTCCCGGTCGGTATGAACGAGCACGACATCGGCCGTCTTGCTTCGAGCGAGTCGCGCGAGCCGTCGCGCCGCACCGAGCCAGGTTCCGCCGAGCGTCATCGGTTCGACGTCGAGCAGCGGGCGCTCCGGCGACGTCGCGGTCTCGGAAACCACGCGCTCGACCGTGCTGTCCGGTTCAGCTGCGAATGTCACCGAGTGACCGCGTCGCGCGAGGCCATGAGCGGCCGATGCAAACGCGCGCGCCGTTCCAGACCACTCGCGGCCGGAGTGCAGAAATAGATACTTCATGTCAGCCGAACGAAGGAACCGGCATCACTTCGTGGGCTGCCTCGACGTGCTGTGGAGAGCGGAATTGCATGTCGTACAATCTCGAGTAGACGCCGTTGCGCGCCCGCAGTTCGTCGTGCGTGCCACGCTCAACGATGGTCCCCTTGTCGAGCACCAGGATCTGCGTCGCGTGCTGCACGGTCGACAGTCTGTGCGCAATGACGAACACCGTGCGACCCTCCAGCAATCGGTCGATCGCTGCCTGCACCAGTCGCTCGGACTCGGTGTCCAGTGCGGATGTCGCTTCGTCCAGGATAAGAATCGGAGGATCGAGCAGCAATGCGCGCGCGATCGCGATTCGCTGCCGCTGGCCACCCGAAAGCCGCGTGCCTCGCTCTCCCAGCAACGTTGCGTAGCCATCCGGCATCGCGCTTATGAACCCGTGAGCATTCGCGGCGCGAGCGGCGGCCTCCACCTCGGCGTCGGTGTATCTATCCGCCGAACCGTAGGCAAGGTTGTTTCGCACGGTGTCGTGAAACAGCACCGTGTCCTGGCTTACGATGCCAATGAGTGATCTGAGCGACTCGAGAGTCAACTCGCGCGTATCGACGCCATCGAGCGAGATGCTGCCCGACGTTGGCTCGTAGAATCGCGGAATCAGATCGACAAGCGTCGTTTTCCCCGCACCGCTCGCGCCGACGAGTGCGATCACGTCGCCGCGAGCCGCGACGAAGGAGATGTCCTCGAGGACGGAGGTCTGGTGGTGATTCCCCGTTCGCTCGTACGCAAATCCAACATGGTCGAACCGAATGTCACGAGTGAATGCATTCACTCGGACCGTGCCCCGATCGCGCTCCTGCTCCGATGGCGTATCGAGAATGTCGAAAAGTCGCTCGGCCGATGCCAGTGACGATTGTGCGGTAGCACGTACTGCAGTGAGCTGCTTGAGCGGTTGCAGCAATCGCAGGACGAAGACCAGAAAGGTTATGAGATCGGCTCCCGTCAGCGATCGGTCTATCAACACTTGCCGCGCACCCACCCAGAGAACGGTGACCGCGATCAGCATGCCGATAACCTCGGTCACCGGCGGTGCAAGGTAGGAAAGCTTGCTGAGTTTTACGGTGGTACGCGCATACGTGTTGCTGGCGTCGGTGAACCGGCGCTCTTCGAAGTCCTCGGCGCCAAATGACTTGACGAGCCGGATTCCTGAAACGGTTTCCTGCAGCACGCTCGCCATTTCGCCGTGCTGATTCCCACGTCGACGGTTGCCGCGCCGAAGTTTGCGTAGCAGTGGTTGCAGTACGAGACTCAGAATTGGCACGATGCCAAGCGAAATCACCGTCAATTGCCATGATATGTCGAACAGGAACGCGATCGTTGCGCCGACGAGAGCAACGGCCTGGAGCGACTGCGTGACGATCTGAGTCAGTACCAGTCGCGTCTCGAAGGTGTCGTTCAGGATTCGCGATATGATCTGGCCTGATTTCGTCTTCGTGAAGTACGTCAGCGGAAGCCGGGCCAGGTGCTTATAGACGGTATTCCGTAGGTCCCGAGTCACGAATTCCTGCAGCTCGGCGCCAAACTGGCCGCTGATCCACACCAGCAGGTTCTTCGCGACCACCACCGCAAGTACCACGAGAATCACATTGCGGAGCGACGTCATCTTGTCGCCGTTCACCATCAATTGCCCGATCGTGGCGTGCAGCAGCCCCGATACCCAGCCCGCCTTGAGCTCGAGCGCCGGCCTGTCGAACAGCGTGTTGAGAAACGGAATCAGCAGCGCGACGGAGAACGCATCCAGCAATGCTGCGCCGATGTTCGTGAGCATGGCGCCCAGGAGTCGCCATGCGTGCGGCCTCAGAAATGGGAGCAGCCGGCGATAGATGGATAGCCCGACGCTCAGGTCCGCGACCTTTTGCGGCGGAGCCAGCGTCGGCGTGGATTCGATCGAAATCGCCACTAACGTCGGGGGGTTAGGAGAGCCAGCGGAAGAATTACTTCCTCCGGAGATACGCCACCATGCAGGAACGAGCCGCGATATCGGCTCTGATATTCCCGCAACTTGGTCGGATAGACGAAGAAGCAGTCGTTCCGAGCGAGAAGCGTATTCATGTTGTGGCCGCGATTTGGGAGCTTGAGCGTGTCCGCGTTCGAAAACGTGAGAGCCTGCTCCGGCGATTCGGCGCGCAGATCCTCACCGAACTTGTAACGCAGATTGGCACTCGCATCGCGCTTGGCGAACACTGTCGCGGGCGTATTGCAATGGATCGAGCCGTGATCCGTAGTGAGGAGCACCGATACCTTGCGGGCTGACGCCTCGCGCAGGAGACTCAGCAGGGCGGATCGTTCAAACCACTGTCGAGTCAGGCGGCGCAGCGCAATCTCGTCGCGTGCCACCTCGTAAAGTATCTGTGATTCACTGCGACCATGGGTCAGAAGATCGACGAAGTTGAAGACGAATGCGCTCACACCTTCCGGCGCAATCGCGGTCCCCATGTGGCGCTCGAGATCGTCCGATCCCGCAGCGGTCGAAATCTTCTGATAACGCACGTGAGTTTCCCCGCGCAGCTCGCGGAGGTGTGCCTCCAGAAGCTCGCGTTCGTGCGCGTTCAGCGACTCGTCGTCCTGGGCGCCCCACCATGCGGGATAGCGCGACGCGATTTCACCGGGAAACAGTCCGCTGAAAAGCGAATTGCGCGAGTACGGAGTCGCGGTCGGAAGCACAGCGTAGTAATGCGTTGTCTCGACTTCGAAATAAGGCGCGAGAAGCGGCTCCAGGATGCGCCATTGGTCCAGCCGCAGGCAGTCCACAACTATGAAGACGGCGGCTCGCTCCCGCTCGAGAATGGGCATGAGGAACTCGCCCACGATGTCGATCGAGAGCGGGGGCCTCTCGCCGCTGAGATTTGCGAGCCAGCCCGGATATGCCGTCTCCATGTAATCGGCAAACTCGCGGTGCATGTCACTGTACAGGCCCTGAAGCGAGTCATACAAGCCACGCTCATCGGCTTCAGCAAGATCCACGTCCCATCGCATCAGCTCATCGTATCGCTCGATCCAACCGCGCCAGTCAAGATTTCGCGCACGATCCAGCTCTAGTGCACGAAACCTCTCGACGAACGCGCGAGCGATAGCCTGCGACCTGATTCTGGGGCCATCAAGTATCCGCGTTATCACCGAGAGGACCTGTCGCGGGTTTACGGGCTTTACCAGGTAGTCACGGATGTTCGCGCCGATTGCTTCGCGCAGCGTGGAATCCTCCTCACTCTTCGTGACCATCACCACGGGCAGATTCGGGGCGATCTCGCGAACTTCGCGATACGCCTCCAACCCCCGTGTACCCGGCATCTGTTCATCGAGCAGAAGCAGGTCGAAGGTCCGGCGACGCAGGAGCTCCACCGCGTCATCGGCGTTGGTCGCACATTCCACGTCGTATCCCTTCGAACGTAGAAAAATGCGGTGCGATTCGAGAAGGTCGCTCTCGTCGTCCACCCACAGGACAGATTTTGCTCTCAAAGCCATGGCTTCCTAAAGGTATCCGCCCTGCGGTTCGGACAAGCGTTCAATGTAGCCCCTCCCTAATCAAGTGCCTAGATTCCGCGCGTGACCGCCTTTCCAGCCGCCGCGACTCCAGTCGCAACACGTGCGCCGCTTTCCGCGGCCCCTCGTTATGCCCTGGAGCCAGTGACTTTCTCGGTGCCGTCGCTGGCCGAATGCGCCCAATCGGCCACGCTGGGCGGGGATCGCGAGATGGCGCTTGCGGCTCTGATGACCGCGCGGCTCATGCTCGCCGCCCTCCCTCCGACGGAACTTCCAGCGGCTGAACGCGCAATCCGTGCGGAACGCGCCAGAAACTGGCTCTCCGCTCTCACAATGCCTCAACCAGCACGTATGGCACTGCTTCGCGCCGTGGATGCAAGTATTGCAAGTGGTATCGAAGCCACCGCCAGTCTCCGTGAACTCATGCACGTTCTGGCGGGCCATCTGACGCCACGCGCACTGCAGGAAATTGGAGTGCTCGCCGAGCGGCTCCGTCTATATTACGAACAAACCCCCTAGACAGACGCAGGATCCATGGCCGGTCATAGCAAGTGGAAGCAAATAAAGCACTACAAGGCCGCGACCGACGCAAAGCGTGGCGCGCATTTTACCAAGCTGATCCGCGAGATCACGATGGCCGCCAAGCTCGGCGGCGGTGATCCGGCCGGAAACCCGCGTCTCCGAACGGCGATCGACACGGCGAAGGCAGCCTCGATGCCGAAGGAAAACATCGAGCGAGCGGTAAAAAAGGGAACCGGCGAGCTCGAAGGCGTGGAGTATCAGGACGTGATCTACGAGGGGTACGGGCCAGCGGGCGTCGCGCTTATGATCTTCACGGTTACCGACAATCCAACACGCACCGTCGCGGACGTAAGGCACAAGCTCTCGCATGGCGGGGGGAATCTTGGCGCCGCCAATTCCGTGTCGTTCATGTTCGACCGGAAGGGACAGATCTACGTCGACGCCAGCAAGTACGACGAAGACGCCTTAATGGAGAAGGCGCTTGATGCCGGAGCGGAGGATTTCGCTCGCGAAGACGAACAGTACGTCGTCACAACCGCCCCGAATTCACTGCACGAAGTGCAGGGGGCGCTCGAGGCAGCCGGTGTAGCAGTCGTCGAAGCAGAGGTCTCGTATCTGCCCAAAACCACGGTTCACGTTTCGGGAAGCGCGGCGAGCTCGCTGCTCAAGCTGCTCGAATCACTCGAAGACCTTGACGATGTTCAGCGTGTCGTCGCCAACTTCGAGATGGACGCCGACGAAATGGCCACGGCGTAGTGCTGGTGCTAGGCATCGACCCCGGTACCGCTATTACCGGTTATGGGGTGGTGCGCGGTGAGCGACTTGGCACGCCGTCGCTCGTCGAATGCGGAGTGATTCGCACCAGGGCGCGCGAACCGCTCGCTACGCGGCTCCAGGAAATCTACGACGGCGTGACAGAGCTGATCCGGACGCACAAACCAGACATGCTCGCCGTCGAGGATGTGTTCTACGCGCGCAACGTACGCACGACCATAGTACTCGGCCACGCGCGCGGCGTGATCCTGCTCGCCGGCCAGCAGGCCGGGATCGCGATCGTCGAATACCCGCCAGCCGAAGTCAAGAAAACGATCGTCGGGAATGGCGCGGCCACCAAGACACAGGTTCAATTCATGCTCACACGTCTGCTGCGCCTCAAGACTGCACCGACACCAGCGGACGCAGCCGATGGTGTCGCCGCTGCTCTCACCTGTGTCATGTCATCCCGCGCTCCCTCGATTGCAGGGCGCACGATCGCCAGCGTGCGAGTCTAGCATGCAGGCTCTCGCGATGGAGACGCCATGATATCGCGCATCGCCGGAACACTGGAGGCGAAAGATCTCGACCGGGTTGAAATCCTGACGCCGGGCGGCACCGGATACACGCTGCAGATTCCGCTGTCTGTGTACGAAACGCTTCCACGAGTTGGAGAATCAGTAACTCTCTTCACCTCGCTCATCGTCAAGGAAGACGGTTGGCTGCTATTCGGATTTGTGTCGCAGCTCGAGCGTCGCGTGTTCGACCTGGTCCGAACCGCCAACGGAGTCGGGCCGGCACTCGCTTTGAGTCTGCTGTCCACTCTCACAACATCACGACTTGTTCGCGCCATCGTGGAGAAGGACACTGTCACGTTGCAGACCGTACCGCGCGTAGGGAAGAAGAAGGCTGAGCAGATGATCCTCGATCTCGCAACGAAGATGCTTGAAGTCGATGTATCCGGCGCTTCCCTGGGCGTGCCGTCTCCCGGCGCAGCCGCGGAGGACGCGATCCGCGCCCTCATTTCGCTCGGGTATTCCCTTCCGGATGCGGAGCGGGCAGTACGCGCGACTCTGGACGCTGCGACCGGGCAACTTGCGGCAACCGAAGTCATCCGGCACGCACTCGCACGAATCGCGGCACGATAGCAATTCAGTAACGACTCCCCGAGCAGCAAGACATCCGCGTCCCGCCTCCACTGATCATGACCAAGACAGCGCAGCGAACCAGTACGTTCAACGAGTCGGTGATCCGCGAGATGACGCGAGTCGCTCATCGCACGGGAGCGGTGAATCTGGCCCAGGGATTCCCGGATTTCCCAATGCCTGCCCCGATGAAGGACGCCGCGTGCGCCGCGATACTCGGCGACGTCAATCAGTACGCGATTACCTGGGGATCTCCGGCGCTGCGAATCGCGATCGCGGAGAAGTATCGTCGCTGGTACGGGATGACAGTCGATCCGGACACCGAGATCACGGTTACTTGCGGCGCGACGGAAGCGATGGCCGCAACGTTCATGGCATTGGTGGATCCCGGCGATGAGGTGATCATTCTCGAGCCGTTCTACGAGAACTACGGCCCCGACGCCGTACTGGCGGGTGCGAAGCCGGTATTCGTTCCCCTGCTCGCACCCGACTGGGATCTCGACATCGAGCGCCTCGCGGCTTCAATCACGCCACGAACCCGAGCGCTGATTCTCAACACGCCGCACAATCCCACTGGCAAGGTGTTCACACGCGCGGAGGTTTCCGCGATCGCGGAGCTCGCGCAGCGGCACAATTTTCTCGTATTCACCGACGAGATTTACGAGCATCTGGTCTACGCCGGCCATCACCATCCGATTGCGACGTGGCCTGGCATGCGCGAACGCACCGTCACCATTTCCGGACTGTCGAAGACGTTCTCCTGCACCGGCTGGAGACTCGGCTACGCAATCGCGCCACGGGAATTGAGCGGTGCAATTCGCAAGGTTCACGACTTCCTGACCGTTGGCGCATCGGCACCGCTGCAGGCCGCCGGAGCTGTCGGAATGGCATTCGACGCGGACTATTACAATCACCTGCAACTCGCGTACAAACAGCGCCGCGACGTGATGATGTCTGCACTTGCAGAGACCGGTTTTTCCTGCACTGCTCCGGATGGCGCCTACTACGTTCTCGCCGATTTCAGCGCGATCGACGGGAGGCGAAATGATCGTGACTTTGCGGTCTGGCTCGCGGAGACGATTGGAATAGCCACAGTTCCCGGATCGAGCTTCTATGGTGAGCCGGAGCTTGGCCGTTCATCGGTCCGCTTCGCCTTCTGCAAGACGTTCGAAACGCTGGGTCGGGCAGCCGAAAGACTCGCGGCATTGCAGCGGTGATTGTTTGAGCCATACTCCGCGGCTCGTGGCCGAAGCACGACAGCTCTTGTCTTCGGTGTATCTTCGGAATATGCTTAGCGTATGCCCGGAGTAGCTTTGGACACCCCATCCATGTCCCGCGCCGAAATCACGACCCCCGAAGTCCTCGCCGACGAGTCGGTGGTCGAGCTGTCGCTCCGACCGCAGAAGCTCGCCGAATTCATAGGCCAGCCGAAGGTCAAGGAATCGCTTCGCATCTACATCGATGCGGCGCTGGCGCGGCGCGAACCTCTGGACCATACGCTGTTCTTCGGTCCACCTGGCCTCGGAAAGACAACTCTTGCCGAGTTGATCGCGCGCGAGTTGGGAGTGAACATTCACGCGACGTCCGGGCCCGCTCTTGAAAAGCCTGGCGACCTCGTCGGAACGCTCACCAACATGCGTGAATGCGACATTCTTTTCATCGATGAGATTCACCGGCTCCGCCCGGTAATCGAGGAGTTTCTGTATCCTGCGATGGAAGATTACAAGATCGACATTCGTCTGTCGGAAGGCCCCAAGGCGCAGACGATCACCATGCCGATCGAGCGCTTCACTCTGATTGGCGCAACCACGCGGCTCGGCATGCTGACGGCGCCCCTTCGCGCGCGCTTCGGCATCGAGCAGCGTCTCAACTACTACCCTGTCGATGCGCTCGAGCTCATCGTCCGGCGCACCGCCGAAGTGTTGAAGACCGAGATCGACGACAAGGGACTGCACGAGATTGCGCGTCGCTCGCGCGGAACGCCGCGCGTCGCGAACCGGCTGTTGCGGAGAGTGCGTGACTACGCGCAGGTCCGGGCTGACGGAATCATCACGTTACCCGTTGCCGATGAAGCGCTGCAGATGCTCGACGTCGATCAGTTCGGCCTTGACGACATGGACTCGCGCATCCTGAGGGCAATCATCGAAAAGTTCGACGGCGGTCCGGTAGGCATCACGACCATTGGAGCCGCTGTCGGCGAGGACGCTGGCACAATCGAGGAAGTCTACGAACCGTTTCTCGTGCAG
Organism: Gemmatimonadaceae bacterium; assembly: GCA_036554185.1. GTDB lineage: Bacteria > Gemmatimonadota > Gemmatimonadetes > Gemmatimonadales > Gemmatimonadaceae > Fen-1247. The sequence goes on along the minus strand of DATBNQ010000138.1, from coordinate 73,650 downwards.
AATGGATTTCTCCAGCGCACTCCGCGCGGGCGCGTGGCGACACCGCAGGCGTACCGGCACTTTGGGTACACGCCGCCAGCGCAAGCCCAGCAAACCAGTTTGCTCTGATACCGGCCACGTAAACACCGGCCACGTACGCAAAGCAGCTCCGAGGAATCCTCCGGAGTTTCCGAGTCGCGGTTCTGCCACCGGAGTAGTCCTTGTCAATGAACTCACAGCCGCCACATGCACGGAACCCGAACCTCGGACTACGACTTCAAGCTTCCACCGGAGCTGATCGCACAATCACCACCAACAGTGCGCGGCGAGAGCCGGCTGATGGTGGTCGATCGCGCGTCGCAGTCAATCGCGCACCGCCACTTCGCTGACATCGTCGACTACATCCCGTCCGGCGATGTGCTCGTGCGCAACACCACCCGCGTGATGCGCGCCCGATTGCTTGGCACGCGTCATTCCGGGGCACCAGCTGAAATCCTGCTGCTGAAATCGCTCGGGGAATCGCGCTACGAGGCGATGGTTCGACCGGGCGGAAAGATGAAGCCAGGTCGCACCATCCATGTCGGTGAAGAGCTCGACGTTCGTATCCTCGAGGCGACGGAACGTCGTACTCGCGTCGTCCAACTGGTGACGCCGCTCGACGATTCCGTCGCGATCGACCGATATGGGCACGTCCCACTTCCGCCATACATCACGCGCGCGGATGAACCGCCCGACGCAGACCGGTATCAGACGGTTTACGCCACGGAGACCGGCTCCGCCGCCGCGCCGACGGCAGGTCTTCATTTCACCCCCGAGATTCTGGAGCGATTGACGACGAATGGAGTGGGCATTGCCGACGTCGTACTGCATGTTGGGGCCGGGACGTTCAAACCCCTCGAAGTCGAAGATCCGTCGGAGCATTTGATGCACGAAGAGTGGTACGACATCCCGGCAGCCACAGTGCGGCAGTTGAACGAGGCACGCGAGCGCGGCGCGTCGACATGGGCCGTTGGCACGACCTCAGTACGTACGCTCGAGAGTGCGGCCAGTGAGCACGGGGTCGTGACTGCAGGAAGCAACGAGACACGAATTTTCATTCGACCACCGTATACATTCCGCGCGGTCGACCATCTGCTGACCAACTTCCACCTGCCGCACTCCACGCTCATCATGCTCGTGGCCGCATTCGCGGGATACGACCTGACAATGCACGCGTACAGAACCGCTGTTGAAGAACACTACCGTTTCTTCTCATACGGCGACGCAATGCTGATAATCTGATTCGATGCCGTTCGATTTCCACATCCTGCATACCCAGGGCTCCGCGCGCAGCGGGGTATTCACAACACCGCACGGCGGGGTCGCCACGCCCGCGTTCATGCCTGTCGGAACGCTCGCGACCGTCAAGGCGCTCGATCCCGACGACCTGCATCGCGCAGGCGCGTCAATGGTGCTTTCCAATGCGTACCATCTTCACCTTAGGCCAGGCGACGAACTCATTCGCAGAATGGGCGGGCTGCACCATTTCATGGGATGGGGTGGCCCGATGCTCACGGATTCGGGCGGATTTCAGGTATTCTCACTCGAGACCCTTCGGACGATTTCCGAAGAGGGGGTGGAGTTCCGCAGCCACATCAACGGCGATGCGAAATTCTTTACGCCGGAATCCGTAATCGGCATCGAGCGAAACCTGGGCGCCGACGTGATGATGCAGTTCGATCACGTGATTCCCGGCCAGTCATCCGAGCCGGTGGCGCGCGACGCGATGGAGCGGAGCGCGCGTTGGCTCGGACGGTGCCTCACGGCGTTCAACGAATCGGCCGCGACTGCACCATTCGCGCAAACGCTGTTCCCTATCGTTCAGGGTGGAATTCATTCGCAACTTCGCCGCGACTCGGTTGCGCGAATTACGGATCTGGCCGACTGGTCCGGTTTCGGCATTGGAGGCCTGTCGGTTGGCGAGTCCAAGCCGGACATGTATTCCATGCTGGAAACGACTGACGATTCCCTGCCTCGAAATCGCCCCCGCTACCTGATGGGCGTCGGATTTCCCGAGGATCTGATAGAGGGGGTCCGGCGGGGCGTCGACTTGTTCGATTGCGTCGCTCCGACGAGGATGGGACGAACCGGGGCTGTCTTTACCCACGATGGTCGGCTCAACGTGAAGCGCGCCGAGCTGCGTGCCGATCCCGGACCCCTCGACGCCGATTGCGACTGCCCCACCTGCACGAGATTCAGTCGCGCTTACCTCCGTCATCTCTTCGTCAGCGAGGAGATTCTGGGGCTCCGCCTCCTGTCCCTGCATAATGTACATTTCCTGATTCGACTCATGCGTACCGCCCGAGATCATATCGCAAGCGGAACGTTCGATCGGTGGAGCGCCGACTGGCTCGCGCGCTATTTCGCAACGTCTGAAATCACACGATGAACAATCCGCTTATCAGCACGATCGTGATGTATGGCGCCATTGGCGCCATCTTCTACTTTGTCCTCCTTCGCCCTCAGCAGAAGCAGAAGAAGGCGCACGACACCATGCTCCGGAGCCTCCGCCGCGGCGATGAGATCGTCACTTCCGGGGGAGTCGTTGGGGAGGTCACCTACATCGCACAGCAGACCAAGGATGGCAATCCGGTCGTGTCACTCGAAGATCACGTGACCATCAAGTCGGGCGATACGCGACTCATCATCGAGCGTGGTCGCATAGCCAAGATCATGCGCAAGAACTCCACGACCGCAGAGGAGTAGGCAGCGGTGGCCGTACTCGACATACGGGTCCTCGGCGACCCCATCCTGCGAGAGCGCACGGAGTCTCTACCAGCTATCACGGATGAGACCCGTGCGCTCGTGGCAGACATGTTTGAGACCATGTACGCGGCCGAAGGGATCGGCCTCGCCGCACCCCAGGTTGGCCGCTCGGAGCGCGTGTTCGTCATGGATGTGGACGAAGATCCGCTCGCCATGATCAACCCTGAAATCATCGAGCGTGAAGGCAGCGAGCGGGCCGAAGAGGGTTGTCTCTCGATTCCCGAAATCTTCGGCGACGTGGATCGCGCAACTCGCATTGTAGCCCGCGCGACGGACCTCGATGGCAATCAGTTCGAGGTCGAGCTCACCGACCTCGCTGCGCGTTGCGTGCAGCACGAATTGGATCACCTCGATGGAAAGCTGTTCATCGATTACATGAGCCTCATCAAGCGGAAATTCACGGCGCGAAAGTGGGAAAAAGAAGCCGCGAACTATCCCGGGTTCATCCGAAGGCTCGAACCCGGCAAGTCGCACTCCCGCCGGTCCAGGTCTCGCGCTGCGGCGGCTGGCGGCTCGGCGCCTCCTGTCGATCCCGAGCTCTAGCCGCCGATGCGCGTCATGTTCTGGGGGACCCCCGAATTCGCCGCGCCAGCTCTCCGCGCCCTGGTTGGCGAAGGATTCGAAGTCTGTTCCGTAGTCACTCGGCCCGATAAGCCGGTCGGCAGGGATCGCATTCTGACAGCGCCGCCTATAAAGCGGATCGCTCTGGAAGAATCGCTTCCGGTATTCCAGCCATCGTCACCGCGCGAACCGGATTTCTACGAGCTTCTCGAAGTCGTAGCACCAGACCTATCGGTCGTCGTCGCGTACGGACACATCCTTCCGCGACAGATCATCGACCTTCCGCGGCTCGGTACACTGAACATCCACGCGTCTCTCCTTCCCGCTCTTCGGGGCGCGGCACCGATCCAGGCTGCGATTCGCGAGGGACTGACCGAGACGGGAGTGACGATCATGCGCATGGTTCCGGCGCTCGACGCGGGCCCGATCGTACTTCAGTCGCGTACACCGATCGCCGACGACGAGACATACGGAGAGTTGCAGGGGCGGCTCTCTGAGATGGGAGCGCTAGCTCTGATCGAGGCACTCACACTGCTCGAAATCGGACGAGCGACGGAGCACCCGCAGGATGACTCGCTCGCCAGTTACGCGCGAAAGGTCGATCGCGAAACCACGCGCATCGATTGGTCCCTGGACGCGAGGGAGGTCGCCAATTCGGTTCAGGCATACGACCCCAGCCCGGGGAGCTGGACCACCCACCGGGGCACCGACGTGAAACTGTTCGGCGCGAGGCGGGCCTTCGACGTCACCGGCCGGCCCGGCGAAGTTCTGGCCGTGGATCCCGGAGGAATGGTCGTTGCCTGTGGTGCTGGAGCGGTGCGTATTTGTGATGTTCAGCCTTCCGGGAAACGCCGAATGCAGTCTGCCGAATGGCACCGGGGGCGCGGCATAGCGCTTGGCGATCTGCTCGGCTAGCCCGGGTTCGGCGTTTTCGCCAGGGCCCGGCGAGTAAAGAATGTGTCGCACCCAGCCAACGGGTGTTGTACACAAACCGCAGAACGATGAGTCCAGGGCAGTGCGGACGAGCATACCGAGATCCGAAAAAAGGGAACTCGCAGACCGGAAATGGCTGAGTTCCGAAAGCGGTTCGCCGGATCGCTGGGCCCTGAGCCCGCGCTGGGGACACGACGTCACCCCTTGTACGCCCGTGCGGAGGGGCCAATTTCAAGGCTCGCCGAACCTACACCACAGAAGACGGACGATTTGGGACTTTTCTCAGCACAAACGATTGTTCTGTGTATATTCGCCCCGGCACGACACTCGCTTCACTTCTCACAGATTTAGGACGCGATGCGCAGATGGTAGTTATCGACGGGAATCGGACTATTATGCGCGCTCGCGATACTTTGACATTCGCAACCCCTGCACCTAGTGACTCGCAAGCTAGCGCGCTTCATGGGGGAAGTTGACATGAACGGCGCCGGCACGATCCGCGCGTCCGTTTTTGGCAGCGCCCTTTATGATGCGCCTTTGAGCAGTAAAGAAGCCAAGATCCTGCCCCGCCTCAGCATGGGGACGGGCCGGCTTTTGCCGGCCACGGCACCAACCATATGGCTGAGCCGGACGCCGACCGCGTGAATTCCCAGGTGAGCGACTCCACCTCCACGGGCGCGGCCCGCAGCTCGGCGATCACCGCCACGCGAATCATCGCCGCAGAAGTCTGCGCCGACGTCCGTGCGGGGCAACTGCTCGATCCCTCCTTCGAGCGACACACGACGCAGCTTGATTCGCGCGACCGGCGCTGGACGCAGGAACTGCTTTACGGGATGATGCGTCGTCGTGCGTTCCTGGACGCCGTGCTCTCCGACAGAGTCCGCGGCGGCTTGGTTCGGCTGGACCCAGACCTGATCGACCTCCTGCGGCTCGGGGCATACCAGCTTCTGTGCATGGGCTCGGTTCCCGCATACGCCGCAATTGCGCAGACCGTCGAACTCACAAAGACCCGTCACGGAATCGGCGCAAGCAAGCTGGCGAATGCCGTGCTTCGAAGGACCGACCGCGAGCACGCGAGTCTGGCGGTCGCGACTCCGCCTGACCCGATCGACGCTCTTGCCCTTAGCTACTCACATCCGCGCTGGCTGGTCGCCCGCTGGGTTGCTCGTTGGGGCGCGGAGGACACGGCAGCACTGCTCGCGGCGAACAATACTGAAGCGCCGGTCGTTCTCCGCCCATACGGAGTCACGAGAACCGAGCTTGCCGATGACCTCGCGGACGCCGGCGTAGCCACCCACGGCGCTCCACTCGTGAGCGATTCCATCGAGCTTGGCCATGGCGTCGCGCTGACCGAGCTCGAGGCGTTTACAGATGGACTGTTCTTCGTTCAGGACGCGGCCGCGACGCTGGTAATTCAATACGCCGGCATTCCCTCGGGATCGAGAGTCGCCGATTTCTGCGCGGCGCCAGGCGGGAAGTCATTCGAGCTATCACGCGACGCATCGGTAGTCTTCGCCGCTGATCGTTCAGCGGCGCGCATGCAGCGAATTACCGCAACTGCTCGCAGACTCAAGTCGACCAATGTGATACCACTCGTGAACGACGCGCGGCATCCCGCGCTCCACGATCTGGATGCTGTGCTTGTCGATGTTCCCTGTACGGGAACCGGGACCTTCCGCCGCCATCCGGATGCCCGCTGGAGGCTCAAGGCCTCGGATCTGGCCGTCATGCCGGCAATTCAGCGTTCCATCCTTCGAGCGGCGGCAGAGGCGGTGAGACCGGGAGGATTGCTTATCTATAGCACCTGCTCGCTCGAGCCCGAGGAAAACGATGTCCAGGTCGAGACGTTTCTGGATGAACACCCCCAGTTTACGCTCGAGCCCCCGCCCGATGGCGCCGTTCCTGCTTCTACTCTCGATGCCGGTAGATTACGAGTGCTACCGCACAAGCATGGAACCGACGGCGCATTCGCCGCAAGACTTCGGAGATCGGAATAGGTGAATTTTCGCGCGCTCCTGCGGCGTGCGTTTCCTTACATTGTGATCGGCATCGGCGGCTTCGCGCTCGCCTACGTCGTGATCTTCGTCTTCGTCCTTCCGGCGAGGATCGTCCCATCGGCGCCGCAGACACAGACCCCGGATACCGCGACAGCTCTTCGTCCGATCGATACCGGCACGACGCCCCAAGTCGCGCCGCCGTTCGAGCCACCACAGGTCACGGCGCAGATCACCGAAGCTCCGGCAGTCGATACCGTGCCGATCCTTACTCCCGATCTCGTCGGGATGGCGCTACCCGACGCGCGCGGGGTGCTCAATGGACTCCGGCTTCGGGCCGCAGTCACTCGCGACACGAGCTCGTTCCAGCCGCCCAACACCGTCCTGCGCCAGTCCCCCCTCCCCGACTCTCTCATCCGCGTGCGCGGTACGGTGACGCTGACAGTCTCGTACTTTCCTACGGACAGTACCTCCGATACAATGCGACTACGCCAACGTAAGCCGCTTTTCGGCGTTGGCCCGGGAATGGACTCTGTTGAACAGCCGGACACCCTCCCGCGGCCGGACACGCTTCATCCCGAGTAGGTCATGCCCGTAAAACCAATCCGTATCGTCCCCTCGATTCTGAGCGCGGATTTCGCCTGTCTCCGCGACGAGATGGCGATGTGCGAGCTGGGAGGGGCCGACTGGATTCATGTGGACGTCATGGACGGTCAGTTCGTTCCGAATCTGACGTTCGGCGCGAAGGTGATCGACGCGGTCCGTCGCTGCACCACGTTGCCGATCGACGTCCATCTCATGGTCTCGCATCCCGAGTCGTATCTCGATGACTTCGCGAATGCCGGCGCAACAGGTCTGACGATTCACGCAGAGGCCACGGTGCATCTTCAGCGGAATCTCGCTCAAATTCGATCACTGGGCTGCCGAGCCGGCGTCGCCCTAAATCCAGCGACGCCGCTCGATGTAGTTCGCGAGGTGACGGATGACATCGATCTTCTGCTGATCATGACGGTAAACCCGGGGTTCGGCGGCCAGAGTTTCATTCCCGCGTCGGTCGACAAGATCCGCAGAGCGCGAAAGCTGCTCGACGAGTCACATTGCGCCGCAGATCTCGAAGTCGACGGCGGAATCTCGCGCAGCACGATCCTGCAATGCCGGCGCGCCGGCGCGGACGCCTTCGTCGCGGGTCATGCAGTCTTTTCAGCAGCAAAACAGTCCGCCGAGATCGGCGAGTTGAAGATGGCAGCCGGTGAGGTCGCATGACCGGGCGCCAGCAACTTGGAGTGGTCGCGATTGTCCTCGCCACGATCGCAGGAATCGGATTCGCGGTAACGCGCGCGCTTGGAACAGAGCTGCATCCTCTTGGCACCGGAACGCGAGCCCCTGACTTCCACGCGGTCACCCTCGATACGCCTCCGAAGCAGAAGTCGCTCGCCGACTACAAGGGTCAGGTTGTACTCATCAACGTCTGGGCAACTTGGTGCCAACCGTGTCGCGTTGAAATGCCGAGTATCGAACGCCTGTACCGGACGTACGGACCGAAGGGACTGCGCGTCGTTGCCGTGAGCATCGATGATCCGGGCACCGAGCCGGCAATACGTGCATTCGCTCACGACATGGGGATGACGTTCGAGGTGCTGCACGATCCGGCAGGTTTGATCGAGCATGCATACCAGGTTACCGGCTATCCGGAAACCGTAATCGTTGGCAAGGACGGGATCATCCGCAAGAAGGTGGCTGAAGCGACAGATTGGGACTCCGAAGGAAACCGTCGGCTCATCGAACGACTGCTGGCTGAGTGACGCCGGTATAAGCGCGCCGTGACCCGCATTCTCGGTATCGAGACGTCGTGTGATGAAACGTCAGCGGCAGTCATCGATGACGTCACCGGCGAACCCGTACTTCGTTCTCTCGTCATCCTGTCGCAGGATATCCACCGCGTCTTTGGTGGGGTAGTTCCTGAGATTGCCTCACGCGCGCATCTCACCGCAATCGTTCCAGTTGTGCGAGAAGCACTGACTCAGGCCGATTCCACGTTCGAACAGCTGAGCACAGTCGCTGTGACGACAGAACCGGGCCTTGTCGGTGCGCTCATGGTCGGGCTGAATTATGCGAAGGGATTATCGCTTGCACTCGGAATTCCGCTGGTCGCAGTGCACCACATGGAAGGGCATCTCTTCGCGACGTCGCTCGATGAGCCCGACGCGCAACCGCCTTTCACCGCTCTGCTCGTGTCTGGCGGCCACACACTGCTGCTGGACGTGCCCGAGTGGGGCTCCTACAAGCTTCTGGGCTCAACTCGCGACGACGCTGCCGGCGAGGCCTATGACAAGGTCGCCAAGTTGCTCGGGCTTCCGTATCCTGGCGGACGGCATGTCGAGGCGCTCGCGCGCGACGGTGACCCGTCTCGCTATCGCTTCAGCCGACCGATGTTGCACCGAAACACACCGATCGGCGACCCGTCCTATTTCGACGTGTCGTTCAGCGGACTCAAGACCGCGGTCCTCAACGCCGTTCGTGCTTCCGACGACATCGAGCGCGACCGCGCTGACATAGCGCGCGGATTCCAGGACGCTCTCGTCGAAACGCTCGTGGAAAAGACCGCCCGCGCCGCGAGATTGTACGAGCGCGATCACGTCGTTCTCGGCGGAGGCGTAGCCTGCAACCGCGCGCTCTCCGGGGCGATCCGCGACCGAATGAAGGATGACGTCCAGGTTTACGCCCCGAGCCCGCGACTCGCGACCGACAATGCGGCCATGATCGCCCGGGCTGGGCTCTTCCGCTATTATCAGGGTGAGCGAGCACCGCTCGAACAGGCCGCGCACGCCGCGGCACCACTTCCCGGCCAGGCATGACCCACATCTTCGCCTCGATCTCTCAGAACGCGTTTACATACAACCTCGGCCGATTCGAGTTCACCGGCTTCGGCATAGCGATGCTGGCGGCGTTCATCATCGCGCAGATCATTGCCCAGCACGAGCTCTGGCGTCGCGGCCACGATCCGGCACCGATCTCCGATCTCATCTTCGCAGCCGTCATCGGCGGAATACTCGGCGGCAAGATCTACTACGCAATCCTGATGGGCGATGTAAGCGCCCTCTTCAGTCGGGCAGGTCTCGTTTTCTGGGGTGGCCTGATTGGCGGAATCGTAGCAGTGCTGTTCGTAGCGTGGCGGAAGCACGTGAGTCTCTATCGAATCGCCGATGTCGGCGGAATCTGTGTCGCCGCGGCGTACGCCGTCGGCCGCACCGGCTGCTGGGCGGTTGGTGATGATTACGGCAGGCCGTGGAATGGACCCTGGGCCGTTGCGTTTCCAAACGGCGCCCCGCCGACGACGGTGCAGAACATGACGAATATGTTTCACATGCACTTTCCGGCCGGCATGAATCCGCTGGAGGTTGTGTCGGTGCACCCGACGCAACTCTACGAGGTCATACTGGCATTCATCATGTTCCTGATCCTCTGGCGCCTGCGGGATCACAAGCACGCCGAGGGATGGCTGTTTGGACTTTACTGTGTGCTCGCCGGCGTCGAGCGTTTCGTGATGGAGATCTTCCGTGCCAAGGACGATCGTTTCTTCGGAGCCTTCACCACTGCACAGGTTCTCGCGGTACTGTTCGTTATCGCCGGGATCGTGATCATGCAGATGCGCCGGAACATTACCGCAACCGCCCCTGGCATTCACGCACAACCGCACGCTGCGTAGCGCCTGGACGGCCGCATAAAGCCGCGCAGGGGCAGTCGATCGCCCCTGTGCGGCCCTCTAGCCCGGCACCCAGCGTGTTCCCAGTTCTGCCTCACATACCGCCGCACGCTGACCGGTTCGCGTTTCATACGCGGCCACAAAATCGGTCAGACGATCTGCCGAGAATCGATCGCGCGGTATCGCGACCACCTCGATAGCGCGACCGATGCTCTCGGGCGATCCCTCGATTTCCACGAGGTCATCCATCCGCGGATAACGTTCAAAGCGGACCACTGCGGTCCCACCGGCGTCCGTCCCGGTTAGCTCATACTGCGCAATCTGGCGATCGATCGATCGAATGACCTGGTAGCCGAGCGCCTCGAGAATTCCCGCTAGCGCAGCCGGTTCGGTAACTCCGGTCGTGAGCTCCGTGCGCACCTTGAAACCGCCCTCGCGCAGCGTCGGTCCCTTCCAGTCAAGATGCGCACTTGCCCCCGCATCATCGCGATATGTGCGGAGCCGAAGGACAATGTCCTTTGCCTGCAACGTCCCTGCTGCCGTATCGTAAATACGATCCGAAAGCCGACCCTCAAAAACGAGCAGCGCGCCGGCCGCCTCGAGATGTTGTCGCGCGCTGCCGACGTCATCGACACGGGCTTTCAACTCTACCTCGCGGGTCGGATCACTCATCCTGTGATTGCCTCGAGAACCGCGTTCGTATCGCTCAGGTCCGCGAACACGGCATGGGGATTGTGAGCGCGAAGATCGTCCTCCGAATACCACCCGGTCGCAACCGCGATGGCACGGGCGCCAAGAGATCTACCGCATGCGATGTCCGCCGGCGTGTCGCCGATAACAACCACATCGCGGCCATGCAGAACAACGCCGAAGACATCGACCATGCGCCGGTGCGCGATTGCAGGAAGCTCCCCGCGGACTTCATGATCAGATCCGAACGCGTTGACCCGAAACTGCCCAAAATCGAGGCCGGCCGCTCCCAGCTTCAATCGGGCGCCAGCCTCCACATTCCCCGTGAGCAGTCCGAGCGCCGAATCAGATCGCTTCCTAACAGCATCTAGCAATTCCGCGACCCCCGGATACATATGGACTCCTCGATTTGGATCGCTCAGCCTGGCCGGCAGTGATGCCACGTACAGTGCAATCACTTCGTCCATGCGCGCGTCGACCGCTTCATCGCTGAAGCCAGCGGCGCGCATCGACTCGCGAACGATCTGTTTATCCGTCTTGCCGTCGTAGCGCATCGCCGGATCGCCCGCCGTGCCGAAAACAGTCGCCAACGCATGCTCCATGGCGTCGCGACCGGCTCCGCCCGAATGCAGGATCGTGCCGTCGATATCGAAAAGAACCAGATGTTGCATCGTGGAAATTTAAGGAAGGGAGATTATGCGCGTGTGAGAAAGAGACCGCCGACGATTGCAACCGTGCCGACGAGCTGCCAGATAGTTGGCACTTCGCCGAGCGCAACCCAGCCCGTCAGGATCGCGACGATTGGTTGCAGATTGCCGTACACCGCAGTTCTTGTCGGCCCGAGCACGCGGATGCCACGGTACCAGAAGAGGTAGGCGATCCCGATCGAGATCACACTGCTGTAAAACACGCACCACCATGCAATCTGCGACACGTGCGCCGATGCAATCCGCGACAGCGCATGAGGAGTTGCGAATGCGAGCGGAATCATCCCGCCCGCCATCGTGAACGCACTCAGCTGTACGGCATCCACGCGGTGCGTGAGCGACTGGAGGCCGACCGTGTATATGCTCCAGCAAAGCACACCGCAGAATACGAGTATGACGCCGAACATCGAGGCGTTCCGTACAACACTACCGGAGGCGCTGCCGAGCATCACGACGCCAACACCGGCGATCGAGAGAATGATCCCGGACCAGCCGCGCGAGCTGACGCGCTCGGTCCCACGCGAAACGCCAAGCAAGGCGATGAATGCCGGCGCCGCAGCAAGGATCAGCGCGGCACTCCCGACACGCGTCCGCGCGACGCCGAAGACGAACAGCAGCTGATAAAGACCGTTACCGAGGGCGCCCAGGCCCAGCAGACGCAGTACGTCGGACCGGCTCGGCAATTTCTTGCGTTGCAACAGTACCGCTGTCAGCAGCATGACCATCGCGATGAGAACGCGCATCCAGGTAAACGTCAATTCACCGAAAGCGCGTCCTGCGTACTTCACGACGCTGTAATTCACTCCCCAGATGGTGGCCATGAGGAGAAGGAGTACATCAGTGGTACCGAACGACTTAGATCGGTCTGGCATCTCCAAATCTAGTATCTTTCGATTGTGCACATATCCTTCGCGGTATTCGCCGATGCTGCCAACCTTTCGCAGGAAGGCAAGCTGAATGTCCTCGGAATCTTTGACGCATTACACGTCAGTGGATTTCCATCCATGCACCCTCGCGCGCATTTCGTTGTGCGCGTGAAGGGAGGCGCAGCGGATACAGGCACCCATCGCCTCACCTTTCACTGGCTCAACCCGCATGACACGGAACTGTGGACATCGAGCGGTGAGCTTGCCGTCGAAGCCGGTCCTGTGCCGGCCCTTGAAATGGACCTTCCGATAATCGCGGTGGTGGACCTGCCCCTGGATTCCTCGGGTCAGTACACGATGAGGGTGGAGCTTGACGGGGAACCTGTGGCCCGAACAAGCGTATTCGTAAACGGCCCCGCAGCAGCGCTTCCCTACGGCAGTTCGCCCACGATGGTGTCCTGACCGGGCGACCAGGATCAGGGGCTGTCGGCCGATACTAGCCCGGCCTGATGTTTACCCTTGTTTGGTCCGATAACGTGCCGATACTCCAGCGCAGAGGCACGCCGCTTTGCCGCATCGGACTTTCCTTCCCGTCTCCCCATTTTCACGGCGGAGGCGGACGAATCGAAGGCCGTGCCGCCAACCGCGTGCGCTCCGAGCCCAGCGGGCCGGCCGGAACGCCGTTACCCCATTCGTCCCTCAGCAAGCCAGCAATTGAGCCATGGTCGAAAAGATTAGAGATACACTCCGTCAGTATGCACGCCTAAACCGGGACGTATCCAGCATCTCCGAAGATGCTGACCTCTACGCCTTCGGCCTGACTTCACACGCAACCGTGAATCTGATGCTGGGACTTGAAGACGCGTTCCAGGTTGAGTTTCCCGAGCGAATGCTGCGTCGCCGGACGTTCGAGACGATCGGGAATATCCGTGAATCAATTGCAGAACTGACCGGCGGCCTGCCGGCCAGCACCAACTGAGGATCGCGATGCCAATCACTGTGATGAGTCGCTCGTTCAACGCGCTCGAAAGAGCGCAGCAGATCGGTCTAGAGATTGCAGCTCCGTTCGCCGATGCGGTCGACCGGGACGCGCGGTTCCCGTCAGAAGCAGTCGACGCATTGCGCGCAGAACGAATGCTGGGAATCTTCATCCCGCCCGAATACGGCGGTGGCGGTTGTTCCATCGCCGATCTTTCCGCGATCTGTACGACACTCGGCCAGTACTGCTCGGCGACCGGGATGATCTTCGCGATGCACCAGATCCAGGTCGCATGCATTGTCCGCCACGCACGCAATTCCCAGTTCTTTGCGGCGTATCTGGCGGAACTTGCTGACACTCAAGCACTGATCGCATCTGCAACCTCCGAGATCGGTGTCGGGGGCGATGTCCGCTCGTCCGTGTGCGCGATCGAACGCGACAACGGGTCGTTTGCCCTTCGCAAACAGGCCCCCGTCATATCGTACGGCGAGCACGCCGACGCGATTCTCGCAACCGCCCGGCGCTCGCCAGATGCGCCGCCGAGTGACCAGGTGCTGGCGTTGCTCAAACGGGATGAATTCACACTTACGCGCACAAGTGGCTGGGACACGCTCGGCTTTCGCGGAACTTGCAGTCCCGGGTTCACACTCAGCGCCATCGCGCCGGAGGACCACATCCTCCCAGTGCCGTACGCCGAAATCTCGAGCCAGACAATGCTTCCCGTTTCGCACATCGTCTGGGCCTCCCTATGGGTTGGAATCGCGACGGCGGCAGTTGGTCGCGCCCGCGCCTACATCCGTGCCGAAGCACGCAAGAGCCCGGGCAAGACGCCCGCTGCGAGCGTCAGACTGGCCGAGGTCGTGAGCAAGCTGCAGGGAATGCGCGCCGTCGTGAACGACTCTGTGCGTGACTTCGAAACGATCATGCATGATTCTGACGCGCTGTCGGCGATGAACTTTGCGATTCGCATGAACAACCTCAAGCTCAACTGCTCCACCTCGGTCGTCGACATCGTGGGTCAGGCCATGTTGATCTGCGGGATGTCGGGTTACCGCAACGACTCCAAGTCCTCGCTTGGCCGGCTCCTGCGTGACGCGTATGGGGCTGCCCTCATGATCAATAACGATCGCATCTACGGCGCGAACGCTGCGATGCTCCTGGTAACCAAGGATGATTGATACGATCGCGGATCGTTCAACCGAAATTGCGGCCGCGCGCCGCGAATATCTGGCCGCGCTGCTATCGCACGGAATCATCACTGACACCGGAGTCCCGGGAGTCTACGGGAAGGGCCATTCATTTGAGCGCGTGCTCGCTGGTTTCGATCGTTTTGTCACCGAGTCCGGCCTCGACCAGGGCGCGGAAGTGTTCAGATTTCCGCCCGTTGTGAACCGCGCGGATTTCGAGCGCAGCGATTACCTCAAGTCGTTTCCTCATCTCACCGGCACGATCAACAGCTTTAACGGTAATGAGCGCGACCATTCAAGCATGCTGCAGATGCTCGAAAGCGGCGCGGACTGGACAACCCACTTTCACAGCACGGATCTCGTACTGACACCGGCGGCGTGTTATCCCGTCTATCCGATGGCATCAGGCCAACTGCCCGCCAACGGACGACTCTTCGATGTCCAGTCGTACTGCTTCCGGCACGAGCCATCGATCGATCCAGCACGCATGCAGATTTTTCGGATGCATGAATATGTTCGCGCGGGAACACCGGCCAACGTAAAGCAGTTCCGGGACCTGTGGCTCGAGCGAAGCCAGGCAATGCTTGCCGCCGTCGGCCTCGATGCGCAGCCCGTGATTGCCAACGACCCGTTCTTCGGACGTGGTGGCGCCATGCTCGCGGCGAGCCAGAAGGAGCAGGCGTTGAAGTTCGAGGTTGTCGTTCCCATATCCACGTCGGAGGAGCTGACGGCGGTTGTTTCCTGCAACTACCATCAGGACCATTTCGGTGCGGCGTTCGACATCAGAACCGCGGATGGTGAAGTCGCGCACACCGCGTGCGTCGGATTTGGCCTCGAACGAATCACCCTTGCCCTCTTCAAGGCACACGGATTCGATCTCACTCGCTGGCCTTCCGCGGTAAGGACGACTCTCGGGTTGTGAATCTTCAGGTCCTTGGCGTCGATGCCGCCGCGTACCGTCCGCACGATCTGCATCGGACCGAGCGTGTCTGGCTCGAGACCAATTGCTACGTCGACCTGTGGATCGAGCTGCTTCATGCACTGCGGCTCGATCCAGTCGCGTCCATGGCATTCACGATCGCGATGGACTTCGAGGGTGATCAGTGGACGTTCTTCAAACAGCCTCACGCTGATCTCTATCGATTGTACGGGCTCGACGTACAGGAACTCACCATCTGGCGTCCTGTCGAGCAGCACGCGATCGAGCAGATCAAGGATGGCCGCATCCCGCTTGTCGAAGTGGACTCCTTTCACCTTCCCGACACGGCCGGTGTCGCGTATGGGATCGAGCACACCAAGACAACAATAGCCATCCAGGCGATCGATGCTGCGAGCCGGCGGTTGGGATATTTTCACAATGCGGGCTACTTCGAGCTGGGTGGCGAGGATTACAACGGCCTCTTCGACGCTGCATCCGCGTCGCTTGCGCCATACACGGAATTCGTGAAGCTCGACCGCAGGATTACGCGAAGTGACGCGGAGTTGAGCGCGATCGCCTTGGATTTGACCTGCCATTATGTTGGACGCATTCCCGCCGTGAATCCGGTCTCGCGCTACCGCGAGCGTTTTGCCGACGACATGAAATGGCTTGCCGATCAGGACATGAGTGTATTCTACAAATACGCGTTCGCGACACTCAGACAGTGCGGCGCATGTGCGGAGATGGCGGCTACCTTCCTCACCTGGCTCGCCGATCATGGCGGCGAGCCGACTCCCGCGATTTCGGATTTCTGCAGCATAGCGACGGATGCAAAGGCGTTGCAGTTCAAGGTTGCGCGCATGATGGCTACCAGACGACCCGCCGATCTCGCAGCTCTGCTGGATCAGATGGAAACCGCATGGGGCCGCGCTACGACCGACCTGGTCGCCCGCTATGCGGCCTGAGGAAGTAGCGCGTCCGGAACCCGTTGCCAACCGATCGGATTCGACGGACGCCGCGTGCATCGAGTTGTCGTCGTGGCAGCTTGCGCGCTCCGATCCCGGAGCGGTGGCCACCCCGGACGATCTGACATTCCCGGACGACGTATGGATTCCCGCGTCGGCGCCAGGCACCGTAGCGGGCGCCCTATCAAGCGCTGGCCAGTGGAATTGGGCAGCCCCGCCAGCACTGGATGACTACGATTGGTGGTACCGCTGTCAGTTCCGCTGTGACGAGCCGGCTGAAGGAGCATCACTCGAGTTCGCCGGACTCGCTACACTCGCCGACGTGTGGCTGAACGGCACGCACTTACTGTCGAGCGACAACATGTTCCTTGCGCACACCGTAGATGCCGACAAGGAATTGCGACGCGACAACGAGATCGTAATCCGATTTGCGTCCGTAAATACCGCGCTGGCGGTAAGGCGTGGACGCCCCCGGTGGCGAACAAGGCTCGTTTCGCAGCAGAATCTGCGGTGGTTGCGAACCACGCTCATCGGCCGAATGCCAGGATGGTCCGCCGCGCCGCAACCGGTCGGCCCGTGGAAGTCGATAAGACTCCGGCCGCGCGGCACGGTTCACGTCGAGTCACATCGCGTTCACGCCGAGCTGGACGATGTCGATGGCGTCGTGACGGTCCTGGCGCGGGTCTGGGTGCCCTCTGGCGCTGCAATCTCATCCGCAACGGTCACTGTTGGAAGCACGGAGCATCCTGCTGTGGTAAGTCCGTCGGGAGATGGATTCACCGTGAACGCCAACGTCCGGATTGTGGGCGTGGCAACGTGGTGGCCCCACACGCACGGAGATCAGCCGCTATACGACACCGAACTCCACCTGTCACTTGGGGCCGAGCAGATCCGCGTGCCGCTCGGCCGCGTTGCGTTCAGGAAGCTTTCGCTGAACAGCGACAATTGTGACTTCGATCTGCAAGTCAACGGACAGCGGATCTTCTGGCGCGGTGCGTGCTGGAGTCCGGTGGAACCTTTGAGGTTGCACGGCTCTCGACCAGATTATCGGCGAATGCTGGAGCTTGCACGCGACGCAGGGATGAACATGCTGCGGGTCGGCGGGACAATGGTGTACGAACACGACGATTTCTACGATCTCTGCGATGAGCTCGGGATCGTGATCTGGCAGGATTTCATGTTCGCGAACATGGACTATCCCGTTGATGATCCTGCGTTCATGGAAAGTGTGAAGCGCGAAGCCGGTCAGTTTCTCGAGCGTATGAGTTCGCATGCATCGCTTGGGATCGTCTGCGGAAACAGCGAGGTCGAGCAACAGGCGGCGATGCTCGGCCTGCCGTCGTCGCAGTGGCGCAGTCCACTGTTCTCTGCAACGCTCGCCGATCTGACGGCAAACCTCGTTCCGGGTGTTCCGTACTGGCCGTCATCACCGAGTGGTGGAGTACTCCCTTTTCACGTCAACGCTGGCGACGGTCACTACTTCGGATACGGGCCGTATCGCCGGCCGCTTTCCGACGTCCGGGCGAGTGATGTTCGATTTGCATCTGAAACCCTGGCGCTCGCAAACATTCCGGAGCCGGCCTTCATAGATCGCATGCCGTGTGGGGTGTCCGGCGCGGGGCATCACCCGGACTGGAAGCTTGGCGTGCCGCGCGACAACGGTTCGAGTTGGGACTTCGAGGACGTGCGCGATCATTACGTGCGGGAGATCTTCAACATCGAGCCACTCGAGGTTCGCGCCGCGGACCCTGAACGCTACCTGGCGCTCGGTCGCGTCGCTGGTGGCGAGTTGATGACCCGCACGATCGCAGAGTGGCGCCGCAAGGGATCCACATGCGGCGGCGCGCTCGTATGGTTGTATCGCGATTTGCGTCCCGGCGCTGGCTGGGGCGTGCTCGACTATGAGGGAGCACCAAAAGCGGCATATCACTATCTCGCTCGCGCGTTCCGCCCGATCACGGTAGTGATGTCGGATGAAGGGCTCAATGGCATCGCCATCCATGCCATCAACGACAGTCCACGCATTGTTTCAGCAACGCTCAGACTGTCGCTGGTGAATGGGGCAGTGCCTGTCGGCGAGAATACGTCGCAGCTCAGCATCGCGCCGCACTCAACGGTTAGCATGAGCGCAGATGGACTACTGGGCTCGTTCACCGACGTCAGCTATGCCTACCGATTTGGCAAGCCAAATCACGACGCGGTGATTGCGACGCTCATCGATGCGGACTCCGGTGAGCTACTGACGGAAGCGTTTCATTTCCCTCTCGGTGTCGGCGCACCGCGCGCAACAACCCGTCTGACAACTCGCGTGGAGCGCCTCGGTGACCATGGCTACGCACTCGCCATTCGGGCGGACGAACTCGCCCTTGCGGTGTGCATCGAAGCAGCTGGCTGGAGTCTCAGTGACAACTACTTCAACATCGCACCGGGCGGGGAGCGTACGATCCGACTATCAGCGCTCCAGGCGACGACAACGTTGCGCGGGCGCGTTTCCGCGCTCAATGGCGCTTCACCGACACCTTTCTCCGGCGGATGATTACGCGGGAACCGGCCGCGAAAAGCTGCTGACCTATAGAATTCTTCGCGCGAACCTGAACGTATCAGCCAGCTCGCGCGCGACGGGATCGTCGCCATCGAGCGTATTTATCCCGAAGCCACCGTTGGCAAGAGAGCAATGGAGGCAGCGACTCTCGCCAAGCGAAAGCGCGACGTGAGTGGGGCGTCCGTCGTCGCGATCGGAAAAGAAGAGCAGATCCGCCGGCTCGAAATCGATGAGCTCGTTTGACACCTCCCGTCCCCGCTCTCCCTGCATCCACGCGTCGCGCGGCAGTTGAGTACCGTGGAGCGCGAACATTGTCTGCACAAATCCGGAACAGTCGGCACCCCATGGAGTGACGCCGCCCCACTGATATGGTGCACCCCTGAACAGTTCCATCGAACGCCGGATCAACGCATACGACTCGGGCTCGAAGTAGCGCAGTCTTGCACGGTTGTTCATCGCAAGTCCGCGCGTCACCTCTTCGTCGGGGTCGAGGAGGGCGCCAAGCGGGAGATCCAGCGAGCCGCTCGTTACCGATCGTACCGTGCACCCTATCGACATGCGCCGCTCCGCTCCCCAAGCAGAGGCGAGCGGCAACGCAGCGGAAGCCGGCTCGGTTTCGAGGTAGCCGCGATGACACCAGCCCTCGTATCCATCTGCCCCGCGAAGCCGCAACCATTTGCCCTCGGCGTCGACGACGTCCGCCTGGTGACCGCGGAGGAGTTGCGACAGCTGGGCCGCCGATGCTTGCGGGCTTTCCAGCAGAGGCGCAATCGATACCCGAACGGTGGCGCGACCGGATTGCGCGCGGCTGGCGCCACCCGACAACGAATCGATCAATGCTCGGGCCAGTCCATTGCCGGGGCATCCGCCGAGCCGGGCGAAGTACCAGTCACCGCGCTCTGCGGAGCGGGCGCACCCGTCGCGGCGGCCTCGCACCGTTCGCAGCGAATGACTCCCTTGAATACGCACATGATGCAGATGAAAGTGCCGCAATCCTTGCACGGATAGCCTTCAGAGGCGCGCTCCTCCTGGCCGCAACTCCGGCACAGCATCGCATCACGCTCACGCAGCTCGGTCACGCTTCGTCCGGTCCGCGGTACACGAGACCGTATTCCTTGATCTTCTTGATCAGCGTGGCGCGGGAAATCCCCAACTCGCGCGCTGCGTGCGTGCGATTCAACTTGTGCGCGCGAAGCGTACGGTGTATGTGTGCCCGCTCCACGTCCATGATGGTGCGTGGTGTGTGGTCGTCCAGGTCCTGCGTATCACTCAGCTCACTGGGCAGATGACTTCGCCGCAACACATGATCACCGCGCGCCACAATAATCGCACGCTCCAGTGCATTCCGAAGCTCGCGGAGGTTGCCGGGCCACGCGTATCCGATGAGGCTGTCGACCACTCCGTCGCCAAGCTCGCGCGGTGAGTCAGATATGGACATGGAAAGTGAGCTGAATGTCGCGACGATCAGTTCCACGAGATCCTCGCGCGACCGCGCTCGCAGCGGGGGCAGATGAAGCGGAGTCGCACTCAACTGATAATATAGGTCCTCGCGGAACCGCCCCCCGTTCACCTCGTTCACCAGATCCTTGTTCGCCGCCGCGATGATGCGCGCCGGAGCAGCGCCAGCCCGTAAATCCGTTTGGCTGGCTCCATCCTTGAGAACGCGCAGCAACAGCTCCTGCAGTTCGGGCGTAAGCGCTGACACTTCATCGATGAAGACGGTTCCACCCCGCGCGCCCTCGAGGAGGCCGTGGGTTACGTCGGTCCCGTTGGCATCGCCGAACAGCTCGATTCCGAGCGCTATCGCGTCACCGACCGCACAATTCACAACAGCGAAGGGATATGGCGCGCGCGCCGACTCGGCATGGATGTATTCAGCAAGCCAGCCCTTCCCGGTTCCGGGCTCGCCAACCAGCAGCGCCGGCGTCCCGTCAGCCTGGGCGAGCAGCTCGACCTGGCGGATGAGGTCACGCATGGCGCGCGACGGTCCTACCAGCGGCAGGATCTCCGGTTCTTCGCGCTTCAGTCGGGTGGAAATTCGGTGCACCAGAGAGATGGCTTGCAGGGCTGAATGGTGTTTAGCGCAACTGCACTACTGACGATTTATTTGACAGTGTGGCACCAGCAAGCGGGCCGCAAGTGGTTCGACGGTAGCAAAGAATGGTGTCGAGCCGATGAGCTCCCCATCGGCCTGGGCGGGTAGCTCCGGATCGGTGGACACAGAAATATGGCTCCCCTGCAAGTAGGTCATGGCAGGATCCGCGGTAAAGTCCCGAAACAACAGTTTCCGCGAGATCCGGAACACGTCCGAAATGGTCACTGGATCGAAGATACACACATCCAGCACGCCGTCGTCGTGTCGGATCCCGCTACCGAGCGTGACGAGACCGTTCAGAAGAACCCCGAAGTTGGCGACGAGGACAACGGCCGCCTCCCGAGTGACCGACGCACCGTCGACTGTTATGTTGGCGACAAACCTCCGGCGCCGGAGAACATGTGAAGCGCCAGCTACAACGTACGCAAGGACACCCGCCCGCCGTTTCCATTCCTGGGTCGTGCCGGCGATCATGGAGGCGTCGATCCCCACTCCAGCTCCGATCGCGAATCGGGTTCCGTCTGCGAGCCTGCCCAGATCGACGCGAGCCTCGTCGCCGGCTACAAGAACTCTCACAGCCTTCCTCACGCTCATCGGGATCGCAAGCGCGCGCGCGAGCAGGTTGCCCGTGCCGCCCGGCAGGATCCCGACGGGTGGTCCATTCGGTGCCAGCGCGTCGATAACCTCCACCGCGGTGCCGTCTCCGCCAAGCGTAAAGATGGCGTCATAGTCGTTCGCGTTGGCGGCTGCCACCTCGCCACCGTGCCCGCGGCGCTCCGTGATGACGACGTCACAGGGCAGATCGAGGCTCGCAAATGCCCGCCTTGCGTCATGCACCGATGAATCGCCGCGTCTTGCTGCGGGATTCACGATCAGCAATACGCGCCCAAACCGCGACGGTCGAGCGCGTTCGGGCGCCGCCTGCATCAGAAGCGCCAGGAACGAAGGAAGTCGATACCGAGCTGTGGCGGAGTCTGCTGGATCGTCTGCAGCGATCCCGGACGTGAACAGAGCAGATCGGTCGTGCCCGGCTCCACGCCAAGCTGCGCGGTGTAACTCTGGCTGAATCGGTATTCAAGGCGCAGTCCGAGGTTATGCTGGAAGTTGGACGCACTGCGGAAATTCTCTGCGCAGAAGCCGGTGCTGAAATTGAGGAACAGGTTGTTGTTGAGCTGTTTTCCCACCAGCGCTCGTGTGTTCAGGAGATTGCTGTAGAAATTCGAGTTGTCGGTTGTGCCCTGTGCCTGTGGCGCCAGCAGCGCGGGGGTCTGCAACTCCACAACGTCGAACACCGACTTTGGAATCGCGCTGCTTATCAGGTTGCCGGCGGACCGCACGGCGACGTTCGCGAGTTGGTTGACGTACTGCTCCGACGTGTAGTCCAGCGCAAATGCAGGCTCGCCGGTGATCAGGTAGCTGAGCAAGTCCGATTGTGAAAGGGGAAGATTGTCGGCACTCGAAAGGGCGAGCGACGGGGCGCTCAGAGTTCCCCCAATCGTCGCACGGATTCTGATGTCCTGTCCGTTAAGGCTCTGGCGCGGGCGCCTGACCGTGTTGATCGCGGTGATATTGAGAGCAGGATCCAGGTCCGGGGTGCCGAAGAAGCGAAGGGTCCCCTGCTCCACATCGAATGTCGGCTGCACGAATGGAACGACATTCAGCCGGTACGTGCCTCGCACGGCGTTGAGCTGGCCGTCGAGTGCAAGCTGGGACGTTTCGCCGGTGACGGGGCTTCGGCCGAGCGTGACGTTGAGTGATCCACCGAGCTTGATGTTCGCCTCCGCGGACCGCAGCCAGACATCGTCGCCAACGTTGATGGACACGTTGTCCAGGCGCATGTTCTTGACGAAGTCGCTCGGCGCGGTCGGCAGAATCGCGCGGTTGCTCGCGACGGTGGTGTCGACCACATCGACGAGCTCGGGATCGTTCAGATCGACAAGCCGTTTGGTAATGAGCTCGGGGATGTACACGGTGCCGCGATCCACACGCACTGCACCGGTGACACGCGCACCCGAATACGGCCCAGTCAGAGATATCGGCGTCGTCGTGCTCACGTCGAGCGACGCGAGCCCCCGCCGATCAACCGCACGGAAATTTCGTGCCGTCGCTTTGAGAGCGAAAACCGGATTGTCGTATTGCGTGAGCGCGACGTTACCTGTCACATCCAGGGTTCCCCGCTGTTCCCGGGCCGTCATCGCGGACAACTTCCTTACAAAGACCGTGTCGCCACTCAACGCGATGTCAGCGTCGATACGGTCGAGACGCACACCGATCGGTACAACGGTCGCGGCACCACTGTCCACGACAACGCTTCCGGTAATGCGTGGGCGCGCGGTGGTGCCGCCGATGTCCACGTTCGCCGTTAGTGCTCCGTGAATGTCGGTCAGCCCGCTGCCGAACAGCTCGAGCAGTGCAAGGCTGAATCCGTCGGTGCGAACAGAACCGCGAATGGAATCACCGAGAAATGCAATGTTGCGGACAGCGACGGACCCGCCCAGCGAGCGAGTGAAGATCACCGAATCGATCGTCAAGCCGCGCGAGTTGGACACCAGGTTGACCGGCGCGCCGAGCGAGTACGAATTGAGCGAATCGACATCTAGCCGTGCGGAGTCCACACGAAAACGCACATCACCGCTGTCACCGTGCGTGATGTCGCCCGATGCAGATGCGCGGGCGTTCTCGCGTCCTACAAAATCTGCACGAAACGCCGCGTCGTTTCCGTTGCTTATCCGCAAGCCGACGGTGGCCTGCACAACGGGAACCGGGCCGGCAGAAAGCGTGTCGGCGGTGAGCGCAACGACGCCACTGGGCTTGGCTCCAAGATCGCGCATCGCGTAGCTCGCATGCAGGTTTCTGATGCGAGCCGGTCCTGCGACGACGTCATGAGCAGACGCCGTTCCCTGCGCCTGCAGCGCGCTCGGGGTGCCGCTCAAAATGCCCTTGATGAGGACGGGGCCGGACGAGGTCTGGCTCGTCGAATCGACTGGCAGCGTCCCGAGCAGATGCTCGAGGTCGCCGAGCGACGCCAGTCCGACCTGAAAATTGAGCGCTCCCGTCCTGTCGGCAACCGTGGCAATTGTACCAGTCGCATGTGCAGTCGCACCGCCGGCGGCGACCGTCATCGAGTCGACGGTGATCAGCCCGTTGCCGAGGTGGACGTGCGCCTCGGACGGACGAATCGTCGTACCCGCGACACGCGATTCGAGAAGAGCGGCCGACGCGGTGCCGGTGAAATTCGGCAGCGAATCACCGGTGATATCGAGCGCATAGGTGCCGTTCAGAGATGTGTGCGGCAACGAAGGGTTCCCAAGCAAGCTGCGGAGATTCGCGTTCGAGACAGTCCCGATCCCGTGCGCTCCGTAATCGGGGGGATCGGCGTCTACGCGGCCATCGAATGACAGGGTGCCGCCGTCGCCGGTGAGCGAGGTGGTGAAATGGAGATCCGGGCTCTGGCCCAACACGCGTATCGGGCCGCTCAGCGAGTCACGCAGAGGCAGATTTCTGTAAGACTTCTGCAGCGTTGCAAAGGCAAGTGGATGAGCTTGAAGATCGAGGTCATAAGTCAGATACTTGTCGCCCCAGGTTACTCGCCCGTTTCCCGAGACCTGTGAGGCAGGGCCATCACCGTCACGATGCGCCAACTGTGCATCGTGGAATCGCACATCGAGCCATACCGAGTCAAGCACAGCCGAGCCGGAAATCGTGCCATTCAGGCGGGGGAAGTTCTTGTTCAGGTACTGCAGCGTGCGTAGATCCAGCGTCTTGACGTTCACCGCAAATTCATTGAACGCAGTGAACGCGGGCGAGAAGATGTTGAGCTCGCCCTTCCCGTTCATCACCGCATATGCACCGGCGACATTGGCGTCCGCGAATCGAAGCTGGGCGTCATCGACGCGGAATCGCGCGAGGTTGCCGCCCGACGCGCGCACCGTCCCGGTCAGGTCGCCCTGCCAGTTGTACGGGAAGGGCTTGCCGTTCAGCGTGCGCAGAAGGTCGAAATTCACTGGTGAGGCGGTGAGCTTGACGTCGCTTACGATCAGGGTATCCTCACCAGTCGTGAATGTCATGCTCCCGAGCAGATGCGACCGCGTGGAATGCACATCCATCTTCGTCAGCGCAAAATCCGTCAGGTGCAGGTGCCGCGGTTGCGTCCGGATGTCGAGTTCCGTGGAACCGACGCCGGTCCGAGGCAGCGTGGGATAGACCCATGCGACATCATTGAGCGACGCCGAATCGGCGTGAACGTGAATGTTGTACCGGATTGGCAGATCACTTCCCCAGACGATCTTGCCGGCTGCGCGGCCCGTGGAAGCCGGAAGGTCGAGATGCGGAATATCAAGCCAAATCGAATCACCAAGTTGCCGGACGACGCCACTCGTGTTGGCGAACAGAAATGGCGGATCGGCCTCGTTGACTTTCAAATGTGTAAATCGAATGAGCATTCCCGCAGTGTCCGGATTGCTCACGCGAGCGAGCGGCAGAGTTACGTCGCCCCCGCTCCAGCGCCACGTGCGGGCGAACCCTTCGCGCGTTCGTCGTATGTCATGATCCTTTCGCGTTAGTTCGAACCGAATCGCACTGTCGAGCGCCGCACGCTTGAGCCAGGGTGCCGGATGCCACGGCAGCGTCAGCATGAAGGTTGCATCGTGAATGAGCGCAGAATCGATGACGATGAACGGACTGGCCTGCGGCCGTTCGAACCGCGTCGGCTTGGCCGGTGGAAAGATCTCGCGAAAATTCCAGTCGCCGTTCTCATGCTGGCGAATGTGTACAACCGGATGCTCCGCATGCACGTCGCGCAGCAGAATGCGGCGATCCAGCAGATCGCGCAGATCATAGCTGACCGAGACGGGACCGGTACTTATGAAGAGAGAGTCGTCGGAGCCGCGAATTGCAAGCGAGTCGATCGTGACGCCGGTAAAGAAGCCATCCGTTATGTGTCCGACGTAGAGCGATCCGTGCACCCTTTCCTTCAGGGCGGCGACGATCAGATCTCGAACACGCGCTCTACCGCGAGTCGTCTGGGTGATGGCGAGCACGGCGATGACAAACAGCGAGAAGAGCGCGAGAAGCCCCGCAGCGGTGCCAATGACGATTCGACCGCGTAGTGTCACTTGTCTAGAACGCCTGGCCGATCGCCAGACCGAAGGTCAGCCGACTTCCAAAGGACTTTGTCACCGGAGGTTTGTATCCAGAACAGACTCCGGCTGCCTGGACGGGCCGCGGATTGGCCGGATCGCTGTTATCGGTTGTCACCTTGAGCGTATTACCTGGCGCCACACACGGAAGCGCTCCTGCATCGGCAGTGCTTTCATAATACAGCGGACCGGCAGGCTGCTGGTATGGATTGTAGGCGACCACGATGCGGACCGGCCCGACTGGTGTAAGTGCAGCAACCTGTAAGCCCGGCGTAACCTTGATATTGAATCCACCGAAAGTGCTCGCGCCTCCGCGATTCCAGACGTCGCCGGCATCGACGAATACGCCAAACTGCAAAACGTCAGGCAGGACCGGGCTTCGAAGCCGCAGTTCCAGATTCCCCACTACCAGGCTGTTGCCGCCAACCGGCACGACTCGGCGCGGCTTGTCCTTACCGAGATAGCGAAAATACGTGTCGGTCTGGCCTGCGGTATCGATAACCGTCACGGTCTGGTACGAAGGCGCGATGTAGGTGACTGCTCCCAGCTCGTTCTGTGCGAATCCTCGTACAGAACTCGGCCCGCCCGCATAAAGCCGTTCCTGTGGCGGGATGAAACCCGCGTTGCTGCGAAAGCTTCCGCTGAAGACGAGTCCTCCCCTGACTCGCATCGCGAGCACGTTGCCGCCGCCGATCGAGATGTAGCGCGACACCTCGCCGAGCACCGTGTTGAATTGCAGGCCCGAGTCCGACAGGACCAAAGGAGATGCGTGGCGGACCTCGAATCGCAGCAGACTTCCCGCGCTCGGTGCAACAGCGTCGTTCGTCGCGTCGTGTGATACCACGGCGTTGACTACGGCGAGCCGCTGATTCTTCTGCACGCGGTCCCGCTCCTCTGCGGTACACAGATTGAATACTGCGCAGAATAGCGCCGGTTGCGACTCGGTTCGTCCGAAGTCCATCGTGTAACCGAAAGTCACCGGAGTCCGCGACCAGCGCTGATATTGCAGCGACGCGACGCCGCCGATCGAAGTCGTACGCACGTAAACCCTGTATTCGCTCACACGAGACGTATACGCAGTGAGAGTCGGTACCGTGCGCAATCCAAAGAAGACCGGCTGGCGGAGCGTAGCGCCGAGGTAGTAGTTGAGCTGACCGCTGTATGGGTCTGCCTTCGCCTGAGGGCACAGATCAGGCGCACCATTCAGCGGGCGCCCGATACCGATCTTCGACACGCGTCCCTGGATCGTCAGGTGCCGCGCTCCGTTCAGAAAATTGTAGTCATCCAGTTCGCCGGTCGCCCGAAAGCAGTCGAGCGTGCCGTAACCCGCGCCGACCCGCGCGGCGTGCATTGTATTTTCGGCGAGTGAGATATTCAGCGGTGCGAGCGAATCGCTGCCTGTGCGCAGCCCCGCCGCGCTATCGAGCGCCAATGCGACGTGTGTGTACGCGTCTGTCTGATACAGGGCACGCTGTGCGTCCACAAGGGCCTGCTCCCGAAAGAGTGCTCCCGAGTCGATGCCAACGATTCGCTTTATGGTGTGATTCGAGATGTGCTGCTTCTTGCGCGGTGCGGGAGTCACCGAAATTGCGAGGCGGCCAAACCGGGTGAGAGTTCCCGGGCTGATCGTCAGCGTATCGAATGCGACGAGGCCGCTGTCGGAAGTTGCAAAGCTGTTGCGCGCACTCACGGCAGGATATCCACTGTTCCGAAGCCGGCGGGTTATCAGGTCTATTGCGGCGTCGATCTTCGTCCTGTCGAAGCGCCTACCAGAGGCGATCGGCATTCCCGCAACGACATCGCGGGAATGCGGTAGGGAATCGAGGCCATGGATCACGAATGAGCGCAGCACTGTTGCCGGGCCTTCATGGATTCGGAACTCCACGCGCGCTCCGCCGCGACCGGCCGCAATCGTGCCGGTATCCACAGTCACCACCGAAAAGCCGCGACGACGATAGAACAGGATGAGCCGAAGCCTGTCGTTTGCAAATTCCTGCTCGTCCAGGCAGCGGCGCGCGGAAAACGGCAGGTCGAGGTATCGGCGAGCCCAGGCCGACGGGGTCGTGACGATCGCGTTCGCGAGCTCGGCGTCGGTAAATACGCGATTCCCGTTGAAGTCGAGACCGCGCACTTCCGTATCGCCAGCGCCGCAACGAAGATCCTGTCCGCTGGCGATGGTGGGCAGAGCAAAGCTGGCGGCCAGAACGGTGGCCGCGGTGATTATCCTCTTTATGATGTCCGCGGTCACAATTGACGCTCTAATGATAGCCCGGTAAGTTCTCGCCTCGCACCCTATGATGTCAACCGCCGCCCTCGCCCGGGCGCTTCGCAAGCCACCTCGCAAGTCGCCTCGCACTGGACTCGCTGTTCTCGCCGACCCCGCCCGACTATCCGGTCAGGCCGGCCTCGGCGGACTCGCCGGACTCGCCGGACTTGCCCTCCTCACGGCTCTCGCGGGATGCGGCGGGACGTCTACGCCGGATCGTCACATGCTGATCGACTCGCGAGACAGCTATGACCCGCGGTCTCTCGATCCGGCGCTCTCGACCGACGTCCCGACGGGGCGCGCCGTATCGTATGTCTTCGATGGACTCGCCCGCTTCACTCCCAAGGCAGAGGTAGTCCCCGATCTCGCTACGTCGTGGCAGCTCGCAAGCGACGGCGTGACATACACGTTTCACCTGAAGCAGGGCGTCCGGTTTCACGATGGAACGCATTTTTCCGCAGCTGACGTCAGACACTCATGGGAGCGCGCTCTCGATCCCAGAACTCAAGGCGGACGCGGTTGGCCGCTGTACCCGATTCAGGGCGCAAAAGAATTTGCGGCGGGCACGGCGAAAAGCATCGCTGGTCTGACTGTCGTCGACGACAGTACGATCCGCGTCACACTTACCGAGCCATTCGCGATATTCCCAAAGATGCTCGCGATGCCCGCCACCGCGATCGTGCCGATGCGAACGCCACCCGACTTCGGCGAGCACCCGATCGGAACCGGACCGTGGAAGTTCGTCGCGTGGCACCACGATGACTATCTGCTTTTTGCTCGAAATGAGCAGTATCATGACGGTGCACCGCTCACCGATTCGCTCGAGGCACGCATCATTCCGGAACAGAGCACCGCTGAAGCCGAGTTCGAGGGCGGCAACGTCGATGTGCTGCAGGTGCCCGCGCAGGAGTCTCCGTCGTGGGAGGCGAACGACGAACAGCGTCCGCTTCTGCAATCCGCTCCGTCACTCCGGTTGATTTACGGTGCGATCAACACAACTCGCGGACCGCTCCGCGATGTGCGCGTCAGACAGGCCATCAACCTCGCGGTCGATCGCGGAATGATCCTCAAACGGCTCCTGGGAGGCCGCGGAACGCTCGCCGCCGGCGTGATTCCTCCGTCACTCGACGGTTTCGATCCGTCACTTGCGGCATATCCGTATGACAGTGCCCGTGCACGCGCGCTGCTCAGGGAAGCCGGATATCCCAATGGAATCGACATCGAGCTATGGACATCGCAGAGTGAACAATTTCCGCGAATCGCCCAGACGATTCAGGCCTATCTGGGACGGGTTGGCGTTCGCGTGAAGATAGTGCAGCGCGATGCATCATCGATGCGCGAGGCAGCTCGCAACGGCAAGACGGACATAGCGCTCAAGGACTGGTACGCCGACTATCCGGATGCCGAGAATTTTCTCTACCCGCTGCTCCACAGCGCGAATCGTGGCGTCGGCGGCAACGTGTCGTTCTTCAGCAATGCCACATTCGACAGCGTCGTGTCGAGAGCTCGGCGAGAACCAGACGACCAGAAGCGATTCGCTCTGTATCGTCAAGCCGATTCACTGGCGCATGCACAGGCACCGATGCTCTTCATGTTCTTTTACACGGAGTTGTACGCGGTGCAACCATGGGTCCGGGGGTTCACGGTCCCGTCGATCTTCACGGGTGAACGGTGGACAAAGGCGTACATCGAGCGACCTGCTGACGCGTCCGGCCGGAAGGCGAAGAAGTGACATCGTACATCCTCCGCAGGCTGCTGCTGGCAATACCGACGTTGTTCGGCGTTCTGATCGTCACGTTTCTCCTGCTGTACGTTGCCCCGGGCGACCCGGTACAGGAGATGGTCGGTGAGCGCGCAGATTCTGCGACGATCGCTCGGTTGCGCAAGGAGTTGCGCCTGGACGAGCCCGTGTTCGCCCAGTTCACTCACTACGCGGGCGGGGTCCTCCAGGGCGACCTTGGCACGTCCTACATCACTCGGCGGCCGATCCTGAGCGATGTGCTCGAACGATTCCCCAAGACGCTGTTGCTCGCCGGCACGGCAATGCTATTTGCCTCGATAACTGGAATACTGATCGGCGTCGTGAGCTCGATGCGACCAAACGGTTGGTTCGATCGAATTGCACTCGGTGGCGCCTATCTCGGCATCTCGTTTCCGGTGTACTGGGTTGGATTGCTGCTGATCCTGCTGTTCGCTGTCACACTACACTGGCTGCCTCCGTCCGGTTACGGAGGGTTGAGACATCTCGTGCTGCCAGCTCTCGCACTTGGCACGCGCTCAGTCGCGTTTCTCGCGCGGATCACACGCTCTGCGATGCTCGACGTGCTCAACAGCGATTTCGTCCGGACTGCACGCGCGAAGGGCTTGAGCGAGCGGGCGGTAGTACTCAAACACGGACTGCGGAACGCGCTGATCCCTGTGGTGACCGTGCTCGGACTCGACTTTGGATACTATCTGACGGGCAGCATTCTCACCGAGACGATATTCAGCTGGCCGGGTCTTGGTCGCTACGTGGTAAACGCGATTTCACGCCGCGACCTGCCCGCGATTCAGGGGAGCGTGTTATTTCTCAGCGTAATCTTTGTCCTGGTAAATCTGCTGACCGATCTTGCGTACGCCAAGGCGGACAAGCGCGTGACTCTATAACAGCTGAGCAGCAGTCATGACCGATAGACGGCAGAACATTTCCAGCGGCGGACCGTGGGAGGATGTGGTTGGTTACTCCCGCGCGGTACGTACCGGCAACCATGTATACGTTGCCGGCTCAACTGCGGTCGGCGCTGACGGAAAGGTCGCGGGCGAAGGCGATCCCTATGCGCAGACGGTGCAGGCGCTGAGAACGATCGAAGCAGCGCTGGAACAGGCTGGCGCAAAGCTGTCCGACGTCGTGCGCACTCGCATGTTCGTTACGGACATCTCGAACTGGGAAGCGATCGGACGCGCGCACGGAGAGTTCTTCCGCGACATCAGACCTGCGGCGACGATGGTGCAAGTGAGCCGGCTGATCGATCCGGCGATGATGGTCGAGATCGAGGCGGATGCGGTGATCGTGCCGCGGTCGTGATGGAAGTCATCCCACCGGTATTACTCGCGCAGGATGACGTTGCGTCCGCGGGATGACGACTCAGTCGTCCTTCTGTCCGAACACGGCCATGTTTGAGCTATGGCCGGGCGCGACTTTCTTGTCCGGGTAGATGAAGTGAACGGCCTGGTTCACCGCGGTCGCGGCTTCGGCGAAGCCGGTGGCAATGAGTTTGAGCTTGCCTGGATAGGCACAGATGTCACCCGCAGCATAGATGCCGGCGTGGCCGGTTTCCATCTGACTGTTCACGATTATCTCGTCGTTCACCAGCTGTAATCCCCACTCGTTCAGCGGCCCCAGATCGCTCACGAAGCCTAGCATGGGCAGGATGACGTCGCATTCCACTCGCGACAGTTCCTTCGACTTCACATGACGAAGCGTCACCGAATCGAAGTAATCACCGGCAGAATGAATGTCGTGCAGTTCATGGAAGGCAAAAAGTTTGGTGCTGCCTTCGTCGACCGATGCGAGCACGTCAGCGACAGTAGCGGCATGCGCACGGAACCGGTCGCTGCGGTGAACGAGAGATATCGCTTCCGCGGTTCCGCGAAGTTGTTGTGCCCAGTCGAACGCCGAATCGCCGCCGCCAATGATGATGACTCGCTTGCCGCGAAACTGCTCTGGATCGAGGACGCGATCCTGAATTCCCTTGCCGTACCACGGCTCAGCAACGGGCTGCGGCAGGCGGCGCGGCGAGAATGCACCAATCCCGGCAGCAAGCACGAGCGAGCGGGTCGGAAATCGGTCCGTCTCCGTGACAAGCACGAAGTGTCCGTCGTGTTCTTCCAGGCCCGTCACATGCTGGTTCAGATGTACCGGCTCTCCGAATTGGGCAGCCTGGTCTTCGAGCGACTGAACCAGATCCTTGGCAAGAATCTTCGGGAAGCCCGCGACGTCGAAGATGTACTTCTCGGGATACAGCGCCGTAAGCTGGCCGCCTGACTGGGAAAGGGCATCTATAACCTGTGCGCTGGCCCCGCGCATCCCACAGTAGAATAGGGCAAAAAGTCCTGTTGGTCCAGCGCCTAATATCGTAACGTCTTTGATCTCATGCTCCATGGGGCGAAATTTACCCGGATATGACTATGAAGATCTACACGAAGACCGGCGATGCAGGCACCACCGGCCTCTTTGGCGGCGGTCGCGTTCCCAAGGACGACGCCCGCGTCGACGCGTACGGCGACGTCGATGAACTGAACGCCGTGCTTGGCGCGGCTCGCGCAACCGGTCCGATGCCTCGCGTGGACGAGGTACTGGTCGCGGTTCAGCGCGACCTGTTCGCAATCGGCGCACTGCTTGCCACACCTGACCTCGAGAAGATGCACGCCCATCTTGCCAAGGCGCGAATCGACGATGCGCGCATTGCGGAGCTCGAACGCGCTATCGATGCGTGCGACAATGAGCTGGAGCCGCTCAAGGCCTTCATCATTCCGGGGGGCACGCCAAAGGCGGCGGAGCTGCACGTTGCGCGAACGGTTTGCCGGCGCGCGGAACGAAAAGTCGTGCATCTTCAGCACACGGTAGAGCTTCCCAAGCTTGTCGTGGTCTATCTCAACCGACTTTCGGACCTGCTGTTCTCTCTTGCCCGCGTCGCGAACAAGCGTGCCGGCGCGGGCGAGGTAACGTGGTAGGTCGAGGCGACCAGTCCCGCGGCAATCAATCCGTCGCGTTCGTGAGTGTCGGCGGTTACGAAGTAAGCGTGGGTCCGGGGCTGCTCGACCGTGCTGGCGAGATCGCGATGGCCGCCGCTCCGGCTCACCGATACGCCATCATCTCCGATAGCAACGTGGCCCCGCTTTACGCATCACGCGTAGTCCGGAGTCTCGAACGCAACGGCCAGTCCGTGCCGTTGTGTACGATTCCTGCGGGCGAGGTCCACAAGACTCGCGCCACGTGGGCTGCCCTTACCGATCAACTGCTGGAATCGCAGCTTGGCCGTGACTCGGCGATCATCGCGCTGGGCGGGGGTGTCGTTTGCGACGTTGCGGGGTTTGTGGCAGCCACTTTCATGCGCGGCATACCAGTCGTGCACGTTCCAACCACGCTGTTGGCGATGATAGACGCTTCGATCGGAGGGAAGACCGGTGTTGACACCGCCCATGGGAAAAATCTCGTCGGTGCGTTTCACCAGCCGAGTGCCGTGATAATCGACCCGGAGGTGCTCGATACTCTGGAGCTGGACGAGCTCCGGTCCGGGATGGCTGAGGCGATCAAGCATGGCGCGATCGCGGACGCCGGCTACTTCGATTACCTGGCCGAACGAGTGCCCGTGCTACTTGCGGATGAGGCAGACAGGCGTGACGTTCAGGCCCTGAATTACGTCATCGAGAAGAGCGTCCGCCTCAAGCTTGGGGTGGTGGCTGCCGACGAGCGGGAGAGCGGCGCGCGCAAGGCCCTGAATTTCGGCCACACTATAGGACACGCGATCGAGATGCTGAGCGGCTACTCAATGCGACACGGTGAAGCGGTTGGCGTTGGCATGCTGCTGGAGGCTGCCGCGTCCGAGCTCGAGGGAGTCACCGAAGCTGGCACGTCGGCGAGGATTCGCGATGTCCTCGAGAGCGCCGGGTTGCCGACGACGCGCCCGACCGGAGCGCCGGCGGAGCGCATCATCGAATCGATGCGTTCGGACAAGAAGAGCCGCGCCGGGGTAACCGAGTACTCGGTTCCCCTCCGCATTGGCGTGATGGCGGCGGCGGAAGCCGGATACACCGTGCAGCTGCCGGATTCGGTGGTCGCCGAGGTACTCGCTTGAAGCGCTGGGAGGTGTCGCGGGCGATTCTGATAGTGTTGATCGCCGCCGTCTTTGTGAAAAGCGGAGTCGCTCGCCTCCCAACTGTCCAGCCTGCTCCATTCCGGCATCCGCCCGTGCTTGTCTACGCGGACGAGATGCTGCCGCCGATCGTGGTTCGCGCCGAGCGCGCGCTCCCCAAGCTTCCGACGCTTCACAGCATTTTCGTGCGCGCCCCAGCTGGAAAGGCACTGCCGGTATCGCTTACGCAGTACTGTCTACAGGGAACGACGCGACGGGACCACTATGTACGCGAAGGTATCGTAGCGGCCGACCCCAGAATCTTTCCGCTGGCGCGGTACGTCGAAATCTTCCTTGGAAAGCGGTACCTCGGCCGCTTTCTGGTGGATGATACCGGCGGAAAGGTCAAGGGACGTACGCTCGATATCTGGACCCCGTCTTGCTCTGATGCCAGGAGATTCGGTCGCCAGCGCGGGACCGCCACCCTGGTCGTTCAAGCGGAGAAATGATGTCAGCATTTACCACGTATCTGGTCGGCTATTTCGTAGTGATCATTGGCCTGGCCATCGGCGCCTACCTGTTGAACGTGCCGGCGATGTGGATCGGTGTGGGAGTGATCGTGCTGGTTGGTCTGGGGATTCTGACGGCCACCAGCCGGACCAAACAGAAGGATCCGCCGAGCACCTGATCGGCAGTTCGGCGTGCCGATAGAACCGGCGAGCGCCAGCTTCGCGCCACTCGGGTGACACATCACATTCCTTGTGGCACGAAATATGGCTGTTGACCAAATTGTTTTCGCACATTAGTCTGACTGCTTCAGCCCACCATTGGAGCGTCTATGCCGGCAGCGGTCGAGAGTAGGCCAAAAGGGTTCGCGCGTTCTTCCCCTTCCACAGCCTTCGACCAGTACCTGCACGACATACAGAAGCTTCCCCTCATAACAGATGTCGAGGAAGAGCGAAGGTTGGCCCGGCGCGCGCAGGAAGGCGATGAACGGGCAGCGGAACGATTGGTGACGGCAAACCTTCGATTCGTCATCTCCTACGTAAAGAAGTATCAGGGCCACGGCCTCGATCTGAGTGAGCTCGTAGCGATCGGCAACGAAGGGTTGCTCAAGGCAGTACGGAAGTTCGATCCGGACCAGGGCGTCAAGTTCATCTCCTACGCCGTATGGTGGGTCCGTCAGGCGGTACTGAAGGCGCTGGCCGAGCAGACGCGCTCGGTGCGCATCCCGCTGAATCAGAATTCGCAGCTCATCAAGCTTTCGCGAGCGGAGACCGTTCTCGCGCAAGTTCTCAAGCGCGATCCGACCGATAACGAGCTTGGCCGCCTTCTGGACGAGACGGCAGACACGGTTCGCTCGTCGCGTCAGATGTCAGCCACCGAAATTTCGCTGGATGCGCCGATCGACCGGAGTGACCGCGAGGCATCGACGCTTGGTGAGCGCTTCGCCGGAGTCGATGGTGGCGAGATCGAGGATGTAACCGACTTCAAGTTGATGCGCGAATCCATCGACAAGGCGTTCAAGAAATATCTGACGCCGCGGGAGCGAAAAATTCTCTACCTGTATTACGGACTGGGTCAGGATTCCGAAGCGATGACTCTCGAGAAGATCGGAACGCTGCTCGGCGTAACGAGAGAGAGAATCCGTCAGATTCGTGAGCGCGCGTTCGAGAAGCTGCGCCAGTCGCCGGACGGTGGCGCGCTGTCGGGATTCTGGGGTGCGGCGTAGCCGCGCGCGACTTCAGCGATTCGGTGGAATGGACTGAGCGAGGACCCGCGGAACGGGTCCTCGCTTTATTTTTCGCCTGGTGATCCCCGCGTTTGTCAACGATGCCGCCGGTACCGCTTCCGCGGCAAAGCGTGCGCTCGAGGATGTAGGCGGGTTCGAGATTCACGCCACCGCTCCTGACAGATTGGAGAGCGAGATTCGCGCCGCCATGGCATCGAAACCGGCGCGGATCGTGATCGCCGGCGGCGACGGCAGCGTCGGGACCGCCGCTCGCGTCATTTGCGGAACCGAGACGGAGCTCGCCGTATTGCCAGGCGGGACGCTCAATCACTTCGCGAGAGACCACGAAATTCCAACCGATTTTGCCCAGGCCGCGGAAACGGCGCTCAACGGCAAGTGCGCGAAATCGGACATCGCGTACGTTGGAGATCGACTCTTTCTCAACACGAGCTCGGTAGGCGCATACGTGACGTACGTCAGATTGCGCGACCGAATTGAAAAACATTTCGGTTATCGAATCGCAAGCCTGATCGCGGCGGTCCGGCTGTTCATGGTGATGCGGCCCGTGGAGCTGGAACTGGACGTCGAGGGTGAGCGACGGCGCTACAGTACGCAGATGGTTTTTATCGGCGTGGGTGAGCGGGAGACGCGCTCTCCGATACTCGGCAACCGCGTACGCGGCGGAAAGAGCTGTCTCCATGTAATTGTCGTTCGCGAACGACGTGCGGCGCGACTGCTGGTCGTCGCACTCGACGCCGCAACACGTGGGCTGAGCCAGCTGGCTCACACTCCGGAACTCGACAGCTTCATGGTTGACGCCTGCACAATCAAGCTTCACCGACGGCACCACGTCGCCGTCGATGGCGAGATTCTGGACGGGACCCCGACGCTCGCATATCGCCTGGAAAAAGACTCGCTACGGATAGTCGTTCCGGCCGCGGCCGACGGCGCCGGCGAAACATGACCGCTGCAATCGACGCGGGCGTAGCCGAGAGATTGCGGGCAATCGTCGGCGATCGATTCGTGCTGGAGCGGGACGCGGCACTGCTGGCGTATCAATCCGACGGCTTGCCGGGATATCACAAGAAGCCCTCGATCGCCGTGTTCCCCGGTTCTCGCGACGAAGCGATTGAAGTCGTGCGGCTGCTGGCGGATACTGGAACGTCATTCGTCCCGCGCGGCGCCGGCACCGGACTTTCCGGCGGCGCGCTTGCGGACGGCGTGGTGCTGCTTGGCCTGCACAGATTGAAGAGCGTGCTCGACATGGACATCGCGCGCATGCACGTGACAGTTGAACCGGGCGTCGTCAACGCCGCGCTGAACAAGCGCCTCGCGCCGCACGGTGTGTTCTACGCACCCGACCCATCGAGCGAGGCGGCGTGCACGATCGGCGGAAATCTGGCGGAGAACGCCGGTGGTCCGCACTGCCTCAAGTACGGGGTGACGCTGAATCACATCCTCGCGGCTACAGTTCTCCTTCCGGATGGAGAAGTCATCGAGCTCGGAGATCGTGATGGCGGGATGGTCGGTTACGATCTACTCGGCGCGTTCATCGGCTCAGAAGGTTGCTTTGGCATCGCGCTCGATATCACCGTACGGCTTACGCGACGGCCTGCCGCTGTGCGGACTGCGCTCGCGGATTTCACGAATGTCGCCGATGCTACGCGAGCGACATCCGCGATAATAGCTTCCGGTGTCGTTCCGGCGGCACTCGAATTCATGGACAGCGGTACGATTCGGGTTGTCGAGGAATCAATTTTCGCCGCTGGATACCCGGTCGACGCAGCGGCGATACTGCTGATCGAAGTCGACGGCACCGTGGAAAGTACCGATGCGGAAATGCAGATCGTGCGGACGCTGTGCATGGAATCGGGGGCGCGGACGGTCCGCGTTGCAACCAATGATGCGGAGCGAACGCGGCTGTGGCAGGGACGCAAGAAGGCATTCGGGGCCATGGGAAGGCTCGCTCCGAATCTGGCCGTGCAGGATGCTGTAATTCCGCGCACGCAGCTGACGGAAGTCCTGACCAGGATTCACGCGATCGGTGATTCGTTCGGTCTCACTGTGTGCAATGTATTTCACGCAGGCGACGGAAATCTGCATCCGAACATTTCGTACGATGCTGGTGACGCCGACCAGGTCCGGCGAGTACACGAGGCGATGAGCGCGATCATGCAGACGTGCATTGCAGCGGGCGGGAGCATCACCGGCGAGCATGGCGTCGGCCTCGACAAGCTTCCGTACATGTCGAAGTTGTTCGACGAGCCGACGCTCACTGCGATGTGCGATCTTCGGAGCGCGTTCGACCCGGAGCATCGCGCCAATCCGGCCAAGGTGGTGCCGGTTCGTTCGTGCCGAGAGTGGCTTGCGGCACCCTCGGCTCGTCCAGGTGCAGCGGATGGTGCGGATGCGCGGTGATACCGAGATCGCCTCCGCGATCCACGATGCCGGAGCGGCGCGCACCCCGCTCCGCATCGTCGGACGCGGTACGTGGCTCGGGGCGGGTGCGCCGGTCGCGGCGGAGACCACCCTTTCGCTCGTTGACGATGCGGGGATCGTGGCGTACGCGCCCGACGATCTCACCGTAACCGTACGAGCAGGTACGACACTGCGCGAGTTGGCGGATGCTCTCGCGCGGCGCGATCAGTGGGTGGCGCTCGATCCGGATGGCGGTCTGGATGGAACGATCGGCGCGACGGTCGCGACGTGCTCGTACGGACCGGCGGCGGCACTCTTTGGCACTGCGCGCGATCAGGTGCTTGGCATGACGGTCGTGCTCGGCACGGGTGACGTCGCTCGACCCGGCGGCCGGGTGGTGAAGAACGTGGCGGGATTCGATCTTACGCGCGTAATGATTGGCGCGTGGGGTACGCTTGGCGTGATTACGGAAGTCACGCTGCGCGTTCGCTCACGCATTATGCGCCGGGATTCAATAGCGCACATGCGACGGCAGATGCCTGCATCGCACGGATACCGCGAGCCTGCGATAGTCAACGCAAAACTCGCCGCCGCATTGCGGGCGCGCTTCGATCCGTTCGGCATATTGAATCCCGGAATCATGCGGGGAGCCGAGTGACCACACCGATTGTGACCAGACCGGCGTGCGCGGACACGCCACTCGCACTGGAGCAGGCCGGTCTTGACGCGTGTGTGCATTGCGGATTCTGCCTGCAGGCGTGTCCCACTTATCTTGCGCTCGAAGACGAGAACGATTCACCGCGCGGCCGAATCGTACTGATGCGTGCCCTCGCCGACGGCACGTTGCCGGCGAGCGACCCGGATCTGCGCGATCACATCGATCGCTGTCTCGGCTGTCGCGCGTGCGAGACAGCGTGTCCGTCCGGCGTGCCTTACGGCCACTTGCTCGAAGCCACGAGAGCGACGATGCGCGGAGGACGCGCGCCGACTTTCGCGTCACGAATGCTGCTCGCGGTATTCGCGCGTCGTCCGCTCATGCGACTGGCCATGGGACTTGCGCGTCTTCTCGCTGCAACACCGATTCCCACACTGTTGCTGAAACTTCCCGGTCGCCTTGGATCCGGCATGGCCATGCTTGCGGCGACGGATTTCCCGGTCGAGCGAGCAAAATATCATGCCAGCGGCGACGGCCAGAACGGGAGTGCAGCGCTGCTGCTTGGTTGCGTCATGGAAGGACTGTTCACGGAAACCAACCGCGCGACCGAGCGCGTCCTGACGCGGAACGGCTACACGATGGTCGCCGCTCCGGATCAGGGGTGCTGTGGCGCACTGCACGCGCACGCCGGTGATCTCAACGGCGCTCGAAGACTTGCGAAACGCAACATTGCAGCCTTCGAGCGATCTGGTGCGCAACATGTCGTCAGCAACTCCGCCGGGTGTGGCGCGATGATGAAGGAGTACGGGCACCTCCTCGGCGGGGACGCCGCATGGAGCCAGCGGGCGAACGAACTGGCATCGCGCGTGCGTGACGCAACGGAGCTGCTCGCGGCTGTCGGCCCGCGGTCGGGTGGCGTGATTCCGCTCACGGTTGCGTACGACGCTCCGTGTCACCTGCAGCACGCGCAGAAGATCACCGTCGCGCCGATCACCGTTCTGGAGGCGATTCCCGGCATTGAGCTGGTGCCGCTGGACGAATCGGATCAGTGCTGCGGCAGTGCCGGTATCTACAACCTGCTCGAGCCCGGGACATCCGACGCGGTGCTGGCTCGGAAGCTCGACAGGATCGGCGCATCTGGCGCGGCGCTCGTGGCGACGGGGAACCCTGGATGTCTGATGCAGATTGGCGGCGGCCTGCTCCGCGCCGACATGCGGGCGCGCGCTGTGCATCCTATAGATTTACTGGATGCATCATACGCTGCTGATTGATCGCTCCGACCGCGGAAGATTCGAATTATCGGGCGCGAACGCGGTAGCCACGCTCAATGGCCTCGTGACGAACGACGTGGCAGCTCTCAAGCCCGGTCAGGGTCAGTACGCGGCCGCACTCACAGCGAAGGGAAAGATCGTTGCCGACATGGTGGTGCTGATGCTCGACGATCGGCTTCAGCTTCATTCATCGCCAATCGCGGCGCCGGGTCTCGGTGCGATGCTCGCCAAGTTCGTGAACCCCCGCTTCGCCGCGCTCAAGGATGCAACAGCTGCAACGGCGGATCTTACACTCACGGGGCCTGCAGCCGCGGCGATTCTGTGCACCGCGAGCGGTGGATCGCCTACCGAAGAGGATCTCGCTGCACTGCCGACCTTCTGGCACGTTGCAGGAGCGATCGATACTGCGCCTGTAACTATCGTGCGGCTTCCATCAATCGGTGGCGACAACAGCAGCGTGTACTCTGTCATTCTGTCGCGCGACGATGTCGACCGGGTTTCCACGCGACTGCGCGCGGCCGGCGCTGTGGATGGGACAGAGGCCATGATGGAAACGCTGCGTGTCGAGAGCGGGTATCCTGCATGGGGAATCGACATGGATGAGAACACGCTGCCGCAGGAAGCCAATCTGGACGAGATGCACGCGGTATCGTATACCAAGGGCTGTTATATCGG
Source organism: Gemmatimonadaceae bacterium (assembly GCA_036554185.1). Lineage (GTDB taxonomy): Bacteria > Gemmatimonadota > Gemmatimonadetes > Gemmatimonadales > Gemmatimonadaceae > Fen-1247. The sequence goes on along the minus strand of DATBNQ010000138.1, from coordinate 32,736 downwards.
GCAGGAGACTGTTGCACGCATTCATTTTCGAGGTCACGTGAATCGCAGCCTGCGCCGTCTCGCATTCTCTGACGGAATTCAGCCACCGCGAGGAGCTGTGTTGCAAGACAGCGAGCATCGCGGAATCGGGGAGGTGCGCAGTACCGCGTGCAGCGAGCGCGAAGGTGCAATCGGAATCGGCATGGTCCGGCGCGAGATCGATGACGGAAGTACGATCGACGTTCACTGGGATGGAGGCGGAACGAGCGCCGTTGTGACTGGAAAAGCAAAAGGCGCGATCAATTGATCGCGCCTTTTGCATTGTAAGCGACGAAGCTTACGGCTTCTTCATCGCGCTCTTTGCGGAATCAGCGAGCTTCTTGCTGGAGTCCATCATCGACTTTGCGGTATCGAGCATCGACTTGGAGCTATCCATCATCTTCATTGCGGTATCAGTTGCTGTTGCTGCTGCAGGTGCTGCTGCTGCGGTGGTATCCGTAGTAGCTGCGTCCTTCTTTGCACATGCTGCAACTGCGAACAGGGCGACGGCGACGAGGGCCAGGCGCTTCATACGAGAATCTCCTTGGAGGTTCAGAGGGTGATCGCCCGGGTCCGTGCACGCAGTCGCGATGCCCGGATGTGGCGCGGGGTCGAATCTATGGCTGCCAGAATCGGTGTCAAGTACCACGACCCCCGAGCTAAATTACGTCGTACGTAAGGGTTTCGCGACTGGCAGATCATTATTCGGAGATATTCCGTTCAATAATCAGGCCGATTTGCCTGTCGGCCCTGTCTTCAACCGAGAGCAGTGTGGCTTCGCTTCCAGAAACATTTGGCGCACTCAAGAGGTCGTCCTACGCCGCGCCGGACAAGGTCAACCGCACCGTAAAGGACGAGCTCCGCGGCAACCTACTCAGCCGGCTTGCCGCTGGCGACGAGCTCTTTCCGGGCGTTCTGGGTTACGAGGACACGGTGATGCCGCAGATCGCCAATGCCGTCCTCAGCAGGCACAACTTCATCCTACTCGGCCTCCGCGGCCAGGCAAAGTCGCGGATCCTCCGGGCGCTGACGACCCTCCTCGACGAATTCGTTCCGATCGTGGCGGGCAGCGAGGTGAACGATGATCCGTTCCACCCGATCTCGAAATACGCGCGGTTGCTGATTGCCGAAGCGGGCGACGACACGCCGATCGCGTGGGCGGGCCGCGACAGCCGCTACGTGGAGAAGCTTGCCACGCCGGACGTGACCATAGCCGACATCATCGGCGACGTGGACCCGATCAAGGCGGCTCGTGGCGGTCACCTGCTCTCCGACGAGCTTACGATCCACTACGGAATGCTGCCACGCGCCAACCGGGGAATATTCGCGCTGAACGAGCTGCCCGACCTCTCCGGCAAGGTTCAGGTGGGGCTCTTCAACATCATGCAGGAAGGAGACGTCCAGATCAAAGGCTATCCAGTTCGCCTCCCACTGGATCTGCTCATGGTGTTCTCCGCCAACCCGGAGGATTACACGGCCCGCGGCAAGATCATCACGCCGCTCAAGGACCGGATCGGGAGCGAGATCGTCACCCACTATCCGGAGACTGTGGAAATCGGGATGGCGATTACGCGCCAGGAAGCGTGGGCCAGCCGTGGCTCGATGCGTATCAGGGTGCCTGATTTCATGGCGGAACTGATCGAGCGGATCGCGTTCGAGGCTCGCACCGACAAGCGGATCGACCGCCGGTCCGGCGTTTCTCAGCGCATGCCGATAACGGTGCTCGAAAACGTCATCTCGAACGCCGAGCGGCGCGCAATCGAGACCGGTGAGACGGAAGTCGTCCCGCGGATCGCCGACGTGTATTCGGCCCTGCCTGCGATTACGGGAAAGATCGAACTCGAGTACGAGGGCGAGATCGTGGGTGGACCGGCGATCGCGCGAGATCTGATCAGGCGCGCCGCCGAGGCGACATTCCGTGAGCGAACCGGCCTCGTGGACATGGATGAAATCATCATGTGGTTCGACGCAGGCGGCGCCTTGCAGGTCTCGGATGACGTGTCGGCCAGCTCCGTGGTTCAGGGGTTCGAGGGAGTGCCGACGCTGATCGACACCGTCGAGCAGACTGGCCTTGCACCGCGATCGGACGTACCGTTGCTTGCCGCCGCATGCGAGCTGGTTCTGGAGGCACTTGTCGCCCGTCGGAAAATCTCGCGGTCGGACGAGGGGCGATATGGTCGTGCGACAAGCGAGAAGCGGCGCCGGCCTGGCGAGGATTACTTCGGCGGTCTTTCAGCCTAGAGAGGATTGTGCCATGGCGATCATCACTATTTCGCGGATGTACGGCTCGGGCGGCTCGACCGTGGCCGCGAAGATCGCGGATGCGATGGGGTGGTCGCTGCTGGACAACGCTGTGATCGACGAGGTCGCGGCACGCACGGGCCTCAGCGTCTCCGAAGTAGCGGCGCGTGAGGAGCGGCGCCCGTCGCTCGCCGAACGGGTTGCCACGGCGATGGCGATGAGCACTCAGGAGATGATGTCGCCACTCGCGGCCGCCCAGTTCCCACCCACGGAGCAGCATCTTCTCGACGTCACGCGCGCAGTGGTCGAGGAGGCGGCGGCCCGGTCATCTGTCGTCATCGTAGGTCGCGGCGCCCAGATGATGCTCGGATCGCGCAGTGACGTGTTCGGTGTCTTCTGCTACGGCCCCCTGGAAGCGCTCACGCGCGTTTGCATGCAGCGCGACAACCTGGACCATGCCCACGCTGAGAAGCGGGTTCAGCAGGTCAATCAGGAGCGCACGGCGTGGGTCAAGGCAAACTGGGGACGGGAATGGCGCGGGATCGAGAACTACCACCTTTGCGTGAACACCGACGCGCTCGGCATCGACGGCGCAGTGGACACGGTGGTGCGGGCGGCTCAGGTGTACTTCGAGCGGGGATGATCCCTTCGAGGTAGCCCCGCCGGCGCCCAGGGGGCGGAATTACTTCTCGAGACGCAACACCGTTCACCTGGTCGTCATTCAGACCGGAGCTGCAACCTCTTATCCGGCCACGATTTCCCTTGCCTGCGCGACGAAACCGTCGACTTCGCTCCCGGTCGTCTGAAAGGAGCAGACCAGCCGCAGCTCCGAAGTGGTCTCGTTCCACACATGCAGCGAGGCGACATCGTTCAGCTTCCTGATCGCCCGCTCCGGAACGGCGACGAAGACTTCGTTGGCTTCCACTTTCTGCGTGACCGAGACTCCGGCGATCGCCGAGAGACCCTCGCTCAACCGTTGCGCCATCGCGTTCGCATGACGCGCATTGCGCAACCAGAGCTCGTTTGTGAGTAGCGCGGTGAATTGCACAGCCATGTAGCGCAGCTTGGACGCGAGCTGCATTGCCTGCTTGCGCCGCAGTACAAAGTCGCGCGCGAGGTGTTCATTCATGAACACGATGGCTTCAGCACAGAAGGCGCCATTCTTGGTGCCTCCAAACGACAGAACATCGACGCCACAATCGGTGGACACTTCACGCAGCGAGAGGCCGAGCGACGCGGCCGCATTCGCGAGCCGCGCCCCGTCCATGTGCACGTACAGTCCGCGCTCGCGAGCGACGTGCGATATGGCACGCACTTCGTCCGGTGTGTAAACGGTGCCGTACTCGGTTGCCTGGGTCAGTGAGACCACGCCGGGCCGCGCACGCGCATGGCCGTCCTGAATCGGAATCATGTCGGCGACCGCACCCGCCGTGATCTTCCCATCCGGCGCGGAAATCGGAAGGATCCTGGATCCGGTCATGCGCTCCACCGCGCCCCACTCACTCGTGTGAATGTGCGCTGTCTCGCTGCAGATTATCGCGTCGCAGGGACGGATGCAGCTTTCCAGAGACAGCACATTCGCGCCCGTGCCCGTGAATACAAAAAACGGTTGAGCCGCGGCGCCGAAATGCTGCTTGATCAGCGCCTCGGCTTCGTGCGTGTAAGGATCGCCGCCGTATGATGGTACGGGTCCGTTGTTGGCGCGCACTACAGCGTCCATAACCTCGGGATGTGCGGCAGCCCAGTTGTCGCTTGCGAAGTTGGGGAGCGGGGTGGTTGGTTGCATGAGTGAAGTGTGGTCGGCTGTTCTGTGAGCGTCAAGGTGGTAGTCGGCGAATGCCACGTCATTCCAGCGAAGGTCGGCAGCAGATGGATCCTCGCTTGCACGAGGATGACGATTCGGACTCATCAATGAAAATCGCGCGATCCGTGCACCAGCTTTTCGACCTCCAATTCCCTGAACCTGCGCCCCACCACGTTCATGACGCCGCCGTCCCTCTCGAACTTCCCTTCCACCACCATGAACGGGGCGAATTTCACGATGTCGCCGTACCGCTCGACCAGCGTGCGCGAAACGATCACGTTGATGAAACCCCATTCGTCTTCGAGCAGCAGGAAGAGAGTTCCGTTCGCACTCTCCGGCCTCTGGCGCACCGTGACGAGACCTGCCACGATCACGCGCTGGCCGTCGGCGAGATCCGGCAGGTCGCAGCTTCCGGCGACGCCCGCTCCTCTCAAACGTTCGCGCAGGTGCTCCATTGGATGACCGGTTATGCATATCCCGGTCGCAGCGTAATCCAGAAATATCAGCTCGCGCTCGTCCAGTTCCCGCGGCTCATACACATCCCTCTGGGCCGGAGCGAAGGGCAGCGTGTCGCCGACGGCGCGCAGCGCTTCCCATCCCGCGCGTCTGCGGTCGGGCTCCCACGCTCCAAAGGCGCCCGCTCGCGCAAACTGCAGCGACTCGGCACGCGTCAGTCCAACTCGATCCACCGCATCCGCGATTGAAATAAATGGCGCAAGGTCGCGAGCTGCGCACACGCGATCGATGGTGCGCGTACCGACACCTCGAATGTGGCGCCATCCCACACGCAATGCCGGCCAGTCGGATGATGTGGCGTTTTCAGTCGTACAGAATTTGTCGCCACGGCGCAGACATGGCGGTCTCACTTCCACGCCACGCCTGCGGGCGTCGTGAATCAGCGTCGATGTGGGATAGAAGCCCATCGGTTGAGCGTTCAACAGCCCGAGATAGAAATCCGCTGGAAAGTGCCACCGGAGATACGCAGTTGCGTACGCTATGAGCGCGAAGCTCCATGCGTGCGACTCCGGAAACCCGTAATTGGCGAAAGTCAGCAGCTCGCGGCTTATCTGATCCGCTGCTTCGTGTGAGACGCGTGGCTCCGGTACGGGATTGTTCACCATGCGCTCCGTCAATTCAACAAGTACGGCTTCCAGCCGCTCCTTCTTGCGGATATTCCCCATCGTTCTGCGCAAACGATCGGCCTCGGCCGACGAGAAGCCTCCCAGAGTCGACGAGATCGCCATCGCCTGTTCCTGGAAGATGGGAATGCCGTATGTGCGCTTGAGAATCGGCTCCAGTAACGGATGCGCGTACGTGGGCGGCTCCAGTCCGCGACGTCTGCGAGTATATGGATGTACGAAGTTTCCCTGGATCGGGCCCGGTCGAATCAGCGATATCTGTACGACAATATCGTACATCACCTGTGGAAGCGTGTTGAGGATCGACGCGATCTGTGCCCTGCTCTCGATCTGGAAGGTTCCGACAGTCTCACCGCGGGAGATCATCGCGAAGGTTGGCGCGTCGTCCGGAGGAAGGTTGTACAACTCCAGTCGCGCGCCAGTCCGAGCCTCGATCGAATCGAATGCATGACGCACGAGCGCGAGCGCACCAAGTCCCAGAAAATCGAACTTCGGCGCACCGATGAAATCCAGATCGTCCTTGTCGAACTGAATGATCGTGCGACCCATGGAAGTGTGCTCGATCGGCATGTAGTCGCCCAGCGGCGCGGCAGAGAGCACGAATCCACCAACGTGCGTCGAGCGCATGCGCGGCAATCCGTCGAACGCAACCATCGCAGTGAGTATTGCGCGCCCTCGCGGACTTGCCAGATCAACGCCGAAACGCTCGGCGAGTGCTCCCTGGACTTTCTCCACACCCTCCTCCGGGTCGAATCTGTGGAGCCGCCTGGACAGTTCGAAGCCCAGATCGGCGGGATAGCCGAGCGCCCGCATTGCATCGAGGATCGCATTCGGCGCACGGTATGTCTGGACCGTGCACGTGATCGCCGAATGGTCGCGTTGATAACTGCCGTATACATAATTGAGCACCTCCTCACGTCTGTCGTGCTCGATATCGACGTCGATGTCCGGCGCTTCCGTATATTCACCACTGGGTCCTGGAACCCGCGCTTCGGACAGAAATCGCTCGAACAGGAGACCGTGCCTGACCGGATCCACCGCGGTCACACCAAGACAGTACGCGACCGCGGAGTTGGCCGCACTGCCGCGGCCCTGGCACAGGATGTTCTTCCTGCGCGCAAAGCGAACAGCATCCCACATCACGAGAAAGAAACCAGCGAAGCCGAGCCTGTTGATGACGGCGAGCTCATGCTCCAGTTGCGCGCGCTGATTGTGGCTCAACGCCGATCCCCAGCGCACGTGCGCACCCTCGTATACCTGCACGCGCAGGTATTCCTCCGCGTCAGCACCGTCGCCGACAGGAAAGGCGGGGAGCGGGGGCCTGAGCCATCGCACTGAGAAATCACATTCCGACGCGATGCGCGCGCTCTCCTCGATCCCCTCTTCCAGTCCCGTCCACATCTCGAGCATCTCTTCCGGTGATCGGAGCCGCCATTCACCATTCGGATGCAGCAGGCCGCGCTCGGTCGCGTGGTCGAGATCGAGGCCGGCACGCAGCGCTGTGAGCATGTCGTGAATCAATCTGCTGTTGTCGTCCAGATAACGCGGATCGTTGCACACGACCCATGGAGTTCCCGCACTCCGCGCCAGGTCCACCAGGGCACCCGCAAGCGCGCTCTCGTCGCCGCATCCGCGATGACGCTGCACTTCAACCGCGATTCTTCCGCCGAACGCTTCGCGCCACTCGTGAATCACCCGCTCTGCGTCATCACGCCTGCCCTCGCGCACGAGCTGCGCGAGAGTACCGGATGCGGGACCGGTCAGCATGTGCAATCCCTCGGCGCGCTCGGCAACGTGTGACCACGAGACGCCCGGCAATCCACGCTTGCGCTGTCGGTTGGTGGGGGACCAGCTGCGCAGCGACCCGACTCGCGCGTGTGTGATCAGTGACGCGAGATTACGGCAGCCTTTGATGTCGCGAGCAATGAACGCCATCGGCTTGCCATCGACGCGCAGCTCCGCTCCGACGATCAGCTTGATCCCAAGCCTGTCGGCCTCGATCTTGGCCCGCACCACGCCGCCGAGATCTGCGGTATCGGTGATGCCTATCACCTTGTATCCCAGCTCGGCTGCACGTGCAACCAGTGCCTGCGGTGAGACCGCACCGTCGCCAAACGAGAACGCCGTGTGTGCGCGCAGCTCGACGTACGACATCAATCCCACCATCCGTGCAGATACCACAAGCCAGTACGCGCATCACGATACAGCCACACAAGGCTGCCGTCCTCGAGAACACAGCGGAAGTATTCGCGCGCGTAGGCGTCGTCCCAGCGACCACCGGACACGCGATCCGGGCCAGCCGCCTCGACGATGTCGTACGTCGCCCTTGCGTCACGATACGTGCGCGGGATCTCGTCGCCGCGTCGCCGGAAGGTCGCGACGGAGATGCCCTGCGGCTCCGGGAGAAGTTGCAGCGTCAGCGCGGTCTCGCCATTTCGTGATAGCGACGCAGCGTAGATGTGCGCGCGCTCCATGAGGCGAGTGGCCGACAGCGACGTCCACGCGGTACGGCGATCCAGCAACGGGTGCGCACTGTTCTCGGGTTCCACCCCGATGGATCCCTGATCGTCCATGAGTTGTCCGAGCGCTTCTTCCGCAGCGGACTCACTGCCGAAGCCGCGATCGAAAACATCGCCCTGCCGGCCGCCCGTTCCGGATGTGATGTCGACTCGCAGCGTGATACCTGTAACGGCATCGGGGAATACGATGCGCTCGATTTCCAGTCGGACGAGACGCATCCACGCGATCTGGCCGGCGGTCGCGCGCGCAGCACGAATCGGATGGTCCAGCGTTGTGCGATTGGCGAGCGCGAAACTTATCGTCACCGCGAGCGCCCCTTCCCCGCGCGATTTCAGTGCCTCGCACACGTTCCCGAACAGCGCGTTGATCACGAATACCAGGCGCTCCGCTCTGCGGATCGCGTAATCGGTCCACTCGAGCGACGCCTCCGGCAACGCGCGCGGCATCGATCCGAAGATGCGACGCGCGTCGTCGGCGCGCGCGAGCCGCCACAGTTTCACACCTTCGGCGCCAAGTCGTACTTCGACGGATTCCTGGGAAAGGCGCGCAAGATCGCGACAGAATTCCACGCCTGTTCCATCGAGCAGATTCGCGAGAGCGCGCTCGGGAGCGAGGACCGTGGCAGGGAACGGAGCCAGAAAGTCCCGGTCGTAGCCAGCTCGCACGTAGGTGACCGACTGCTGTGAGTAACGCGCCGCGACTTCAGCGGCAATTGCAGTTGATGCGACGCCGCATTTCACACTGCTGTATATCGCATTGTGTGCAGTGAATGCATTGCGCACGCGCTCCGTAGTCTCGCGGACTGGAAGGCCGCGCAGATCGGCCCACACGAGATCACCAGCTGAAAGCACGCGCGGCACGATCGTGAGGAGTGGCGCGTGCAGCGTGACCGGAGGCTCCGCGAGCCATGCGGGGTTGTGAAGGCAGAGGAAGGACATTGCCAGAGTCGCTATATGGACGCCAACAACTAATGCCGACCACCGTCATTCCCGCGTACTCGTGCCATCACCGTGCTCCGCGCCGATCCGGCAGATCGATCGGGAGCGCCATGCGCGGTTCATCTCTGCGCACTGGCAGCACGAGGCGCGCGCGACGGTTCCAGCCGAGCGATGAGATGCGCACTTCTATCGTCGCCGCATCTATCGCTGCTGCGTCGCCGTGTGGATCCCGGCGCCACACATAACCGTGCGGACGAATTGACGATGATGCGCGAAGAGCTGATGTAGTTGCGCTCGACGTGAGTGCAACGCAGACGCTGCCGCTCTCGTGCGCCGCGCGTGAAAGTCGCACGTTCTCGGTCCCTTCGGGATCGGCGCCGGCGAGTACGACGACAGCGAATCCGCCCGATCGAAGCAGCGATTCCGCTGCACGCAGCGCCTGGAGCCGGCTCCCTGGGCGAATCAGGATCGGACCCGCATCCCAGAACGCTCCCGCCATGGTACCGCCGCCGTCGATCCACACGGCCCGCTCGCCACCCGCCACTGCGGATCGGCAGGCCGAACGCAGGACCGCCGTGGCACCGCCGCCCGGGGCCCAGACGGAGAGCCGGCCGCGCGGGAATCCTCCACTCGGGAAGATGCCGTCAAGCTCGTCAATCCCCGTTGCCACGACCTCCGTCCGATGGCGCTGGAGCGGAACAGCGTCCGGAAATTTGAGATCGAGCAGTTCGCGTAGATCGCGTAAGGCTGAAGAAGCGGCCATGTCCTTGACTACAAATGTTTATCCGGACCGTCCCGGGGGAGGTTAGAATATACCGAATAAATACCGAAGGCAAGGATGAGCCCGGGGAGGATTCGGCTGCTTCACGTCCAGTTCACCGATTATGATCCAATCGTCCGGATTCGCCATCGCGGGGAAGCGCGCCGTCAGACGATAGACGAACACGTCCACCCCAATCGATCACCAACACCGCACAGAGCCCTGGATTGGGCGATTAGATGATTCTCGCTACCACCGCTGCCGCATTCCTGAGCTTGCTCGCCACTCCACTCCAAACCACTCCTGTGCCGGCCACCACCTACAACGGCCGCGAGCATCAGCTTCGCGTCGCGCCGCCCAGGCTGGACGGCGATGTGACGATGGACGGCAAGCTGGACGAACCACAGTGGCAGCAGGCTGCACGACTCACTGGCTTCTCGCAGTTCGCACCATCGGACGGAGTGCCTGCCGATGATTCGACTGAAGTTCTCGTGTGGTACTCCTCTACCGCACTGTACATCGGCGTGCGCGCGTACGAATCACACGAGACCGTGCATCCCAATCTCTCTGATCGCGATCACATAGACGCAGAAGATCGCGTCGAGTTTCTGTTGAGCACCTTCAACGACGGCCGACAGGCTTTCGTCTTCCAGGTCAATCCACTCGGCAGCCAGGCCGACGGCACACTGGTTGAGAGTGGCGCATCCAACAACACCGCTGGACTCGGCACTACCAACAACACATCCACGGGCCGCGCGCTGCCGGATCTCAGCGCGAATTTCATCTGGCAATCGCAGGGACGCGTGACAGCGTACGGATATGAAGTGGAAGTGCGCATTCCGTTCAAGAGCATTCGTTATCAGGCGACCGCGACGCAGGACTGGGGCTTCAACGTCACGCGGCACGTGAAGCATTCCGGATACGACGATTCATGGGCACCGGCGAGTCGCGCGGCTGCATCGTTTCTGGGACAGTCCGGCACACTCGTGGGTCTGACTGATCTGCATCGCGGCACGGTGCTGGAGTTCAATCCCGAGATCACACAGACCGCCAGCGGCGCGCAACGTAGTGCGGGCTATGGATATACGCTGGATCATACGAACATCGGCGCGAATCTGCGTTGGGGCGTCACGAACAATCTCACGCTCAACGCTACGGCCAAGCCGGATTTCTCGCAGGTTGAAGCCGACGTCGATCAGCTGTCGTACGATCCGCGGCAGGCGTTGTACTATCCCGAGCGGCGGCCGTTCTTCCTGGACGGAATAGAGCAGTTCACTGTGCCGAGCAATCTGGTGTACACCAGGCAGATCGTGCAGCCGACAGCGGCGGGCAAGCTCACGGGCACGCTTGGCGGAATGAACGTCGCGTTCCTGAGCGCGTTCGACGACCCGAGCACGTCGGTGAGCGGGAGCAATCATCCGGCGTTTGCGATTGCGCGTGCGCAGCGCGATCTGGGCAGCGACTCACGCGTCGGCCTGCTTTATACCGATCGCGAGGATGGCTCGAATTACAATCGTGTCGCCGGTGCCGATACGCGACTCGTGTTCGACAAGATATACACTGTGAGCGCGCAGCTGGCTGGAAGCGAAACGCAACTCGGCGGAAGGAGCTTCGCGGGGCCGTTATGGAATCTCGCGTTCGACCGTAACGGGCGTACCTTCGGCCTCAACTATTCGATCAGAGCGATAGATCCCGACTTCAAGACGCAGAGCGGATTCATCAGCCACGGCAACATCGCGAACATCAACCTGTCGCACCGGCTCTCGCTTTTTGGCAGCCAGGGTGCGCTGGTGGAGAACTTCTCGGGCGTGGTAGGGCTGATCGGCGAGTGGCAATATCGCCGGCTGCTGGGTGGCCAGGATTTTCAGAACCGAAAGCTGCACTTCGATCTGGGTGCGACGTTGCGGGGCGGCTGGAAGCTGGGCGCGAGCGTGTACAGTGAGGTGTTCGGCTACGATCCGTCGATCTTCACGGATTATCGCATAGTCGTACCCGGCGCTGCCGCGGGACTGGACACAGTGCAGTTCGTGGGGCGGAAGCGAATACCGAATCAGGATTACGTACTGAGCGTCGGGACGCCGCAGGGGGCGCATCTATCCGGGGATGTCTCGTTCATCTTCGGACAGGACGAGAACTTCTACGAGTGGGAGCAGGCCGAGATTTATTTCGTCAATGCGTCCATATCGTGGCGTCCTACGACGCAGCTTCGCGTGGACGGTACGTATGCGCTGCAGAAGTACAATCGGCGCACGAACGGATCGACGGTCGCCGAGCGGCAGATTCCGTATGTGAAGGTGGAGTATCAGGTCACGCCGTCGGTGTTCGTTCGGCTTGTCACCGAGTACGACACGCAGAAACAGGACGCATTGAGGGACGCGCGAAACAACAACGCGCCGATTCTCTTCTACGACTCCGCAAGCGGAACCTACACGCCAGCATCGGCAACGACTGCGAACAGAATGCACGTGCAGGGACTGTTCTCGTATCAGCCGATACCCGGAACGGTATTCTTTCTGGGGTACGGGGCGTTGCTGGACGAGCCGAACGGGTTGCGGTTCAGCGATTACAATCGGATCAACGATGGATTCTTTGTGAAGCTGAGCTGGTTGTTCCGGGCGCGGTGAGGGGACCCTGCGACACGCCGACTTCCCGTCGACAATGCGTTGGCGCTCACAGTCCTCGGGCCGGCCGTGCGATAACTATTCTGACACAGGAGGAACCTTGCCGCCTGAAGATCGCGACGAACTCACGATTGGCAATGAATCCTTTTGCCCGCTGGTCGTCCTTGCAAATCGTTCGAAACCGCTCGTTCGACCGGACACTTCTGGCTCGCTCCGTGAAATCTCTCACGTGGCTCTCATAGTCGATCGCGGTAGAGGCACCCATTCAGGTTGTCCATGATCGCATCCGCAACGTTCAGGATTTCTGTATCGGGTGTGATGTCAGGTCCATGAGTTTCTCCACTCCTCAACCGCCCGCATTCTGATCAAGTATCCTGTTGTCCTCCGACTTGGGCGGCTTCCCGAACATCCAATTGATGCTCAGCAGCAGACCGCGGATCGTGCGGGTGCGGTCCGACACCTGGTAGAACAGCGGGTCGACCGTGGTGGAGCGCTCGCGCGACATGCTGAACGGGTCGATCACACGTAATGTCAGACTCATCCGATTGTCCATCAGCTTCTGCCGGGCTGCAACGCTGAACCGGGAACGGCTGGCGTTCCGTCCCTGTGCGACAGTCATTGCAGATCGGTAGAACAGCAGCGCCTGAAGATCAAGCGTACTCGTGGCACGAAACGACACGTTGGTCCGGGCGTTCCAGCCGAAGGTGCGCACGTTGAGGCCGGCCGCAAGGTTGGGCGCATTACTCACCTCGCGAAACAGACTCGTCCCCGCAAACCCGCTCAGCCGCTCGCCACTGAGCGCGAGGTTCGCGTCGGTGCCGTACGCGTCAGTCGTGGCCACGTTGGCAAAGGTCCTCGTCGACACACCCGCGCTATCGATGCTCCGAAGCGTTGTTATGGCGTTTAGCGTGTGCCTGTAGAAGGGAGTGATTTGTAGAGTCGTGCTGCCGGCGGTGCGCTGAACTCCAAGCTCGAATGCGCGGATGTACTCAGGTTTCAGGTAGGGATTGCCACGAGAGAGATTGAGCGGATCCGCGTAGCGCGGCGTCGGATCGAGCAGATCCGTGTCGTCGGGACGCTGAATGCGTGTCGAATAGCTCAGCTTTATCTGGCGTGAGTCATCGATGTTGTAGGCGATGAGAGCACTCGGGAAAATGCTGTTGTAAAGATTGTTGTACGTCGCATCTTTGAGGTTCAGGTGAAACTTCGTCGTTGCCCGCTCAAGGCGAACGCCGCCCTGAAGCAGGAATTTACCTTCCTGTGCGTCGAACATCCCGTACGCGGAGTTGACGAGCTGGCGGTATGTGAAATCACTGATGCGAGTGGAATCGGGTTGGTATGCTGACAGCGCGGCGTCGAATACTTGCGTGTTGAGTGTCGTGTGGAAATCCTGCAGCGAACCCTTGTATCCGGTTTCCAGACGCACGTACTTTGAGAGCGGGCGCACGTAATCGACCTTGAACGAGTTCTCATGCGGGTGGGCCCAGCCCGTCTGGCTCTCCAGAGCCGTTACAGCCGCGGGCGATCCGTCGATCGGGAGTGTGTCCGCAACGACGGTGTTCGGACCGCCTTCACGATTCCGAAACACGCGCAACTCGCTCGAGAGCGTATGGCCCTTGTCGGCGAACGTGTGCTTGTATCCGAGCGTCGATTCAAATTCGATTTCGTGGTTCACGTCGCGCGTCATCCGGTCGCTCGCGGCGGTGAGGGCGCGCGATGAATTCAGGTCGTGGTACAGGATACCATATGACTCCGTTTCGGCGCGGGTGCTGTACATCATGTCGTTGGACAGCTCGTCGTTATTGCCAAGTTTGTAAGTCGCGCTGCCCGTCAGCGTGTGCGCGAGCGGGATCTGCGTACGGAGCGCGGATTCTTCGAGGAACGTCATTGGCACGAGATAATTGTTTTCGCGATAGACGGACTCATTCCTCGGGCGGTTGTCTCTCAGGAAGCTGTAGCTACCGTACATGGAAAGGGGTCCGCTCTGGTAGCCAACATTGCCTCCCACATCCACGTGTCCCGTTGTACCGGCCCCGACAGTCACTCCGCCGCTGGTACCGGCGTCTGCCTTTTGCTTGAGCACGATGTTGATGATTCCCGCAACTCCGGTCGGATCATCGCGCGCAGAGGGATTGGGAATCACCTCGACCTTGTCGACGATGGCGGCTGGTAGCTGAGCGAGGAAATCGCCGAGCTGTGCCGGCTTCATTGGGCTTGTACGTCCGTTGATCTCAACTACAACGCCTGAGTTACCACGCAGGCTCACGACATTATCGATGTCAACGTCCACAGCCGGTACGTTTCGCAGCACGTCGAGTGCAGTCCCACCCTGAGTGCTCGGCATGTCACGCACGACGAAGGTGTTGCGATCTGGACTGAGTTGCACGTCAGGTCTTTGCGCGGCCACGCTCACCGATTGCAACGCGAGCGCTACAGCGGTGAGCTTTACCGCACCAATGTCAACGCCCTGCGACGCGCCCATCACGATCGATGGAAAATCACGCGGAGAGTAACCGAGAGCGCGAATGAGTACGCGGTAGCGGCCGGGATGCAATCCGGGGATTCGAAAGCGACCATCGTTTGCCGTCGATGCACGAGCCGCCGGCCTGTTTGCACCGGACGGGGTGACTTCAACGTTTGCGAAGCCTATCGGTGCCTGGCCAACCGACGTGACGACACGGCCGATGATCTCTCCCTTGATTGCTGCGGGCTTGCTGGTGGAGGCTGCAGTACTCTGCGCCAGGACGGGCGAATAAGCCGAGATGATAAGCAGTGTAGCTAGCGCTACAGAGCGACCAGGAACTGACAAGAAATCTCCTGCTATGGATATGACCGTCCAGCGCCCGTCCAGTCGAACACGACTTGGCGTTGGCGATCGCGCTTTGCGATGTCGGCCGCGCAGATCCGGAGCGCGACTTGTGATTTGATGAACTGTAGACGCCGTTCCTGACATTTACCTGAAACCGCGGCAACCCGCCGCTCCATGCCTGGCCACGTCGCCGTTGCGACGCTGACGTTGGAAGATCTGGGGGACTGCTGTACTCGAATCGTCAGCACGTCGCTCTTTCACACGACCGGCAGACGCGACGGCATGCTGCAGTCGGGGATGGAAGGCGGACTTAATGAGAGCTATGCAGCACTGGATCGAGTGCTGGCGGCGATGGGCTGATCGACGCGACCTTACTCAGGTTCAGGGACGGCGGATATCGGGTGTCTCCTCTTTTGCCTTGATAACGTTCGACTCTGCGACGCTCTCGCCGGGCGCCGGCGGCGTCTCGTGTTCTTCGAGGAATCGCGCCATGAATCGTTGACCCTCGCCGACTCGCTCGACTGCCATCGCGGCGGCCTCGACGGATAGCTCGAGGTGCGTAAGACGGTCAGTGAGTTCAGCGTCGGCGGCTTCCGCGACCGGGGTCACAACCGTGCCGCTGAGCCAGATTCTCCTGGCGTAGTACCCGCCGAGGAGCAGCAGCCCCGCATGGACACTCGCGTGGATCAGCTCGCCCGCCAGGGCCGCCATCACACCGCCGGCCAGGTTGACGAGACTGAAGAGCACCGCCGCAGCGAACCGCGCCTTGGAACGTCGAGTCATCACGAGTTGCACCCTTCCCTGGCTGCCGGCCTTGGTGAGATCCGGATGAAGCGCCGGCATGCTCGCATCGCCCAGAGATGCGACACGATCGGCTTCGGCAGGGTTTCCGGAGGGGAGCGAGGGGACGGAGTGGGGACGGACTCCGGAGCGAGGGGAGCGTGGGGACGGAGTGGGGACGGACTCCGGAGCGAGGGGGACGGAGTGGGGACGGACTCTCGGACGGACTCTCTGAGAGTCGTGCTTCTCATCAACGCCGAGGTTGCGGCGCGTTCAGCCGAACCTGGAAGAGCACTGGCCAGAACTTACCGGTGAGCAGGAGCTGTTTTCCATCCGGCGCGAGCGCAATTCCGTTCATGACTTCGGCCGATGGAGGACGGTCCGGATAAAGATCCGAGAAGTCGATTGTCTCACGCACGTCGCCCGTCACCGGATCGATCCGGAGCACCCAGTTGGATTCATAGACATTGGCGAGCAGCTCGCCGTTGACGTATTCCAACTCGTTCAGCTGATACAATGGCGCGCCATTGTAATGCACGTGAACGACTCGTTGCACTCTGAAGGTTTGAGGCGACAGCACACGCAGCGAGTCGGAGCCATCGCTCATGATCAACGATGTTCCGTCCGTCGCGAGTCCCCACCCTTCTCCGGGATAGCTGAACGAGTCGCGCGGTGCGAGTGTGTTCGCATCGTAGGTGTACGCAACGCCAGCCTTCCAGGTCAGTTGATACAGGCGGCCCTTGAGCAACGCGAGTCCTTCGCCAAACCTGTCTGCTGGAAGCGGCCTCGACGCCAGGACCCGGCCGGAGCGAAGATCGACGCGGCGCACATCGGATTGGCCGTTGAGTCCCGTGCTCTCGAAGAGTACACCGTCAGCCCAGAGGAGACCTTGCGTGTACGCAGAAGAATCGTGCGGATAGCGCGCCGTTATCTCGTAGCGCGCTGAACTGTGACGCTCCGCGGCGCCACATGCGGCGACGCAGAGAATAGTCAGCGCTGCAGTCAGTCTAGCCACGGGCGACACATTTAGCGGGCATCTCGGACCTACTTGCTGACGCGCTCGAATTCTACGGTCCACTCGCTGACACCTGGCGGCAGCGGGGGCGCAGGACGCAATACGAGACGGTTTCCGTCAAGCGTTATGTAGCGTTTGCGATCGGTCCCGACAAGATTCGGCACGCGATCCATCTCGATGTGATGCGTGACGTAGCGCTCTGATTCATTAACGTCGAAAGTGCCGCAGTAAGCGACCAGTCCGTCGAACGCGGAGCGCACTTCGGTATCCGTCGGGGTCGCCTGGAACTTCCATTTTGGCCGATCGGGGTTTCCGAGCACCGTGCACATTCGTCCGGACTCAGTGTACATGATGTAGCCCGTTCCCCTGGGACCTGGCTGCGGATCCGGCCTTACGGTGCCGTCGCTTAGCCGCTGCGTTGCAGAAACGAGTCGCCACGTGCCGATCAGCTGCGCTTCAAGACTCGTTTTCGATTTCGCCTCGGGCTGGAACCAGGCAGCAGTCAGAAGCAAGAGTCCCACTACCGATAATGCCCGCTTTACCATTTTTTTTCTCGCAGATGTGAGAATGGCGTCCAAAGGCCGAGCTAAACTGCAAAAGTATCGGGGAAATAGCGAGCGGCCGCATTCAAACTACTCCCAGCGAAAAACCCTGGTCGCAAGAGCGGTGTACGCCCCGAACAGAATGAGCAACGCCGCGACGTTCACCCAGTGCGCGCCCCAGCCCGATCCGTCCCACACACCCTGAAGCAGCGCAACAGCGTGTGTCGTCGGGAACAGGTAGGCGAACCACTGAAGCATGCGCGGAAATCGATTCACTGGATAGAAAAGCCCCGACAGAGCAAGCATTGGGTAGAGCACCGCCGCGCTGATCGGTTGCGCGAATCGCGCTGTTGGCACCAGGCTCGCGATCACGAAGCCGAGCGAGAGTATGCTGAATGTGCTGATTATCAGGGCCACGGTAAAGCTGAACACGTTCACGCTCATCACGCCCGGAAAAAGGCGGCGGCCGGCGAGCATCAGCAACGCCAGGCTGATCACAGTGAACACGAGCTTCACGGCGACCTGCGCACCCATGATCGTCACCGGCGAGAGGGGGGTTGATCGGAGGCGTTTGAGTATGCCTCCTTCCCTGTAGATGGATATGATCGCCACGAGCGATTGCACCGCGCTGATCGCGATCAGCACCGCCGCAAGGATGGCCACGTTGAACGGAAGGTCTGCTTTCGGTGCGACGCTCGGTTTGCCGATCTTGAAGGCGCTACCGAATGCTATGAAAACCACCAGCGGCATTATCAGCGTGCCGACGAACCCCATAGGTTCACGCGCAAAGATCTTGGTCTCGAGCCAGGTGAGCTTCCAGAAACCGCGCAGCGGCTTGCGCGACATCGTCAATCCCTGATCCCGTGGCCGGTCAGCTTCAGGAACACATCTTCGAGCGTCGGAATTTCGGTGCGGAATCCGCGCACGCGAATGCCCTCGTGCGCTATGACGTTGATCACGCCGGTCACGAAGTCGTCTCCCGCGCCGCGAATAGTGTATGTCGCACCATTACGCTCGACAGCGCCCACACTCTGCATTCGCTCCGCGACATTGGCGTCGTCGCTCGTGAACACGACAGTGCGTTCCGGGCAGTGCTTTCGTACGAGATCGGCCGGCGTGCCCAACTCGATGATGCATCCGTGCTCGATTATGGCGACGCGGTCGCAGAGTCGTTCGGCCTCTTCCATCAGGTGGGTCGTGAGGAAGACCGTCGTGCCACGGTCTCTGATGCCGGTCACGAGGGCCCAGATCGCACGACGCGCCTGCGGGTCGAGCCCGGTGGTGAGCTCGTCGAGGAACACGACCTCGGGTTCGTGAATGAGCGCCAGTGCGATGAAGAGACGCTGCTTCTGACCACCCGAAAGGGTCATGAACCATGAGTCGCGCTTTGCTTCGAGACCAAGCCGCGCGAGCAGCGCATCGGTATCGACCATGCGGGGATACAGCGACCCCCAGAGGTCGACCGCCTCCCAGACCTTGATGCGTTTCTGGAGCTGCGCCTCCTGGTGCTGCACACCGATCCGCTGCCGGAGTGCGTTGGCGTCGCGCCGCGGATCGAGGCCGAGCACCGAGATGGTTCCCGTGTCGGGAACGCGGTTCCCTTCCACGCATTCCATCGTGGTCGTCTTGCCGGCGCCGTTCGGACCAATGAGTCCGAAGATCTCTCCCTCGAAAACTTCGAGCGAGACGTCCTTCACGGCAACGGTGCGACCGTAGCGCTTACCCAGCCTCGAGACCGCGATGACGGGAATCACGACGAATCTTAGCGTCTCGGTGACTCCGGCGCCGAACCCAGGATTCGGGAAACGGGGGCAACGGGCGCCGCTCGTCTCCCGAATCGCTTACGCTTGCGGCGGCTCGGCCCCGTCCTCGAGCGGCCGGACCTCTGCCTCGCCGTCGAACTCCGGCCAGTAGATGCGATGCAAATCCATGAACTTCGTTGCCAACTCGATGGCCTCCTCGTGGGTCTTCGTTTCGCACAACGCGTAACCGCCCACTACCTCCTTGGCTTCGCTGAACGGGCCGTCCGTGATCTTGACCTTCCCGTCTGCAAGCCGGAGGCGCGTGGCTTTCGAGAGGGGCTTGAGGCCGGCACCATCGATGACTACACCCTTCTTCATGTTTTCCTCGATGAACTCTCCCATCGGGCCGAAGAGTGCGGGCGGAACGTTCCGCATGTCGTAATCCCTGGGGTGTTTGATGAACATCATGAAGCGCATGGGCGTGTCTCCTGGATCACTTGATGGATTTCGTGCAGCCGGAATATCCGCCTGCCGATGAGCTGCCAATTCAAGGCTGCTCTACCTACGCGTCGAATGAGAGGCCTCAAAATCGACACCCGCCATCGCAAATCATCTCGCGGACGGTCCTGCTCTGTAGCCTTACGAAAGCCAGCCGTTCCTGGTTGCCCTGCTCGCAAGCCAGACCAGGCCCAACGCGACAGCCAGCACGATGCACTGCAGAATGACGGCCGTCGATCCAGCCTGCGAGATGGCGCCGCTCATCCCAAACAGCGAGACGTCCTGAACTATCACTCCGACCAGCGACAGGAGTAGCAGTGAGTAGGACCAGCGCTTGCCGAGGATGAGTCCGATGCAGCCAAGGGCACCGGCGCACACAGCGACACCTGTAGCAATTATGGACCAGGCTGGACGAGCCGCGTACATGGCTTGCTGTGCGGCGGTCAGCTTTGCCACATCTGCCGGCGTCAGCCGAAGATCCATGATAAACGCGACACATCCGATCAGATTCCAGATCAGTGCAACGACAGCAACTGGGTTGAGCCACTTCGGTTTTGCAGTCATGTCGATCCCCCCCCCGGAGTTTTGCGTGCGCTGTTATCCACCTGTGACCGCCCGCATTTACAGCACCAGCTGTGAACTGACGTAGAACCAACATATCAACCGCAGCGGTCGCGCGTCACGCGTTGGTCACGGGCCGGCCGCATCGAGCAGCTTGCGTCCTTCTTCGTCTGCGCGGAGCGGGCTCCACGCGGGACACGACTCGAATGCAAGATATGAGTCGCGCGCCTCGATCCCGCGCGCGACGAGCGCTCGCGCCTCCTCCAACCGGCCCGCCGATGCCGCGATCGCGCCCTGCTCGGACCACCCGACGTAAGTTGTTTGCGCCCGCTGCATGATCTCCTGATAAATCTTCTCGGCCGCATCTCGATTACCCATGCGCGAATGCGACGCCGCTATCTCGGCGAGAATGCGCGGGCCGCGTCCCGACATCAACAGCGCCGGCTCGGCAGCCTCGAGCGCTTCAATATCGCGGTTTGCGGCGGCAAGCGTCCACACGAGACTCCACCTCCCCGTGAATGCCGCGGGATCGAGTTCGATGGCATGCCTGGCCTCGGCGACAGCTTCTGCGTGGTGACCGGTTGATGAAAGGCTCCATCCACGCAACGCCGCAGTCCAGGCATTGAGCGGATCGATCCGGGTCGCAGTCTCGAGATTGCGTAACGCATTTTGATGCACAGCCTCGGTGGCGCCGTGACGATAAGCGTCGACGAACGCCCGCTCCACTATGGCGCGAACATGAGATGGGTCGATGGCCAGCGCGCGATCGGTAAGCGCGTTGCCGGCGGCCACGTCCCAGTCGAACACCGCCGCGATGTTCGCGAGCGTGGCCAGCGCTTCCACCTGGCGCGGATCGAGCGAGAGAGCGCGCTGCGCAGCTGCACGGGCACGCGGGATGACGTCGTTCGTGGGAGCAATGCCGTAGATGGCGAACAGCCGGTTCGCATCCGCGAAAAGTGCGTGCGCCTCAGCCAGCTCCGGATCGAGCGTGAGCGCGCTCTCGAAGCACTCCGCAGCTCGAACGATCGACGGCCCGCGCTGCGCCAGAAGCACGCGACCGCGCAGCAGGAGCTCATAAGCTTCGACGCTGCGCGGACCGGCGCGGGCTGCGCGCCCCGCGGTCGCGCTCCGTAACGATACTTCGAGCTTTGCTCCGATTGTGCTCGCAATCTCGTCCTGCAGCGCGAAGACATCGGTCATTTCGCGATCGAAGCGTTCCGACCAGAGATGACAGCCGTCCGATGCGTTGATCAGCTGCGCGGTCACGCGGAGACGGTTGCCGGCCTTCCGCACGCTGCCTTCGAGCACGGTTCTCACACCAAGCCGGTCGGCTATGACGCGGAGGTCCTCATTCTTTCCCTTGAAGGCGAAGCACGACGTTCGTGCGGCAACGCGAAGGCCCTTGTGCTGCGACAGCACGTTGATGATCTCCTCGGTGATGCCATCGGCGAAATACTCGTCGTCGGCAGCGGAGCTCATGTTGGCGAATGGAAGCACCGCCACCGATTTGTCATCCGCCGTCGACGCGACCGGCTCGACGTTCGCGGAGCGAAGCGCCGCGATTATCATCGCGCCGGTCGTCGGACGGTCGTCGGGCGACTTGGCGAGTAGCCGCGATACCGTTCGGCTGAGTGAGATCGGCACGGATGTGCGAACGTCCGATACCGATCGCGGCGTGTGAAGTATCCGGCTCGCGATGAGCGCCTGAAAATTGGCGCCGACGAACGGGAGATTGCCGGTCAACATCTCGTAGATCACGCAGCCCAGGGAAAAGAAGTCGCTGCGACCATCGATCGCGTCCCCCGTTGCCTGTTCGGGGCTCATGTACGCGGGGGTTCCGAGCGTGACTCCGACCTGAGTCAGCGTGGAGACTTCGCTCGCCGCAGCGGCAATCGCCTTGCCTATTCCGAAGTCCGCGACGATCGCGTGGCCCTCGTGCAGCAGGATATTCTCGGGTTTGATGTCGCGGTGCACGACGTCATGGCGGTGCGCGTAGTCGAGCGCATCTGCCACCTCGGTCGCGATTCGGAGGGCGATTTCAACCGGCAGCTGACCTTCCGCGGCCAGGCGCTCGCGGACGGTCCTGCCCTCCATCACAGGCATCACGAAAAAGAGGAAGCCACCCGCCTCACCCGAGTCATACAGCGGCAGGATGTGAGGGTGATTGAGACGTGCAGCAAGCTGGATTTCCCGGACGAAGCGCTCCCGTGCTAGCGCTTCCGCGACTTCAGAGCGCAGCACCTTGATGGCTACACTCCGGTCATGTCTCAGGTCATGCGCGAGGTAGACAGTCGCCATCCCGCCCGCGCCGAGCTCACGCTCGACGCGGTATCGATCGGCGAGCGCGGTTGCCAGAGAGACGGGGGGCGGGTTCACGCCATAATGTGGTAGCGATCAGGTCAGGGCGCAAATCCTGGCGCTCGGAGCCCGTCGCTATGCGCGCACCGCACCCGGGACTCTGCGTTTCTCGATCTTCACGAGCACGGTGTACTGTGGATCCACCAGCTGGATGATCGATGCCTTTGCATTCTGCGCGACGAATTGATACGCGTCCATCAGGGACATCCCCGACTTCTCACGTACCCATCCGATCATCGCCTTGAATGCGACGCGCGCGGCGTCTTCCAGCGGGCGACCGGAACCGACGAAGATGATCTCGTCGGCATTCTCAATTCGAGGAATCGGTGTCGCCTTGCTCTTGATCAGCTCGACGTACACCTCGACGTTCATGGCACCTTCGATCGCTGCACCCATAATCTCGCCATCGCCCATCGCATAGTGACCGTCACCAAACGACAGGAGCGCTCCGGCCACGTTCACACCGAGATACACCGTATTTCCCGCGCGCACCTCGGGACAGTCCATGTTGCCGCCGAAGTTGCCCGGCACGATCGTGGTACGAACCTCCCCGCCCGCCGGCGCAACACCGATGCAGCCAAGAAATGGCGCCAGCGGAACCGACCACGAATACTTGCCGTCGGCGGAGGAGCTTCGGGCGACGGTGCGTTTAGCATCCAGATCGTACCGCCATGTCGTTTCCGGAAAATCCGGCCCGAGCATCGCCGTCTGGTCGTTGCCGACAAGTGCGCCGAATCCGGGACTGAACGACGATACCGCGTACGTGCGCGCAGGCTCGAGTTTCACGATGTGAACAGCGAGTGTGTCGCCTGGCGCCGCGCCTTCAACATAAAACGGCCCTGTCTGCGGATTGTCATGGCCGGCGGCCATTTTTCGGGACGGAAGATCTGCCGCGGTTTTCACGGCGCCGTCGAAGCAGTCCTCGGTCCACGTAACGATGCGCGTGCCTGATTTGATGTGCTGCCGTGGGGTCGCGCCGCCGAACGTGTAGACGAGATCCGTGTGCTGCGGGATCCAGTTGAGCGTCGGAGCATCAGCCGGAATATCTGCGACGCTCGCCGCCGTGGCCGCCGTTGCAGCCGGTGTTGCAGTCGCCGGTCCCCGAGCGCCTGAAGCAACGGAGTCGGCGCCCGAAGACTCGTGCGAGGCGCCGTTGCACGCAGCGATCACACCCAGAACGCCGAGCGGCGCGCTGACGAGAAACTGCCTGCGCGTGTTCATGCTAGTGTGCCGCGGCGTTCGCGACCGTGAGCTTGAATCCGTCCGGATCGGTGAGTGCAAACGCCATCGGTCCCCATGGCAGCGGCTTTGGACCTTCGTCGAGTACGAGTCCTGCCGCAGTGGCGCGATCAGCGAGCGAAGCGATGTCCTGCGTCGTGTTCAGCCACACACGGAGCCCGATCCCTTTCTGGCGATCCTTCCCTTTCGCGAAGTCATCCTGGCCGAGCCCGATCATGGCGCTTCCTGCCTTCAGCATCACGAACTGGATCGTTCCTTCCCTCTCAACCGTGCGGACGATCTCGAAGCCGAGTCCAGCCGTGTAGAAGTGGATGCTTGCCTGGAGATCGCTGCAGGTGAGCGCGATGTTGAAGTCATGTACGTTGATTGGTGTTCCCGACATGCGAACCTCTTGAGATGTCAAATGATGTTTGAGCGGCCCCGCGCGCCCCGCCGGAGAATATCCGAAAACCGGGGTCAGAGTGCAATTCTTTCACTCCGCGCCGGCAGCTAATGTCGATAAATGCACTCTGACCCCGGTTTTTAGCGTTCGGGCGCGCGCATTGAATGCTTCGAGATCCGTCGCCCACACCTTCGCGAGCGCGTCGGTCTGCACCTTCAGCTTCGCCGACAGATAGTCGAAGATTGCCGGAGCGCTGCCGATTGGCCGGCCATCTCCGCGATCCACTGTGCTCAGCAATGTCGCGATCCGGTTGTTGATCTTTATCGGAAAGTTGAGCGGGTCCTGACCGCTCTCGTTCTTCACCTGGTAGATGTTCTGCTCTATGGCGGCGGCATCTGCGTTGAGCTTGTCACCCAGCTGCTTGAGTGTCGCGTCGTCGTTGTGCTTGAGCAGGCTGTCAACCTGTGACCTGACACTGCGAATGTCGATCACCGCCTGGTTGGCAGACGACAACTTGTCGCGGATCCGGAGTGCAAGTGCAAACTGCGCCTTCAGGTCGGCGTCCGTTACGTCTGTGTACAGCGGATTGCGCTTCACTTCGATCGGCTGCGAGAAGGTGTGACCGTCCACGACGAGTCGCACCGTGTACCGCCCGGGAATCGCAGTCGGACCCTCAGTGTCTCCTCCCCAGAGGATCATTCCCGGGAAGCTGGTGGCCGGCTCGTAGTGCAGGTCCCACGTGAAGTGATCCAGACCCGCCGCCCTCGACGGCGCGACAGAACCCCGGCGGAAGCGCGCCGACTCGTCGGCATTGCTGTCAGGCTTCGCTTTCGTGGACGTATCCGACTTGTACGTGCGAATCACCTTTCCCGACGCATCGAGGATGTCCAGACTCGCCCTCTTGGCTGGATGCTTGAGCCAGTACGTGATGGCCGCGCCGTCTGTGGAGCGGACGGCCGGAGCCGGCGCGAAAAGAAATGCATCGCTCGCGGACTCCACTGCCGGCGTGTACTGCTCGAGTGGGACGATGTTCGGCAACAAATAGAACCCGCGCCCGTGCGTGCTGATTGCGATGTCGTGCCGATAGACTATCAGATCCGAGACCGGTACGTCCGGAAGGTTCAGCGACAGCGACGACCATTGGTCGCCGTCGTCGTACGAGACGTACACACCGTGCTGCGTGCCGGCGAAGAGGAGACCCTTCCGGCTCGGATCCTCGCGGACGACGTGTACGTAATCGTCAGCCCCAATGCCGTTCACGATCTTGGTCCAGGTGCGACCGTAGTCGTGCGTGCGGAAGATGTAGGGCGCGGTGTCGTCGAGCAGCGGCCGCTTCACCGCTACGTATGCCGCGCCGTCGTCGAACGCCGACGCATCGATCTGGCTCACGCGCCCGAAGTCCGGCATGTCCTTCGGCGTCACGTTGGTCCAGTGTGCGCCGCCGTCGCGCGTGACGTAGATGAGTCCATCGTCGGATCCGGTCCAGATTACGCTCGTGTTCAGCTTGGACGGCCCGATGGCAAAGATGGTTCCGTAAACTTCCGGCGCGTTCATGTCGTGCGTGATCGGACCGCCCGATGGACCCATGGTCGCCGGATCGTGGCGAGTGAGATCGGGACTGATGCGCGTCCACGACTGGCCGCCGTTGGTCGTCTTCCAGAGGTGCTGCGAGCTGGCGTAAAGCAGGTGCGGGTTCACCGGCGAGAAGACGATCGGATACGTCCACTGCCAGCGCTCCACGAGCGCGCTCGACGGTTCGCCCGAGAACATGAGCGGATACGGACTTACCTCGCGAACCTCTCCGGTGCGGCGATTCAGTCGCGTGAGGAATCCGCCGTTATTGCTTCCCGCAAAGAAGATTTCTGGATCGAGTGGATCGGGCGCGATGTATCCAGGCTCGGCGCCTCCCGCATTGTACGTCTGCGGAGTGCCCCCGCGACCGAACCCACCGCGGGATCCCCCGTCCGCGTTTGCCGTGCTTGAAACACAGATCGTGGATGCATCCTGCTGAGCACCGCAGAGATCGTACGGGTATCCCGCTGTCGCAGCCACGTGATAAAGCTGCGCTGTGGAGAAGTCCTGGTCCGTCCATTTCTTTCCCCCGTCGGTGGACACGGCGCCACCGCCGTCGTTACCCACCACCAAGTGCTTGCCATTATCCGGATCGATCCACAGATCGTGGAAGTCGCCGTGCGTCCCTCGCAGTGATGTGAGCTTCTTGCCGCCGTCGGTTGATTTGAAGAGGCTCGTGTTCTGCATGTAGATCACATTCTCGTCCGCGGGGTCGGCGTAGACGTGGGTGTAGTAGAATGCGCGCTGCTTGATGTCGTGGCTCTCGTTCACAAGCTTCCACGTTGCGCCAGCGTCATCCGAGCTGTACAGGCCTCCCTTCGCGTTCTCCACGAGCGCATACACGCGCTTGTCGTTCGCCGGCGAGACAGCGATGCCGATCTTGCCGTCGACTCCCGATGGAAGGCCCGGATTCCGCGTGATCTCCGTCCAGGTGGTTCCACCGTCGGTGGATTTGTACAGTCCGCTTCCGGCGCCGCCAGACGAAGCTGTGTACTCCTTTCTGTACGCCTGCCACAGAGCGGCGTAGATCACCTGCGGATTGCGGTGGTCGATCTCCACATCGATGGCGCCAGTGCTGTCGTTGCGGAAGAGAACGCGCGTCCACGTGACACCGCCATCGCTGCTCCTGTACACACCGCGCTCACTGCTCGGTACCGCATACTTGCCGAACACCGCGGCGAATACGATTTTGGAATTCGTCGGGTCCACGCGCACCTTGCAGATGCCATCGGTGTTGTCGAATCCCGTGTGCGTCCAGGTCTTGCCGGCGTCGGTGGATCGGTACATGCCGTCGCCCGCCATGATGTTCCCGCGGATCTCGCACTCGCCGGTGCCGATGAGCACCTCGTTCGGATCGGTTTCCGACACGGCTACAGCGCCGATCGACGCGCTCTTGATCTGCCCGTCGGTGACCGGCGCCCAGTGCTCGCCCCCGTTTGTGGTTTTCCAGAGCCCGCCACCTGTTGCGCCGAAGTACGCCACGGCCGGCTGCCCCCGAACGCCCGACACGGCGATCGAGCGGCCGCCGCGCTCGGGCCCGAGGTTCCGCCACTTGAAGCTGTGCAGCAGCACGCTGTCGACCGGTGCTGGTATCGGTTTCCGGGAGAACGACTGGCCCGGCGAGTACCGGGTGAGGGCGGCTACCGACAGAATGAGGGCGCCCGGCACGAGTGCCGCAGCGAGGAAACGGGGAAAGCGGGCCATGAGCTGCAGTCCTTTCACGGTGAAAAATACGTTCGCTGAATCGAGCTGAGTTATGCGACACGAACGCGACGTTGTCCAGTCCGCAATTGCATCGATGCGGGTTGACCACTGGTGCGCCCCCGAACGGCAACTCCCCCGCGCGAGCGCGCACCGCTTTTCATCCGGAGTCCGTGCGGAGTCCGTCCCCCGGATTTTCATCTGGAGTCCGTGCGGAGTCCGTCCCCACTCCGTCCCCGTTAATACTTAGGTATTGACAGAAGTATTCCATAGTTGTAGAATCTCTCAATCAGATCGATAACCCAAGCATCTGGATGGTGTCGTAATGGTTCAATTCGCAGCCGCTGACGAAGTTTTTCACGCCCTGTCCAACCCGACTCGGCGGAGAGTCCTGGAGCGCCTGTCTGCCGGGCCGGCAACCGTCAGCGAACTGGCGGCACCGTTTGACATGCAACTGCCGTCGTTCGTGCAGCACCTCTCGGTGCTCGAACAGAGCCGGCTGGTGAAGTCGAAAAAACGCGGGCGCGTGCGGACCTACGAGATCGCACCCGAACGATTCAAGGTCGCTGAAGACTGGCTGACCGCGCGTCGCAAGTCGTGGGAAGCTCGACTGGACCGATTCGACGATTACGTCAAACAACTCAAGCACAAGGAGTCAGAGTCATGAGCAAGCAAGTCACCCTCGATCCGAAACTCGATTTCGCCATCGAACGATTCATCGACGCACCCACGCGGCTCGTCTGGGAAGCGTTGACGAAACCGGAGCATCTCAAGGAGTGGTACATGCCGAGGGCGTGGGGGCGCGTGGCACGCGCCGAACTGGACCTGCGGCCAGGTGGCATCATCAGCATCGACATCGCAGTGGGAGACGGTCGGGAGGTTCCCAACGTCGGCTGCGTCCTGGAAGTCGTTCCGATGGAACGCCTTGTCTGGACCTCAATGTTGTTCCCGGACTATCGTCCGGCTGTCTTTGACGACATTCCGATCACTGCCATCATGACGATGGAACCGGTTGGGACCGGCACGCGTTACGTCTTCACGGCGCTGCACCGGGATGAATCGGACTTCGAGAAGAACAAGACGTCAGGCTTTTACGAGGGCACCGAGATCGCAATCGATCAGTTCGTGGCGCACGTGATTGCGATGAAATAGTTCCGGGCGACTCGCGGCGACCGGCCACGCACAACACGCAGCTTTCGACAACTGCTGAACTGCTGCACACGTCAGGCCGGGCGCCGTCGACGCTTCCTGGCAGATGTCGAACGGATGACCACCGGCGCGCGGCCAGGAGTTGCGAGGCGTGCCGTCAGAGTTGCAGCATTGCAGGTGCGTAAGGCACGCTGAAGTTGCGGTTGCGGCGGCGGGCCGCACAGAGGACTGTTCGCTGCAACCGATTGTCAGGCCGATCCTACTCACGCACGTAGCGCAAGTGGGTTGCGGTTGGCCCTTCAAGCACGTTGTCAATTCGGAACTGCGACACTGATTCGTGCAGGTTCTCGAAGAGACGCCTTCCACCGCGGAACAGGACTGGCGCCAGGGCGATTTCCAGCTCGTCGATGACACCCATGTTCAAGTACTGCTGGATCACATCCGCGCCGCCTGCGATCCGAATATCGCGACCACCGGCAGACTCTCGAGCCTGTTTGAGGGCACTTTCCACTCCGTCGTTGACGAAGTAGAATGTCGTACCGCCGGGACGAACCCAGGGTTCGCGCTTCTGGTGGGTTAGAACGTACACCGGAGTGTGGAACGGCGCCTCGTCTGGCCAGGAGCGCTCGCCCTGTTCGAACATTCGCTTCCCCAAGATGTTGGCGCCGATACGCTCCGTCGTCTTCCGAATCATGTCATTTTCCGCGCCGGTCTCTCCTCCGGGACCCAGCTTGAGGTTGTCACGGAAATACTGCTGGTTGAATATCCAGCGCATCATCGCACCCCACTTTGCGCCCCAGTTCTTGTATTCGGGGTGATCCCAATGCTCCATGGTCATTCCTTCTGGTGCCATGTAGCCGTCCAGGGTCAAGCCGATGTTTACGAATACCTTGGTCATCACTTTCCTCTCATCGTCCCGGAAGTCAGGCTTAGGCCATGTTGGGCAGAAGCGATGGAAATAAAATGCGAGCGCGCAGCCCGCGCTACCACGGCGCGGCTATCAGTTGCCGTCAGCTGCGACGATTCGTTCGGCAGCAGGACGCGGTATCGAATCAAGGCACGGGCAAATTGATCCGCACCTTGACGGGCGCCGGCACGGCTCCAACGGGAGCTATCGTTAACACCGCCAGCAAGCGGAAACCGTGTCTTCTAAGCGGATTCACACGGAGTCCGTCCCCGCTCCGTCCCCCTAAGCCAAGCTAATTCACACGGAGTCCGTCCCCACTCCGTCCCCTGTTCGCGACCACGGCAATGTCCTGCCAGATCATCCAGTGAGGGTTCAAATCCGTCGCCCCATATCTACGGTAAAACGGTCGGGCCGCGTCGTCGCCTATATCAACGCATACGCGATGCGCGTCCTGCTCGAGGAACCAGACCGCCAGCAACGCGAGCAGGCGTGACGCCACACCGCGCCGGCGCTCGTCAGGCACGACGTATATCCACTGAAGCTCGCCTGCACAGCCGAATCGGCGAGTGAGGTGTCCGGCGATGTAGCCAACAGGTTCGTGGCCGGCTTCGGCGAGCCAGATCGCCCGGGATGAAAGCGCGTGCTGCGGATGATGTTCTCCCGCAAGGTAGAGTGCCATCCGCGCGGCACCTCCCGCTTCGCCCGGTTTCGGCAGTCCGATCAGCCGCGGGACGTCGGACAATACAGCTCGGCGATACTCGACAGATGTCATTTCATTTTTCTCAGAACCGCGCAACACCGAAGATCGCTTTCCAACTGTACCGCTTGTCAGGCAGCAAATCCAGCATTGTTGCAGGGTTCACCCGGTCGAAGACGCACCCACACGCGAACGCAAGGCCGACAGTGGCGGTGACGCCGATCGAACACAGCGCGCGCGGTCATAGGAAATCGGGTCGGAGTGAACTTTCTTGCGGACTTTCCTGACGCCAGCAGTTGGCGGTATTCTGCACGAGAAGTGTAGTTTGTCACCACTCTCACTAAGCCGATTCACACGGAGTCCGTCCCCACTCCGTCCCCCTAAGCCAAGCTAATTCACACGGAGTCCGTCCCCACTCCGTCCCCTTTTGTAATGTCTACTACGGGCTTGCCCAGCAACTTCAGATTCGGCCGAACACCCAGCCCGGGCTCACGCGACGCCGAGAGCCGGCCCTCGAGCCGGTGCGGCGCACCATCGGCGAAGGCAACGGTGACGTATGAGTTGAAATCTGTTGACGAGAAGAGGAATCGCTCAGGCGTACTGTGAGCGAGGTGTGCAATGGCGGCCGTGGTGATGTCGCCGCCCCATGTGTCCTCGATCGTCATGGCGATGCCGAGTGACACGCAGAGATCGCGGATCTGACGCGCGCGAGTGAGGCCGCCAACCTTTGAAATCTTGAGGTTGATGACATCCATGGCGTGATCCGCAACGCCACGAACTACCATGTCGATTCCGTCCACGACCTCATCGAGTACGAACGGCCGGTCGGTGTGACGGCGCACCGCGAGGCACTGCTCGTAGGTCATGCACGGTTGCTCGATATACACGTCCACGTCACGCACCGCGTCAGCAACCCGGATCGCGGCGTGCTGCGTCCACCCGGTGTTCGCGTCGGCGATGAGCACGTCGCCCCGCGACAGCTCCGCCGCAGCGGCGCGAATTCTGTCGATGTCGGTGTCGGGATCGCCGCCCACCTTGAGCTGGAACTTGTGATAGCCCTGCTCGCGGTACAGCGCGATCTTCTTCGCCATCTGCGCCGGCGACTCCTGCGAAATCGCGCGATAGAGCGCGAAGTCATTCCCCACGTGTCCGCCCATCAGCGTTGCGACCGGTAGCCCGCTCGCCTTGCCGAGTAGATCCCAGCACGCCATGTCGATCGCTGATTTGACGTACGGATGTCCGCGCATCGACCGGTCCATCAACTCATTCAGTTCGCCCAGCGCAAGCGGATCCGCACCGAGCAGTTGGGGAGCGAGCTCGGCGATACCGGCGCGTGCGCCGCGTGCATATGCAGGCAGGTACGCAGGCCCCAGCGGACAGACCTCGCCCCAGCCAGTCAGTCCCTCATCGGTCTCGACAGCGACGACAGTCGAATCGAAGACCGACACAGCGTTGCCGCCGGACCAGCTGTATTTGCCTTCGTGGAGCGGCAGGTCGATCTGGTAAGCGCGGATCGCGGAGATCTTCATGCGACGACATTCCTCGGGCTGCGAGACGACATCCAGAGCGTGGCGGATGTGTAGAGAAGCACGCCGACCACTACCCATTTGACAACACCCAGCGGCAGCTCCTTGACGACGAACGCGGCGACGAGCACCCCCGGCACTCCGCCAATCGCGAAGGCGAGCGCGGTGCGACGGTCGAAGCGGCCGGAGCGATAGAAACGGATCGCCGCAGCCGGCAGAATCAACGCCGCGGATGCGGCCATGATCGGGAACACCGCTTTGGTGTTCATGCCCAGCATGTACGTCATCGCCATCGTTGGCGCATAATTGCCGATCCCGAGGCTGGTGAGCGACCCGATCAACACGCTACCCAGGACCGCGACGACAAGTGCCATGCCGGAGAGACCGATGGTCCCGACGCTCAGCGAAAGGCTCGCCAGCATGCGCACAGCCATGAATCCCGCCGTGATCAGTAGCGCGATCGCCATCGCGCGCTGCATCAATTGACGCGGCCAGTGGACGACGATGCCGGTGCCGAACCACGCGCCGATGCCGCCCGCGATCACCATGCTGGTGATGGTCGGCAGATCGATCAACCCTCCCAGCAGAATGATGTAGATGATCGCTTCCGAAACAGTCGGGAGCGCCATCCCTACATTGAGCGTTCCGGGTATGTCGTCGTCCTCCACCATGCGCCCGAGTACCAGTGCAGCGGTCGTCGTTGCGAACGAGCCAATGCCGAGTGTGTCGAAGAAGTTCGCAGCTGCGCCAACTCCGAGCAGCAGCGGCATCGAAGTGTGACGAGTGGTGCTACTGGCCGGTGTTGCCATCAACGCTCCAGAACAAGTGTGAATTCCGCGCCGATCACGGAACGCGAGATATCGCGCGGCCGTGATTGCCAGCGAGAGTCGGGGATCATAATACAGGCCCGGAAAGCGATTCCCGGAATCGCCAGGGATAGTTTATCCAATATCCAGTTACTCGGTAAGGTCGTAGCCTCGGCCCCCCCCCCCGCGGATCTGCGCCGGCCGACCCGGCTGCGCGGTGCCGGCGAGCTACTTCGCCGCCACAGCCGCGCTCGCGGCCCGATAGTGGTGCTCGGTGAATCGATGCCAACCCTTCTTGTTCCTTGACTCGACCGCCCAGTGGAATCCGCCCTCCTGATCCGGCCAGTACACCATGCGCGCCAGGCCCGCCGGCATGCGGGCTTCGAATCCAATCGCTTCCGGGTGCACGTC
>DATBNQ010000099.1:0-75231 GCA_036554185.1 Gemmatimonadaceae bacterium | reverse complement strand
TCACCACATTGCCTGGCGTGTTGCTGACGACGCCGCTGAGCTCGCTGTGCGCGATCGTATCCAGAATGCGCACCGTCGGCCGACGGAGGTAATCGATCGGTTCTGGTTTCACTCCGTGTACTTTCTCGAGCCTGGCGGAGTACTCTTCGAAATCGCGACGGACGGACCCGGGTTCGCAATCGACGAGAGCGCCGACACACTCGGTGAACATCTCGTCCTGCCACCGTGGCTCGAGCCGCGAAGGAGTGAGATCGAGGCGGCACTTCCGGCTCTGAGTGTGCGGACGAAGGCCTGATCGCCGTCGACTATTGCCACACCTGTATATCGAATCGGGAATCGCTGAACCACGCAATCGTGAGGACACTGCTCGCCAGTGGAAGCACGGACCTCGCGAGCGTGGGCGAATCCGCGAGCTGCGCGCGCGTCAATTTGAAGCTCTGCGCTCCGAGGTCAGTCACTGGAATGATGGCTGCCAGTGCAACGCTCTGTCACTTCCCTCCCAGCTGCTGCTCGATGGTCCTGGTCAGTGGACTCTCGACGTTTCCCGTGTGTTTTGTCGTCACTGTTTCGATCAGCATTACCCAGCACTCTTCGGCGGCCACGGGGTTGTGAAGTACTCCCTTCGGCACGATGTGCATGTCGCCGGCAGCAAGATCGACGCTACCGGTTTCGAGCTGGATTCTGAGCCGGCCCTTGACGACGAGAAAGAGTTCATCCTCTTCGTCGTGTCTGTGCCAGGTGAACTCACCGTGAAGCTTGGCGATCTTGACATACTGATCGTTCACCTGCCCGATCACCCTGGGCGACCACAGCTCGGTCACCTGCTCGAACTGCTGCTCGATATTCATGTTTGGTTTGAGGATAGCGAGTGAGACCGGCTTCGTCTATTGTTAATCCACCGCTCAAGGCGCGCAAGTCCGGAGTCGCGCGCCTGCAGCACGTATCCCTCCAGATACGTTCCTAACCGCTTGAATACATCTGCTTGTGGCCCAGCGCGACATCGCATTTCCGACGCTCAGCGATAGCCAGATCGCCATGCTGGAGCAGTTCGCGACGCCACGACATTTCGCGGATGGCGAATGGCTTTTTCAGGCGGGTTTGACACGGGTGACGTTCTTCGTGGTACGCTCCGGGACGGTCGAAATCATCGACCGTACGGGCGATCAACCACGGACAGTCGCCGTGCATCATCCGGGCGAATTCACCGGCGACATCGATATCCTGAGCAGCCGCCGGTCGGTAGTGAGCGCAGTCGCTCGTGGCGACACGGATGTTCTGGAGGTCGCGCCCGCCGATATCGGGCGACTGATCAGCGAAGACCAGACGATGGGGGAGCTGATTCTCCACGCGTTCATCGCGCGCCGCGAGCAACTTATCGAATCCGGCTTTCAGGGCGTGCGCATCATCGGGTCAGGGACATCGCGGGATTCATATCGAATCCGTGAGTTTCTCGGAAGAAATCAGGTGCCGGTGACCTGGATCGATGTGGACGACAATCCATCGGCGAAAGAGATGTTGCGCAACTTCGGAGTGGACGACAGCGCGCTGCCCGTTGTGATGTGCGAGGCCCAGCCGTTGCTCCGCAACCCGTCGACGCGTGAGCTCGCGCTGGCTGTGGGTCTCAAGCGTACGATTGGTGAAGAGGTGTACGATCTCGTGATAGTTGGCGCCGGTCCGGCCGGTCTGGCCGCAGCGGTCTACGGAGCCTCCGAAGGTCTTACCACTCTGATGCTCGATGCCGAATCACCCGGCGGGCAGGCGGGATCGTCGAACAGCATCGAGAACTACCTTGGCTTTCCGATGGGCATCACTGGGGCCGATCTAACCAGGCGCGCCACATTGCAGGCGCAGAAGTTTGGCGCCAGCATTTCCACGCCGTCACCCGCGATCGCGCTCGGCGACGCCGGCTCGCATCTCATCGTGAAGCTGGAAGATGGAGAATCGGCCTTCGCGCGATGTGTGTTGATTGCAACCGGTGCGGACTACAGAAAGCTCGACGTTCCGGAGCGTGAACGGTTTGAAGGCCTGGGCGTCTACTATGTCGCAACACCTACCGAGCTGGACGCGTGCAGCGGTGCCGAGGTCGTGATCGTCGGCGCCGGAAATTCAGCCGGACAGGCAGCACTCTTCCTCGCTCAGCACACGCGTAGAGTACTGATACTCGTACGCCGCGACGACATGCGACGCACGATGTCGAGCTACCTGGCGGATCGAATTGAAGCATCTCACAACATCGATGTCCTCTATACAACCCAGATCCGCGCGATGGCCGGAGCCGCGCGTCTCGAGCGTGTCGACATCGAGAACACGACGACGGGCGAGAAACGGACCATCGCCACTCCAGCGGTGTTTACGTTCATCGGTGCGGTTCCGCGGACTGACTGGCTGCCGCCGCAGATCGACACCGACCCGAAGGGCTTCATCTGCACCGGCCGCGCGCTCGCCAATACTCCGGGCTGGACGCGCAAGCGACAGCCTTTTCTCCTTGAAACGAGCCAACCCGGCGTTTTTGCGGCCGGAGATGTGCGGCTTGGATCAGCAAAGCGTGTTGCCGCAGCCGTCGGCGAAGGATCGATGGTCGTGAAGTTCGTGCACGAGTACCTCGCTGAATTGCGCGAGGATGTTCCGCTCGACGTCGAGCCCGATGTGCAGTTGACCAGTCGAGTCGCGACCGGCAAAAAGACCAGGCCTGTCACGTCGAGCTGAGGCTCCGTCAAGCCGCAACCGTCCAACGTCGCCATTCCCGCGAGAGCGGGAATCCATTTACCGCCGAGTCATCGTCAGTGGCGTCGCATCCGGAAATAGAAAACATCGATTCCCGCCTTCGCGGGAATGACTCCGAGCGTGGGGTCGTTGCCGTGCAACACGTCGTGTCTCAGTGCGCTGCCGCGACCCAGCTTCCGCCGAGTGCCTTGTACAACTGAACCGTGGCAGCGAGATACTGCTGCTCGACCTGCACCAGATTGAGCTGAGCATTGAAGAGGCTCTGTTCGGCGGTCAATACCTCCAGGTAGCTCGAGACTCCGCTTGCGTAACGCCGCTCCGCGATAGCTGCTGCTATCGAGAGCGCTCGAGCCTGGGTCTGTTGTGCAACCAGCTGATCGCGGCCCAGTCGCACGCCCGCGAGCGCGTCCGCAGATTCGCGCAGCGCAACAAGGACCGTCTGCTGATACTGTGCCTTCGCTTCGTCTGCACGGGAGCGCGCAGCGCGCTGCTCGCTGATCAACCGCCCACCAGTGAAGATCGGGAACGAGAGTCCTGCCTGGAGCGTGTAGATATCGCCCTGGCCGGAAAACAGCTTGTTGAACTCGGGGCGCTGAGCGCCATACTCACCCGCGACTGTGATCGTCGGCAACCTGTTCGCAACAGCGACGCCGATCCGGGCGAGCGCTGCCTGCATGTCACGCTGTGCCCGTAGCACATCCGGCCGGCGCGCGATGAGCGCACCCGGAAGCGAATCCGGCACCGTCACGGATTGAATCACTTCCTGTAGCGGACGACCGCGGGGAATGTCACCTGGTGGCTCACCAAGCAGCAGTGAGAGAGCGTTTTCCTGCTGCCTGCGCTGGAGCGCAAACTGAGCGAGCCGCGCAGCCGGATCCGCAACCTGTGCCTCGAACTGGCGCACATCCAACTCGGAGATCTGACCCTGATCGAACCGCTTCCGGGCAAGTTCCAGCACGGCCTGACCGGCTGACCGCGTCGCTTCGGCGATTCTGATGCTCTCATCCAGCTCACGCAGTTGCAGATATTCGGTCGCGACATCACTTACGAGCGTCAGTTCAGTCGCGCGCGCGTCTTCCTCGCGCCCCAGCAGATCGAAATTCGAAGCCTCCGCGCCGCGGCGTATTCGGCCCCAGAAGTCAACTTCCCAGGATACATCTCCCGTGGCGCGCACGGCGTCGTACCCTATCGGAGCACCGCCAGCCAGCGCGATCCTGTTCTTGCTTGCAGCCGCATTCGCCGTAACTTGCGGAAACAACGGCCCCATCGATGCTCCGTGCAACGCCCGGTACTCGCGAATCCGCGCGTGAGCGACCTGCAAATCGCGATTGTTATTGATCGCGGTCTGAATCAGCGAGACGAGCGTGCTGTCGCGCAGGATGTCGCTCCAGGCGGGGTTCCGGGTCGCACCGAGTGCGAGGACGGTCGGAGTCGCGACCGATTGCGGTGTCGGTATCAACGCCGAATGCGGCGTCGAGTCCGATCGATCCGCGGCCCGAGCCGCGGTGAGCGAATCGTAGAACGAGCGTGCCGATTGTGGTACGGCAAGATCAGCGGTGTTTGCAACCGCGGGGACGACCGGAGTCACCGCCGTGGACGGGCCGACCGCGCAAGCCGACAGCACAATGGTCGGCGCGAGCAACGCCGCGAGGTGGAACTGTTTGACCGATATCACTTCGCGACCTCCGAATGGCCGGTCG
The DNA here is from genome assembly GCA_036554185.1 of Gemmatimonadaceae bacterium. Taxonomy (GTDB): domain Bacteria; phylum Gemmatimonadota; class Gemmatimonadetes; order Gemmatimonadales; family Gemmatimonadaceae; genus Fen-1247. Next base: position 70,807 of record DATBNQ010000099.1, on the reverse strand, counting down.
TTGCAACGGGTACGTGATCGGGACGGCGACGGTTCACAAGCCCCTCGATCGCGGAGAAGAAGAGTGGAATGAAGAAAACTCCGATCGAAGTGGCGACGAGCATTCCCGCAAACACGCCGGTGCCAAGCGAATGCCGGCTCGCGGCGCCTGCACCACCGGCGATCACGAGCGGAGCGACGCCGAGTATGAAGGCGAAAGATGTCATGAGAATGGGGCGGAAGCGTTCGCGCGCCGCTTCCATCGCCGCTTCGCGAATTGACATCCCCGATCTGTGCAGCTCAGTAGCGAATTCCACAATCAGAATCGCGTTCTTCGCAGCCAGCCCGAGTACCGCGAGCAGCGCGACCTGGAAGTAAATGTCGCTCGACAGCCCGCGAGCCCAGATCCCGAGGTAGGCTCCAAGGATTCCGAATGGAAGCGCGAGAATGACTGCAAACGGAATCGACCAGCTTTCGTATTGAGCCGCGAGAACGAGAAAGACAAGCACCAATCCGAGCGCAAGGACCAACCCGCCCTGACCCGCGGACGCACGCTCCTGAAATGATTGGCCACTGTATGCGTAGCCGATCCCTTCTGAGGCATACTTGTTGGCGACCAATTTCTCGACCGCATCCAGCCCTTCACCTGAGCTGTGGCCCGGCGCGATCGCCGCAGTGACAGTCGCGGAGGGAAAGCCGTTGAACCGTGTAAGCACACCCGGTGCGCCACGGATTTCAGTGGCCGTCAGAGCCGACAACGGAACCATGTCGCCGGTATTGCTCCGAACGAAGTAGCGGCCAATGTCTTCCGGACGTTGCCTGAACGGCGCCTCGGCCTCGGCCTGCACCCGATACGTGCGACCGTAAAGATTGAAGTCGTTGATGTACTGATTGGACAGCATGGTCTGCAGCGTCGAGAATATCTGCGCACTGTTCACCCCGCGCGATTCCGCCGCATCCTGATCCACCTTCACGAAGACCTGCGGTACGTCGGTCCGTATGTTGACCGCGGGATTCTGCAACGACGGAACAGTCTTCAGGTCTGCGACGAACTTCTGCACGCTCGACGCAAACGCTTCATAATCACTACCGCTTCGCTCCTGCAGATTCACCTCGATTCCGGCAGTGGTACCGAGCCCCGGAATTTCCGGCAGGTTGAATCCAAATGCAATCGCATCCTTCATCATGAAAAGCCGCCCGTTTGTCCGCTGAAGCACCGCATCCACACTCTCCGATGCGCCGCGTTCAGCCCACGGCTTCAGACTGACGAACATCGTTGCAGCGTTCGTCTGGGACGACTGTGACAGCAGGTCGAGACCGACCAGAACGACGATGTTCCTGACCGCTGGATCCTTGCGGATCATGTCCTCGACGTTTTTCACGACCGCCTGCGTCCGCTGCATGGATGCCGCGTCGGGCAGCTGTACGGACACTGCGAAGTATCCCTTGTCTTCAGTCGGCAGGAAGCTGCTCGGCACAACCTTCCAGAGAATTCCCAGCACGACAACAAGCCCGACAAATACAGCGAGCCAGGTCTTCGGGTGGTCTATGATATGGCCGGCTGCACCGATATAACGCTTCGTAGCGCGGCCAAAGCCGTCGTTGAACCACTTGTAGAACCGATTGTCGGTTTCCTCGGGTGGTTTTTTCAGCAACAGTGCGCAGAGCGCCGGCGTGAGCGTGAGCGCAACGACGCCGGACAACACGACTGAAATGACGATCGTGATCGCGAACTGCTTGTACATCGTTCCAGTGATGCCTCCCACGAGCGCAACGGGTATAAACACCGAGCACAACACGAGCACGATCGCGATGAGCGCGCCGCTTACCTGGTGCATCGCCTTGTTCGCTGCGTCGCGTGCGGATACGTGCTCGTCCGCCATTATCCGCTCGACGTTTTCGATTACCACGATTGCGTCGTCGACCACGATGCCGATCGCGAGGACCATCGCAAACAGCGTAAGCGTGTTGATCGTGAAGCCAAGGAACTGCAAGCCGAGAAAGGTCCCGATGATGCTCACGGGAACGGCCAGGATCGGAATCAGCGTTGCGCGCCAGCTCTGGAGGAATAGGAAGACTACGAGGGTGACGAGGATCATCGCCTCGCCCAGCGTCTTCACCACCTCTCTGATGGATTCGGTGATGAACGGCGTAGTATCAAACGGTATCTGCGCCGAGACACCTGGCGGCAGGGACTTCGATAGCTCCTTCAATCGAGCTGCGACGGCGTTCTTGACGTCGAGATTGTTGGCACCGGGACGTGCGTACACGACCATGAGCGCTGTGGGTGCGCCGTTGAGGCGGCCTGCGGCGTCATAGCCCTGGGAGCCGAGATGGACGTGTGCAATGTCGCCGAGTCGTACTATCGACCCGTCGGCTCGCGCGCGCACGATGACGCTCGCAAACTCAGCCGGCGTCGAGAGCCTGCCCGACGTTGTTACCGGGAGTGTCAGCTCGGTACCCGCAGGTGCCGGCTCTCGCCCGAGTCGGCCGGCTGGCTTCGTCGAGTTCTGTGCCTGCACCGCCGCGGACACGTCGTCCACGGTGATTCCAAGCTGCGCCATCTTCTCGGGGTCGAGACTGAGCAGCATCGCGAAATCCGACGCGCCGAACGTACGCGCTGATCCGACACCTGGAACGCGCTTGATCTCGTCCTCGATGTAGAGCTTGGCATAATTGCTCAGATACGACGCGTCGTAGCGCGGATCCTTGGACGACAGAGTCGCGACCAGCAGAATGTCGGAGTTTGCCTTTGTGATCGTGATGCCAAGCTGCCGGACGGATGCAGGTAATTGGGGCAAGGCAAGGTTGATCGCATTCTGAACGTCAACCGCCGCCAGGTCCTGGTCACGCGATATGTCGAACGTGAGTGCGAGGTTCATCGTCCCGTCGCTGGAATTGGACGACTTGTAGTAAAGCAGGCCGTTCAATCCCGACAACTGCTGTTCGATGGGCGCTGCCACCGACGTTGCCACGTCCTGCGCGCTCGCCCCGGGATACACCGCAGTCACCTGCACCGCTGGCGGTGTGATCTGCGGGTAACGGTTCACCGGAAGTGACAGCATCGCAAACGTGCCCAGGAGCGCGATTACAATGGATATGACACCGGCCAGAACGGGTCGGTGAACGAAGAAGTATCGGGGTGCCTCGGCTGGTGCGGATGTCGTCTGCGTGTGCGGAGCCGACTCGTTCGTCGGCGCGCTCATTTGGCTGGTGCCGGTGCCGTTTTCACCGCTGCTGACGAATCCGTCGACCGCGTGGAGTCGACAAAAGGCGTCGCGTGCACCGGTGAACCAGGGCCAATCTTCTGGACGCCGTCCACGACTACCTTGTCCCCTGCTGCCAACCCGGACGCGATGAGCCAGTCGTTACCCGTCCACGCAGTCGCGTGAACTTCCCGCGCCGCGACTTTACTGTCGGGGCCCACGACGTACACGAGCTGCCTTCCCATCTGTTGCACCACAGCGCGCTGTGGAATCACGATCGCGTTTGCACGGATCAATCCGTGTACCGCGACATGAACAAATTGGCCAGGCAGCATGATCTGGCGTGGATTCTCGAACTGCGCACGGTATTCCTGCGTTCCGGTCTGCGGATCCACCACCGGATCGATGTACCCGATTCGACCCTGCGTTGGAAATGTGCTGCCATCTGGCAGCGTTACCTCGATTCGCGCACTTCCGCCCGGCGTGATCGCGCGCGCGAAAACGGGATCGCGACGCCATTCGCCCTGCTGTTCCGCAGATGGGCGAAACGTCACGTATATCGGATTCAGCACGTCTATGTTTGTCAGCAGGTCAGCCGGACCCGTAACGCGCGCACCGACGTCCAGGAGGGTTCGTTCCACCCTACCCGCGATCTGCGCGCGAACTACAGTCTCACTCAGATTCTTCTGCGCCGCATCGACACCACCACGCGCGTCATCAACCGCCGCGCGGGCTGCCTTGACCTGCGTTTCAGCGTTGTCGACGTCCTGCTTCGCAACAGCATTTCCCGGCAGAAGTGCGCGCAACCTTCCCGCTACCGTCTCTGCGTTCACAAGGGTTGCCTGCGCGGAGGCAAGTCTCGCCCGGGCGCTGCGCCACTCAGCGTCCGACGTCGTCGGATCAATGCGATAGAGCACCTGACCCGCGCTCACCTGCGATCCTTCAACGAACGGACGTGAAAGTATTACACCGCTTGCCTGCGCGCGCACCGGCACGCTTCGGAATGCGCGGACCTGGCCTGTGAACTGAAGATTGTCTTCAACCGCTCTGGGTGCAACCACCATGACGGACACCTCCGATGGTGGCATTGCCGGTGGTGCAGCCGGTTTTGAACATGCGACAATCAGTGCTGCCGAACACGCACCGGCGAGATATAAACGTGATGTATACATTCTGAATTGATGAAGTTTTCACCGAAGATCTGCTGCACCTGCAATGCTGGCGTACGATCCCGAGCCGGGATTTGCCACTCGCGTCAGCCTCGCCGCGAATGCCATACCAACGGGCCAGTCCGCGTCATTTTCTTACATCCGAAACGCGATGTTCACACGCGCCAAGAAAACGCTCGAAAGTTCGCATGCAGGCTTCGAGATCTTTTGACGGCACGTCCGATAGCAGCTGCGCGCGTAACCGTTGCACAACCGGAACGATGCGAATGGCCAGTCCGGATCCGGCCGCCGTGAGATGAAGCGTTTTGGCACGCTGGTCGTCTGGATCCTGTCGGCGCACCACGAGGCCGCTGGTTTCCAGCTGGTCCAGTAGCCTTACCAAACTCGGACCCTCGATGTCGAGCAACTCGGCAAGCTCGCCCTGCCGGATGCCATCGGTCTTCCAGATGTGCATCAGCGGCGTCGCTAGCGATCGCGAAAGGCCAAAAGAGGTGAGTTCCTCGTCATAGCAGCGACGCAGCTTCTCTCGAAGCGGGCACAGCGATGCGATGAACGAGGCCTCGAGCTCAGATCGTTTCGACGGAGTCAGTTCAGCAGGACACATTGGCTAGATAGATAGCTAGCTATCTAATAAAATGGAAGCGGTCCTGCTCTACCAGATCGCGCGGGTGCAGGTCGAACGACATTGCGCGTAGGGACTCGAGCCCGCCCGGACGCCGGGCGGGCTCCGGAAAAACTTGCTAGGCGACGAGCGACGTCTCCGCGGACGGCGAGTCCTGAGCGGACATCACGGTCCGGACGGCGGTGAGCAGTCCGTCCGGCGTGAATGGTTTCTCGAGGAACGTGGTGCGGGGCGGCAATGGACCGCGGCGCAGTATCTCGTCGTCGGCATACCCGGACACGAAGAGCAGCGGGATGCCCGGATAAAGGATCGTGAACTGCTCGGCGAATGCACGGCCACCGAGCTCCGGCATGACCATGTCTGTGACGACCATGCTGATCTTGGCGGCATTCTCGGCCGCGACTTCAAGAGCTTCCCGGCCATTGCTCGCTTCGATGACAGTATATCCTTTGCGAGCCAGGATTCGGCGGGCTATCGCACGAACAGGCGCTTCATCTTCCACGAGCAGAATTGTCCCGAACACCTCGTCCGAATTCGCGGAGACGGCTTTGGGCGGTTCACCGACATCGATGCCCACCACTTGCGGGAGATCAATTTCGAAAACGGTTCCCTCGCCGGGAACACTCGTCACTTGAATATGGCCACCAGACTGCTGCACGATCCCGTGCACGGTCGCCAGACCGAGGCCGGTCCCGCGGCCTGATCCCTTGGTTGTGAAAAACGGTTCGAAAGCTCGAGAGAGAGTAGCGTCGTCCATGCCCATTCCTGTGTCCCGCACGGTAAGTCGTACATACCTGGCCTGTGCGTCAACGCCACGGGCATTTGCCTCGACGTCGGTAAGCAGCACACTCGCCGTTTCGATTGTGAGAGTGCCACCATCCGGCATCGCGTCCCTGGCATTTACGGCAAGATTGACGATTACCTGTTCGAGCTGCCCCGGATCCGCGAACACCAGAAACAGGCCGGCGACTGGAACCGTGCCAATACGCACGTCCTCTCCGATCAACCGCCGGAGCATCGGCTCCACGCCCCGTACGATCCGATTGATATCCAGCAATTCGGGTTGCAGCATCTGTTTTCTGCCGAAAGCAAGCAATTGCCGCGTGAGTCGCGCCGCCTTGCCGGCTGCTTCCTCGACCACCGCCAGTTCTTCCAGTGCGGCAGCGTCTCGCGGTAATGCTTCTCGCGCGAACGTAATACCCGCCGTGATAACCGTGAGGAGATTGTTGAAATCGTGCGCCACTCCCCCTGCAAGCTGTCCAACCGCCTCCATCTTCTGCGCCTGGCGCAATTGAGCTTCGAGGGCGATCCGATCGGTGACGTCGCGACTGACACCGATGATGCGCACCGGGTGACCGTCGTCGTCGAGCAGCACTCGCGCACTTGTTTGTTTCCACCGGATCACTCCGTCGAGGCCGATAACACGAAATTCGACGGAGAACTCGCCGGCGCGCCTGACAGCGTCTTCATGAGTTCGGCGCACACGCTCGCGGTCATCCTGATGCACAACCGACAGAAATCCGTCATGCGTGCCGAGTGTTGCGGCGAGCAGGTGCGAACTATCCGGATTCCGAGGAACCGCGCGGCTCGAAACGGTCCCGGTAGCAAGATCATGCTCCCACACCACCATCTCGGCAACGTCGATCGCGAGGCGCAATTGCGCTTCACTATCACGAAGCGCAGCTTCGGCGCGGCGCCGATCCGTCACATCGACGGCGAGTACGAGCCGACATGCGCGCGCGCCCAATGCAATCGGGCGCGACGTGATGTCAACATCTATTATCGTTCCGTCCTTGAATCGGTGCTGCTGAGCTGGAACGAAGGTCTCACCCGACCCTGCAACGCCTGCAGCAACTCGGACGGCTTCCGCGGCCGCGGCCGGCCGAATGTCCAGAATCGTCATCGCAAGGAACTCCTGGCGGCTGTACCCGTAGCGGGACACAGCAGAACAGTTCACGGCGATGAATCGAAGCGTCTCCGCATCGTAAACCCACATCGGCAGCGGATTGCTGTCGAAAAGCAGGCGGTATCGTTCTTCGCTCTCGCGCAGTGCATTCGTGGCTCGTAATTGCTCGGTAACATCCACTCCATGCATGAGGATTCCCGAACGGGTACCGTCCGGATCTGTGAGCGGCTGACACGCAAAATCGACGAAACGTTCGTCGGGTTCTGCGTCGCAGCGGGGCTGGAGAACTACACGGGCACCAGCTGCGGAGAACGCTTCACCGGTATCAAGGACGCGGTCGAGCATCGCAACGAATCCCTGCTCAACCGTTTCGGGGATCGCTTCTGCAAGCGGCTTTCCGATCAGGTCGCGCAACCCGACCAGCTGATAGTACGCCCGATTCGCCATCTCGAAGCGGTGCTCAGGGCCATTCACAGCGGCGATGAACGCAGGGGCCTGCTCGAACAGTGCCATGACTCGACCCTGTTCAGCCTGCAGTGCCTGCAGGAGGCGCGCGCTTTCCTGCTGTACCCGAACACGTTCGCGAATCTCGTTTCGCAATGCGATTTCAGTCGCGGCCGCAGCGGCCAATCCTTTGAGGACATTCACGTCATTGGTCGTCCATTGACGAGGAACGTGATCCATCACGCAGAACGTGCCAAGAGTGCGGCCGTCAGGTGTAACGAGCGGCACGCCAGCGTATGCTCGTACGTCATATGCGGCTACCGCAGGATCATCACGCAACAGGGGATGGTCCCGCGCGTCAACGACAACGAGCGGCTCACCAGAGCCGAGGGCGAGTTGACAGACGGATTGGGAGAGTGGGAGAATGCCTTGACTTGGCGATGAGTCCAGAACACTCGCTTCGCTTTTCACAAACTCGCGCTCACTCTCGACAAGCGACACCAGAGCGATGGGAACGCCGAGTATGAGTGTACTCAGTCGCGTCAATCGGTCGAATGCCTCTTCCGGCGAATTATCAAGTGGGACGGTGTCGTTCAAGAATTCGACGCGATTCTGGAATTCAGCGGTCGACATGTCTGGAGCGGTGGACAGCTGACGACATCATGCTCCCGCCGCCGGCTCCATCATGAGCACTTCCTGGTCCAGTAGCGAGCCAGACCACGAATGACGCAGACGCTCCGTCAGAGCGCGTCCTACTTCCTGTCCGCGGGCGGCCATAAGGAGCCCAGTCGGAGTGAGCACGTCGCGGGCGAATATCATTCCGGGTTGGACGTCGCCGAGACGCACGTAACGCACGCGTACGGGGCTGGTCGCGCGCTCGATGGACGTCTTGAACGCTTCGAGCACTTTGGGATCGTAGGTATCCGGACGCGAATTGAGCGTCCACAGCGCTACGCGGCTGGTCATTCCGCTCGATTGGAGCCAGTCCAGATCGGTCGCCACTTTCAGAATTCGTGCACCGAGTGGTATCGAAGTGCCACGAACTCCAGGCCGCGGCGACCCGCGACCGTCGAACGCTGTACTCTGAAAGAGGAGAATCTGCACCACCTCCTCGAGTCTTGGGATCTCGCCGATGAACGAAGCGGCCATCGCCGGGATACCGTCCACCAGTCGCTGCTCATCGGGGTCCAGGTCGTGACCCACGTGCAGCTTCTCAACCAGCTCGGCGGGAAGTGAGACTGCTCCAAGCTGCGAGAGCAGAGCCGCGATCTCCACTTCCCATTGATTTGTAACGCCAAGCGCCTCGGCTACATCGTTGACGGATCGTTTGAGTCTGGTTCCTCGGGCGAATGCAGACGGATTTACGAGCGTCAGGATGTCTGTGATCGCCTTGACCGCGCCATGCAGTGTCTGCTCGAGCAGTACACGCTCGGAGAGTGCAAGCCGGTAGTGTTCCGCAGCCGCGGTGATCGTAGTTATGAGTGCCGTGGCGGAACACGGCTTGGTAAGGAATCTGAAAACCGCGCCATCGTTCACCGCACCGATCGCACCGTCCACCTGCGCATGCCCGGTGAGTAGGATCCGCACCGTATCGGGGCAGATTTCCCTGGCGCGGGACAGCAGGGACACGCCGTCTATCCCGGGCATCACAAGATCGCTCACGACGACCGCGTACGGGGATTCGCCACTTTCAATGAGCTGGCGCAGCGCAACGACTGGCACGTTCGCGGTGTCAACCTCGAAGCGAGTGCGCAGCGACCGCTTCAGGAAGGCAAGGACGTACTCGTCGTCGTCGACGCAGAGGATGCGAGGAAGTTTTCGCGCTGCAGGTGTGCCAGTCTGCGATTGTGGCAGCGTCGCCGTCGCAGTCATGCGGTGCCTCGCGGGTTGGCGAGGACTTCCCGAACCTTACCCGTCAGATCTGCTGTCGAGAACGGCTTGGGTAGAAAAGCGCGTTTCGCATCAGCGCCGCGCTGAACGATGCTATCGCCGGTGAAAAGCGACATGAAGAGCACCTTGACATCGGGAAATTCGCGAGCCAGCGCATCCGCGAGCTCACCGCCGTTCATGACGGGCATCATCGCATCGGTGATCACAAGGTCGACGTGGCCTTCGCATCCGCGCACGATCCGCAGCGCATCTGCTCCGTTCTCAGCTTCCACGACCCCGTATCCGTCGCGCAACAATATCTGCGAGGCGAGAGATCGCACGCGCGCATCATCCTCTACCAGCAGTATTGTTTCCTTTGCACGCGAGCCGGCGACGGCGAGCGGCGGCGTTTTCGACGCGGCCGCGGCACGCGCCTTCGCGCTGCGGACCGCAGCGGCCGCGGCATCTATCCCAGCATCACTTGCATTCGGACTGATCACCGGAAGATACACGTCAAAGGTTGTGCCCTGGCCAACCTGCGATCTTACGTCTATGTGGCCGGCAGACTGACGAATGATGCCATACGCTGTAGCGAGACCAAGACCGGTCCCCTTTCCAGCATCCTTCGTCGTGAAGAAAGGCTCGAAGATGCGGGAGAGCGTCGCCTCATCCATCCCGCAGCCGTTGTCGGTGATCGACAACCGGACGTGCGGGCCCACGGACGAACCTGCGTGTTTGCGAACGTGCGCTTCGTCGACTAAGTAGTTGCGAGTTGAAAAGTGAAGTTCCCCGCCATTCTGCATCGCGTCGCGCGCGTTGACTGTCATGTTGACGATTACCTGTTCGAGCTGACTCACGTCCGCGCAGATGAAGTCAAGATCATCGCCGAGATCGAGCTCGAGCGATATGTCCTCGCCCATCATCTTGGCCAGCATTCTCTGGAGATCGATTATGCAGGCGTTCAGGTCGACGGTAGAGAGTTGCAGCACCTGCTTTCGGCTGAAGGCAAGCAATTGACGCGTGAGCATCGACGCGCGCGATGCCGCGTCGCGGATCATGTCGACGTCCTCTCGCCGAGTGTCTCCCTCGTCGAGGCTCCCGATGAGAAATTCGGAGCAACCCTGAATTACGGTGAGTACGTTGTTGAAATCATGTGCGACGCCAGCTGCGAGCTGACCGACGGCTTCCATCTTCTGGGCATGCCTCAGCTGCTCTTCGAGCTCACGCTGCTTGGTCAGATCATGCGCGATACCGAACACACCCATTACCTCACCTGACACGATTACGGGAATGTTGGTAACGCTTATCTCGACTCTACGCCCACACTTGCGATTCAGAGTGAGCTCGCCATTCGTCGCCTTGCCTTCGAGAGCCTGGGAGAACTGCGCGTATGCCTTGGTGAGCTGGTCGGGCGCGACGAGCGAGTCGAACGGCTTGCCGAGCATTTCATCGGGTTGGTAGCCGGAGACCACCTCGCAACCCGAGTTGGCGCTCTCGAACCTGCCGCTCGTGTCGAGCGAGAATACCGCATCAGGATGGTATTCGAAGAGCGAGCGATAACGATTTTCGCTTTCCTCCAATCGGCGCGCGGCCTGCCGCGCGTCCGTAACATCCAGAAGCAGCCCGTCCCAAACGGTTGCACCGTCTGGAAACTGTTGCGGCCGTGCCGCACCTTCGAGCCACTTCACGTTGCCGTCGACAATGATGCGTCCCGCCCAGCGCCAGGGTGCACGTTGATCGAGCGCCGTTGCCATCGACGCGTCGAAGCGTGAGCGGTCGTCGGGATGCACGACATCGAACACGAACCTCGGGTTGGCCCGGATCTCCGCAGCACTGACGCCATAAATGTCGACTGCGCCGTCACTGATGTAGGGAAACGATGTGGATCCGTCGGCCTCACGGCGCGATTGATACATCATGCCCGGCACGTTCGACGCGATGCGCGAGAAGCGCGCTTCGCTCTCACGCAGCGCGGTCTCTGTGTGCTTTGCCTCGGTAATGTCTTCCATCACTGCAACGAACGCTTCCAGCTCACCCGTCGCGTCGCGCATGGTGGAAATCACAATTCGTCCCCACATGGTTGTGCCATTCTTGCGCAGATACTGCTTTTCCACGATGTGCGACCTTTTCTCTCCGGTGATCATCCTGCGGAGATATTCGGCCTGCTCTGGCCGATCATCCGGCAGCGTGATGTCGGCGCTCGTCATTCCAAGCAATTCAACTTCGCGGTAGCCGATCATCTCGCAGAATGCGGGATTCGCTTTCAGAAAGCGGCCAGCTGGCGTAGTCATGGTGATACCGACAGCAGCGAAGTCATGGAGTGCGCGAAGCTCCGATTCCGCCTGCTTGCTCCGCGTGACATCGCGTGCGACACCATACATGAGCCCGTTCTCGTCCATGGACGATGACTTCCATGCCAGCCAGCGATATTCCCCGTTCGCGCAGCGCCAGCGGTAATCCCCGGCCTCTACGGTCTCCGCGCTCGCCCGCGTCGCGAGTGCGGCCGTGGCCCGTGCGCGGTCATCCGGATGAACGAACTCGACGAACGAGTGAGATACCAGCTCATCGGCGGCCCAGCCGAGCGTATCGGTGAACGCCGGATTTACCAGCTGGAGGATGCCGTTGCTATCGAATACGCAGAGCAGGTCGAGCGATAGATCGAACAGCCGCCGGATGGATGCATTATCCGTAGCGGTATCCGTCGTACTGTCGCGGGCCCGGGGCGATGCGTATGGGTGATTTAGCTCCACGAACACAGACGAGTCTCGGCGTCATCCGCAACCGAATGTTTGCACTGGATGCCGGTCCGAGCCATTGGCGCGGCGGGGTGGACGTCAGCACTTCCTCGCCTGTATCGCCGCCGTCTCCACTTTGCGCTATAAAGTACTATATCTCGCTCCGTCTCGGCGGACTGGATGCCACAGGAAGGCGCAGTCCCCTATCGACGTGGCGGCCGAGCCGTCAGCGCGGCCACAGCCAGCCGAATGCGACCGCGGTGAGACAGGCGTAAATCAATCCGTCGATCGTAGCCTTGATCGTCACTCCCCATGCCCGCCGATACCAGATCGACATTTGCCAGAGCGCGACAGAATACGCAATGAATGCGGTGGTCGATGCGAACCGGAACATCTCTCCGTACGGTGCACCCATTGGGACAGCGTGGACGGTGACGTAGGCCGCGAAGATGCTGACAACCAGACAGTACACGAACCAGAGTCCAAGATTGCGCACCATCGACCACGCCGCATTCGGCAGCACCGTCATGACGATGTTGGGACCCTCCAGAACTTTCGCCGCGAACTCAGGCGACTTCATCTGCTCGTTGCTCGCCGGACGCGGGAGCATGTAATCCCCGGGCGGAATGGCAAACGGTCGCAGGGCGGCCCGGACCTGGTCCTCGTTGGGGATCGCCGGGTAATCGCCCCTGTGCCATAACGGCGCCATGTGGATGACGGAACTTGCAAGGAACACGACCACTGCGGCCAGAAGGATCGGAAGCCAGAGTGAATAGAGCCCCGCCATGACGATCTCCTTTGTGCGCGAATCGCAGCCTTGCTGACGCCAATCTGCGCTGACGTCGACGGCTCGACCGCATGAGTGAGTACCGTGCCATCACCTCGACCCGCGGAAATCTACAGTCCGCCGATATCTTCGGCGCGCCGCGCATCCAGGGCCCGTCGACGTTTCCGTTCATCCGACGACAGATATACGACGAGCGCAACTATCAGGACAAGAATCACCGAGGTGCTCACCAAGCGGCCAACCCCGAGTCCGCCGTCCGATGCGGGCTGAGTAATCAGATCGCCAGCCGAAGCTCCGAGGGGGCGGGTCAGAATGTACGCTATCCAGAATGCCAGGACGCCGTTCAGAACTCGCATCACGTAAAGCGCGTAGACCACGGCGATACCGGCGGCGAAAAGTCCAAGTGCAACAGCGTACCCGAGGCCGAGTCGCTCCGAAAGGAGATCTCCGCCCGACGTACCGAGCGAGAAGGTAAACAGGATCGCACCCCAGTAGAACGCCTCGCGGCGTGTCGTAATAATGGTGTGTACCGAAAGCGTTCGTTCGCTCAGATACCACCAGACGAACACACCGATCAGAATCACGCTGAAAATGATCGTTGTCGTAACAAGGCTGACACCGAGATTGTCTACGAGGTTGTCAGAGATCAGAGTTCCTACGACGCTTATAAACACAACAGTGATCCAGTACGCCGTTGGCACGTAGCGACGCTTTCTGAACTGGACGAGCAAAGCAATGACAAGCAGTGCTCCCATCACGTACGAAGTAATGACCAGGCCGAGGTTGAAAGTCGTTGACAGTACGTCTGCCGCAGTTTCCCCGACGGTTGTTGCCAGAATCTTGACGATCCAGAAAACGAGCGTAACGGCTGGAACTTTGTTCGCTAGCTGGCTCAGTCTGTCTTCGTCTGTCGGAGTCACATGGTTTCCTGTCAGGAGTATGACAGATAGCCATAGCAGGAACCATTCCCAACGGCGTCCCGACTGCTTCCCAACTTCGGTATCAAACGGGACATCGCTCGCGGACTCGGCAATGGCGTCTACTTGCGCGAGGAATGGCTTGCGTGCCCGTGCTGCTCAGGAACTCCTGGTACGTCCTGTGCGAGGCGTGTGCGCAGGATGTCATACGATTCAGCCGTGGCGCCAGGGGGGTCGAAGCGCGGATACGATATCGCCAACCCGATCCGATCCATCGCGTTGTTTCGTGTTTTCTTTGGGATTACGACGCTTGCTATGTTCGCACTTGGCTCGTGCGCGGCGTCGCAATCGACTCGTGCGAGAAGTGAGCACGTCAGTTCGCAGACCAACAGCACGACCGCGAGGCTGCGATATACAGGCGTTGATGGCCGTGGCATTCCGCACTACTCAACGTTGATGCTGTCACGCGCCGATTCGCTTGTGCTGCGCCGCGCGTATGGCATCGAGGATCCTCACCGGCTCTACGTGTCAGATTCGTCTGTACAGGGTATCCTCAAATATGATACCAAGGTGAAGCGGTGCAGAGTGTGCTACGTAAACAGCTACAGAATTGGATACGTTTCCGTAAGGCGCACAAACGAATCATGGGAGCAGGCGGAGCGCCGTGTGCGTGCGACGCCGGCACGGCTGTTCCGGGATCGCGTCCATGCGCAAAGTGCTTCGACGGCAGATCTCGATCCCGACATCCGACCGCTCGCCGACGCAATGCTCAGCGCGGCGCGGGCAGCTGGCTTTCATTTGCGAGTCGCTGCGACTTATCGCTCGCCGCGACGTGAAGCATACCTCATGGCGGAAGGCGGAAGCCAGACGCACACGCTTACGTCCAACCATTCATACGGACGAGCACTCGACATCATCGTTGACGATGGCAACCGCGCGCACGCGCGCACCAAGGGGGACTGGATCGCATTTCGCCGATGGGTCACGCGTTATCCGACGCCGATCGGTGAATCATTCCGGATACTCGGCCAACCGGGTCGGACGTGGGATTGGGCGCATATCGCGCTGCCATCTTCAACAATCGGATTCCGAAGCATTCCGCAAGCGATCGCTCGCGCTCGCGCGTGCATTGCGCCAGGCGCGAAGGTTCCGTGCAACTTTGCACCACGGTTGCCTTGGGGCGATTGAAGCCGGACGCTGCGGTCCGGGTGGTGCGGGAGGCCGTTCGATATGACGCCCCCCCGGTGTGCGGTGAGACGAACGACGTGATCACCAACTATTGGATGTCCGAAAATGGCGAGCGCCGGGTCGCAAACCGAATAAGTTGAGGAGACAATGGAGACCGGCATGGGCGTCAGCCACACAATCATGGACTCACCGCTCGGCGAACTGACACTCGTCGCCCGCGAGGGCGTGCTCGCCGGCGTGTACTTCCCAGACCATTCGCACCTTCCCGATCCCGGCACTTTTGGCCCACGCGTCGGCACCGGCTTCGAAGCCGCGATCGAACAGCTCGCGGAGTACTTTCTGGGCGAGCGCGTTCAATTTGACCTTCCCCTGGCTCCGCGCGGCGACGCGTTCCAGCAGCGCGTGTGGAACCTGCTCCGCCAGATCCCGTACGGTGAGACCCGCTCGTACGGGCAGCTCGCCCTGCAGCTGGGCGACGCCGCACTCGCTCGCGCTGTTGGTGCGGCGAACGGGCGCAATCCACTGTCAGTGGTAGTGCCCTGCCACCGGGTTGTCGGCGCCGACGGACGGCTGGTTGGATACGCCGGAGGGCTCGAGCGAAAGCGGTTTCTCCTCGATCTGGAATCCGGCGCGACGGACGCGCAGCTCCGGATGGATGGACTGATCAGCAGATCCGCGCGCGGCGCAGGTCGGGGCTCGGCGACCGTGCGTTAGGCTCGCCGTGAAGTTTGGGGTCAGGTCGGTGTCATCGCGGTGTCGCGGCACCACGCGAGTGCATCTACCCACGTGACACTTAACAGTCGTGTTCGTGACGCAGACAGCACACACAGAAAAAGCCTCGTCCGATGGTTGGACGAGGCGTTTCCCAGGACGAGCGGTTCAACAGGAATAAAAGCGGGTGATGGGGTTCGAACCCACGACATCCAGCTTGGGAAGCTGGCGCTCTACCAACTGAGCTACACCCGCGCTACACCCGCGCAATTTACGTCAGAAGAGCCACAGATCGGGATTGAACCGATGACCGCTCGATTACGAATCGAGTGCTCTACCACTGAGCTACTGTGGCATGATCGCGCACACGATCCCAAGTGCGCCGTCCGATCACCAAAAAACCGTCCTGTCTACTTCCTCCATGCCCTCGCGCGGACTCGAACCGCGATGCCTTTCAGCACAAGCACCTCAAGCTTGCGTGTCTACCAATTTCACCACGAGGGCGGCCCAAAAAAACTACAACTTGAGACCAATATATCCGGCTTCGACGCCGGGTAAAACCTGAACATGGATTCGAACACGGACGACACGCATCCGTCCGCGTCTGCATACAAGTACGGGGCCGACGGGGGTCGAACCCGCGACCTCTCGAGTGACAGTCGAGTGCTCTAACCAAACTGAGCTACGGCCCCTGATTAATGCCTTGATACCGCTCCGGAAAGTACTCGACGCGCCCCTCCGGATCACACCTTCAATTGCTCCACAGCTGCTTCCGTAACTGCTGCCGCAACTGCTCCCTCGACTACTCCGCCACCGTGGCGGGCCCAACAACCTAACCAAACATCCTCCAACCCTATAGCCCCAAGGGGAATCGAACCCCTCTCTGCACCGTGAAAGGGTGCCGTCCTAACCGATAGACGATGGGGCCTTGGTCACTCCGTCCATGGGAAAGTAGCGCTAACGGGATTCGAACCCGTGTTTGGGCCTTGAGAGGGCCCCGTCCTAGTCCCCTAGACGATAGCGCCGCGAAAGATCCCCGGTTCGCCCGGAGCCTTGCAATATCGCCGGTAGCCTGCCACCCGGTCAACCCGTGCCTGGCGGATGTTTTAGGCTTATAATAACTCGTCCCCAGCACCATTCACGCCCCTCCACGAGCCTGCACGTGCGCGTCGTCGTTGTCGGTGGCGGTCCAGCTGGCCTCTACTCTGCCCTCCTCATAAGGAAGGCTGCGCCCGAGCACGATGTCACGGTGCTGGAACGCAACGCACGGGGCGATACGTTCGGCTGGGGCGTCGTGTTCTCGGATCAGACTCTCGAAAACTTCCGCGACGCCGATGAAACAACATACCGGGAAATAGTCGACCACTTTGCACATTGGGACGACATCGACGTATTCGTCGGCGACTCTGTCATCACTTCGGGAGGACACGGATTCAGCGGAATCGCCCGGCGCACACTCCTCGAGATCCTCTACCAGCGCGCAACCGCACTCGGCGTCGACGTACGCTTCAACTGCAACGTCGACAGCCTCGCCTCCCTCGCGACCATCGCCGGATGCAACGACGCCGACCTGATCATCGCCGCGGACGGCGTGAGCAGCGCGATCAGAAATGAACGCGCCGCTGTCTTCAAGCCGCGGCTCGATGTACGGCCGGCGAAGTTCGTCTGGTTCGGAACGACTCGTCCGTTCGACGCATTCACATTCTTTTTCGTGGAGAATGAATTCGGCGTATTCCAGGCTCATTGCTACCGCTTCGAAGCCGGATTTTCAACATTCATCGTCGAATGCGACGAAGCTTCGTGGCGCCGAGCCGGCCTCGATCACGCCGACACCGCAGCAACAATCGCCACCTGTGAGCGAATGTTCGCCAAATGGCTGGACGGTCACCATCTGATGAGCAACGCGAGTCATAGGGCAGCATCACCATGGACGAGCTTTGTGCGCGTCACGAACGAAAGGTGGTTTGACGGCAACGTGGTCCTCGTGGGAGACGTCGCCCACACCGCCCATTTCTCGATCGGCTCCGGCACAAAGCTGGCAATGGAAGACGCGATCTCACTCGCGCGAGCGATCACCCATTCGTCATCACAACCGGCGGCGTTGCAGCGTTATCAGGATGAGCGCATGATCGAATCGCTCCGTCTGCAGAACGCCTCGCGCAATTCGATGGAATGGTTCGAAAACGTCAACCGCTACATTCATCTTGCGCCGGAACAGTTCACGTACAGCCTCCTGACGCGCAGCCAGCGCGTGAGCCACGAGAATCTCCGGCTGCGGGACGCGAAATACCTCGCTGGGGTCGAGCGATGGTTCGCAGCGAAGGCGAGCGTGGATGTTCCCGCAGGCACACGCGACGACGCAACGACACCCGTACCGCCGATGTTCGCGCCGTACCGGTTACGCGACATGATACTCGTGAATCGCATTGCACTCGCTCCGATGGATATGTACCGCTCTGTCGCAGGCACGCCGGGCGAGTTTCACACAGTGCACATTGGCGCACGCGCACTCGGCGGAGCGGGTCTCATCTTCACGGAAATGGTGTGCGTTTCACCGGAAGGGCGGATCACACACGGATGCGCTGGCCTCTATTCCGACGAACACATGGAAGCATGGCGACGCATCGTTGCGTTCGTGCACGCTGAGAGCGAAGCACGGGTCTGCCTCCAGCTTGGCCACTCAGGCCGCCGCGGATCGACGCAGCTTCCGTGGGAGGCGAGCAACAGCTCACTCACCGGCGACGGATGGGAAACGATTGCTCCGTCGCCAATTCCTTACACGCCATCCATGCAGATTCCGCGCGAGATGACTCGCAAGGACATGGATGGTGTCCGCGATGATTTCGTACGTGCGGTTCGCTACGCAGTACTGGCGGGGTTCGACATGATCGAGCTTCACTGCGCGCACGGATATCTGCTTTCGAGCTTCATTACGCCGCTCAGCAATCTCCGCGGAGACGGCTATGGCGGCTCGCTCGAGAACCGGCTGCGCTTTCCGCTCGAAGTCTTTGCCGCGATGCGCGCGGAGTGGCCGGCGGAGCGCCCGATGTCGGTTCGCATTTCGGCGACCGACTGGGTGGAGGGTGGAGTGGATGGCCCCGAATCGGTCGAGATAGCGCGCGCATTCGTCCGCGCGGGAGCGGACATCATTCATGTCTCCACCGGTGAAACGTCCAGTGCGGCAGAGCCGGTTTACGGCCGCATGTTCCAGACTCCGTACAGCGATCGGATCCGGAACGAAGCGGGTGTCCGAACGATCGCCGTCGGCAACATCCTGACGGCGGATCAGGTAAATGCGATCCTGACTGCGGGCCGTGCGGATCTTTGCGCGATCGGACGGCCACATCTGAGCGATCCAAACTGGACGCTCCACGCTGCGGCGGAGCTGGGATACACCGGCCAGAACTGGACACCGTCGTACCTGCCCGGACGACGCCAGCTGGAGCGCGAACTCGAGAAATTGCGGAGCGGTCAATGACAGATGGTCAGGAGAATTCGTACTCATCCTCACTCGGCGGATTGCACGCAATCGTGACCGGCGGTGGTCGCGGCCTGGGCGTGACGCTCGCTGCCAGTCTCGCTCGTGCGGGAGCATCGGTCACAATCATGGGTCGCGATCCGACACACCTCGCCGAGACGACGACGCACTTGATGAAGCGAGCCGGCGTCACGGTTCGCTCGGTAGTATGCGACGTATCAGAGCCGGAATCGATTGCAGTCGCTTTCGCGGCTGCCACGGATGTGCTCGGACCGGCTGATATTCTGGTCAATAACGCTGGTCAGGCGCGCAGTGCGCCGTTCACCGAAACCTCGCTCGAGATGTGGCGACGGACCCTCGATGTGAATCTCACAGGTGCATTCCTTTGCTCTCAGCAGGTCCTTCCCTACATGGTCAGCATCAGGCGCGGGCGCATTGTGAATGTTGCATCCACAGCGGCCTTGCGCGGTTACGCGACGCTCGCTGCGTACTGCGCATCCAAGCACGGCTTGCTTGGGCTGACGCGGTCGCTTGCAGCCGAGGTCGCGCAGTTTGAGGTGACCGTGAATGCCGTGTGTCCTGGATACACGGAGGGCGGCATGTCGGATCAGGCGGTTCAGGCGATCATGGCGCTGCAGAAAGTGAGTGCCGAAGATGCGCTGGCGAAACTTGTGCGTCACAGCCCACGCCGTCGACTCATTACGCAGGACGAGGTTGCCGCAACTGTGACCTGGCTGTGCTCGAACGACGCGGCAGCTGTTACCGGGCAGGCCATCGCGGTGGCCGGCGGAGAAGTAATGTGACGACTCCCCTCCTCGCATCCACATCGAGCGACAGCGACACCCGCGACCGGTCGGTACTGCGCATGTGGCTGAGAATGCTCGCTTGTACCAATCTCATCGAAGGACGAGTCCGCGGCGCCCTTCGAGAGCAATTCGACACCACGCTTCCTCGTTTTGATCTGCTGGCGCAACTCGATGCCGCTGCGACAGAAGCGCCGCGCGGGCTGACGATGAGCGAACTGTCGAGGCGGTTGATGGTCACGAATGGGAATCTCACCGGGCTCGTGGATCGGCTGGTCCGCGAAGGTCTCGTAACGCGGCTCGTGTCGCCGCCAGACCGGAGAGCACAGATGATATCCTTGACCGTTGCTGGAAAGCGCGCCCTCGACGACATGACTCCTGCACATGCGGAATGGATCAGCGACATGTTCGGAGGTCTGAGCGATACCGAGCGACGACAGCTTCACACATTACTGGGCAAGCTCAAACGATCTGTGCAGGCGGCTGCGGAGCGTGCATCGTGACTGAGCAAGTCAGGGGGACCGAGCTGCACCCGAAGAATTTCGACTGGGTCGTCGAGGATCGGGTCGCGACAATCACATTGAACAACCCGGCGCGCAAGAATCCGCTCACATTCGAGTCGTATCGGGAGCTGATTGCGACTTTCCGATCGTTGCAGAACATGGAGGATGTCAAGGCGGTCGTCCTGACGGGGGCCGGTGGCAACTTTTCGTCTGGCGGTGATGTGCATGACATTATCGGACCGCTCGTTGAGTTGCGCGATGACGATGATCTCGACGGCCTTCTGAGCTTCACGCGCATGACGGGCTCGCTTGTGGCTGCGATGCGTGATTGCCCGCAGCCGATAGTTGCGGCAATCGACGGAGTGTGTGCCGGTGCAGGCGCGATACTCGCAATGGCGAGCGACCTGCGATACGGGACACCCGCGAGCCGCGTGGCGTTTCTCTTTGTGCGTGTGGGATTGAGCGGTGCTGACATGGGTGCGTGCTCGATGCTCCCGCGAATAATCGGCGCCGGCCGCGCTGCCGAGCTTCTATATACTGGCCGATTCATGGGCGCGGAGGAAGCGGAGCGCTGGGGATTCTACAACAGGACGGTCGAGGCAGGTTCAGTTGTGAGCGAGGCGCATGCGATGGCACACGCCATCGCGCACGGGCCAACCTTCGCGCACGCGTTGACAAAGCGGTGCCTGCATCATGAATGGTCCATGGCGATTGACGATGCACTGACGCTTGAAGCCGAGGCTCAGGCTCTGTGCATGCAGACCGAGGATTTTGCGCGTGCGTACCGCGCGTTCGCGTCGAAAGAGACCCCCGTATTCGAGGGCAACTGATGCCGGATACTTCGTTTCGTCACTGGCCTTTTTTTGAAGCGAGGCACCGCGATCTCGCAACGGCGTTGGACAGCTGGGCCCGGACAACATTTCCCGCGGCAGCGCCGGAGCGGCGCGGTCCCGAGCTTGACGCCGCGTGTGTGGCACTTGTCCGACAGCTCGGCGCAGACGGATGGCTTCGCCATGCAGTGACGTCACCGTATGGCGGAATTGCGGACACCCTCGATGTGCGCTCGCTGTGCCTGATGCGCGAGACGCTTGCCTATCGCTCCGGGCTCGCTGACTTCGCATTCGCGCTGCAGGCGCTTGGCGCGGGGCCGATTACGCTTTTCGGATCGGATGAGCTGAAACGCCGGTATCTGCCACGGGTTGCGACGGGTGAGGCAGTTGCTGCATTTGCGATATCAGAGACAGGCGCCGGCTCGGATGTCGGCGCCATGCTGACCGTCGCACGGAGGGATGGTGACCACTACGTGATAGATGGGGAGAAGACGTGGATCTCCAATGCCGGAATCGCCGATTTCTACGTCGTCTTCTGCCGACTCCCGGAGGGCGGCGACCGGAGCTACGTTGCGCTTGTCGTCGATGCATCCAGCGCCGGTCTGAGTGTTACGGCTCGCGCCGAGATCACTGCGCCGCACCCGATTGGAACGGTGTCGTTCACAGGTTGCAGGGTACCGGCATCTTCGCTCGTGGGCGCTCCTGGAAAGGGAATGTCGATTGCCCTCGCGACACTTGACCTGTTCCGGGCCTCCGTGGCAGCGGCCGCGCTCGGCTTCGCACGGCACGGACTGGACGAATCGCTCGCGCATGTGACCGCGCGACACGTCTTTGGTACTCCACTCGCCGAGATGCAGCTCACGCAGGCGAGGATCGCGCGGATGGCAACGGACATCGATGCGAGTGCGCTTCTCGTGTATCGGGCGGCGTGGGAGCACGACAACGGCGCCCCGCGTGTGACCCGCGAAGCGGCGATGGCCAAATGGTATGCCACTGAAGCTGCGCAACGAGCAGCGGACGATGCCGTCCAGTTGCTTGGTGGACTGGGCGTCGTCGCTGGCGGCGCGGCCGAACGATTGTACCGCGAGGTGCGCGCATTGCGGATTTACGAAGGGACCAGCGAAATTCAACAGCTGGTGATCGCGGGACAGGTGCTGGCGCAGTTCCGCACTGACGCAAAGGCGGCATCGACATCGGAGACCGCGGAATGACCGAGCATAGCGGCCATATCGACGCATTCTGCGCCAACAATCTTCCGCCGCGCGATCTGTGGCCGGAGATGGACTACACGTCGCTTCCTGATCTTGCGTATCCGCCAAGATTGAATTGCGCCGCCGATCTTCTCGACAACGCGGTGCGATCGGGACTCGGCGATAACACTGTATTTCTGTATGAAGGATCCCGCTGGAGTTACGCCGACCTCCTGCGCACCGCCAACAGAATCGCGCATGTACTGGTTGAAGACCTCGGATTGGTTCCTGGCAACCGCGTTCTGCTGCGCGCACCAAACACGCCGATGCTGGCGGCGTGCTGGTTTGCGGTTCTCAAGGCTGGCGGTGTGGTTGTCGCGACGATGCCGCTATTGCGACCCCGGGAAATACAGTACACCGCCGAGAAGGCGCAGATCCGGCTGGGACTCACCGATACGCGGGTCGCCGCTGATTGCGAGCGCGGGATGCTCGTCGACGCCGCTGGTATTGCGCGGCCCGGAGCGCGAGTGGTGCATTTCAACACGGACGCTCCGGATGGTCTGGAGGCGATGATCCGTGACAAACCAGATACTTTCACAAACTGCGATAGCAGCGCCGACGACATCGCGCTCATCGCGTTCACGTCGGGCACCACCGGACGCGCGAAGGGCACGATGCATACCCATCGCGACGTGCTGGCGATTACGGATTGTTTCGCCCGCCATGTACTGCGGCCGGATGCTTCGGATGTATTCTGCGGCTCGCCGCCACTTGCGTTCACCTATGCACTCGGCGGGCTTCTGCTCTTTCCGATGCGATTCGGTGCGTCGACGTTGATGCTGGAAAAGGCATCGCCTCCCAACCTCATCCGCGCAATCAACGACCATCACCCCACGGTATGCTTCACTGCCCCAACCGCGTATCGGGCGATGCTCGGAATGTTGGGTGAGTTCGACGTATCCAGTCTTCGCAAGTGCGTTTCGGCCGGTGAGACACTCCCAGCCGCGACTCTTGAAGCCTGGAAGGCCGCCACCGGTGTCACGATCATCGATGGGATTGGCGCGACGGAGATGCTTCACATTTTCATCAGCGCCGCTGGCGACGACGTCCGGCCTGGCGCAACGGGCCGACCCATTCCAGGGTATCGGGCGCGCATCGTGGATGAGAACGGCAGGCCGGTGCCGCCCGGTGAGGTTGGCCTCCTCGAGGTGCGCGGACCGACCGGATGCAGATACCTCGACGACGTGGAACGCCAGCGAAAATACGTTCGTGACGGATGGAACCTCACCGGCGACGCGTACCGTATGGACTCCGACGGCTACTTCTGGTATCAGGCACGAAGCGACGACATGATTGTCTCGTCGGGATACAATATTGCGGCGCCGGAGGTTGAGAACGCCCTTCTCACTCACCCCGCCGTCCATGAATGCGCGGTAGTCGGCGTACCGGACAGCGAGCGCGGACATATCGTCAAGGCATTTGTCGTGTTGCACGCTGAGGCGCAGGCGGATCCGCCCAGCGTCAAGAGCCTGCAGGATCACGTCAAGAGCGAGATCGCACCGTACAAGTATCCACGTGCAATTGAGTTCGTGGAAACCCTTCCACATACCGACACGGGCAAGCTTCAACGCTTTCGCCTCCGGGAGACCGGCACATGAGCAATCCAGAAGTGATACAACCCGAAGGGTGGCTCGCTCCGCGCGGATACTCCAACGGTATCAGCGCAACCGGGCGCACCGTATCCGTCGCCGGCCAGATCGGCTGGAACCCTCGCACTGGCGCGATCGAGAGCGCGGACTTCGCTGCGCAGGCGGCGCAGGCACTCCGGAATGTCGTAGCCGTACTCGCCGCTGCAGGCGCGCGGCCAGAGCATCTTGTGCGCATGACGTGGTTCATAACTGACCGGGCGGCATACATGTCGGCGCGCGGCGATATCGGCGATGCTTATCGGGAAATCGTAGGACGTCACTTCCCAGCCATGTCGGTAGTGGTAGTCCATGGGCTGATCGAATCCGATGCTGACGTCGAGATCGAAGCCACAGCCATAGTGCCTGCGTGACCGCGCGGACCGGCTCCGAAGCTGTGATCGTCGACGCAGTACGCACGCCGATCGGCCGTCACCGCGGCGCGCTTGCGCGAGTGCGGTCGGACGATCTCGCAGCGGCGGTGATTCGCGCGCTCGTCGCGCGAACAAGCCTCGATACGTCACGCATAGATGACGTGATTCTCGGTTGTACGAACCAGGCCGGTGAGGACAGCAGAAACGTCGCCCGACTCGCATCACTGATTGCAGGCCTGCCGGTGACCGTGCCAGGTCAGACGGTCAACCGGCTTTGCGGCTCCGGGTTGCAGGCTATCGTGAGCGCTGTTCACGCAATTCGCGCTGGTGAGGGTGAGTGTTTCATAGCCGGCGGCGTCGAGAGCATGACCCGGGCGCCGTGGGTGACTCTGCGACCGGACGAACCATTCGCACGCTCGGTACCTGAAACGGCAGACAGTACGATCGGCTGGCGCTTCACCAATCCCACGCTTCCTCGTGAATGGACGATCTCCATGGGACAAACGGCCGAAGTTGTCGCGGAGCGCTACCGAATCACACGGGAGGATCAGGACGCATTCGCGCTCGAGAGCCAACGGCGCGCGGCAGTGGCGATCACGTCCGGCAAGTTCGATGACGAGATCGTTCCGATAGCCGCACCCCGACGCGGAGCACCACCGGTCATCGTGGATCGCGATGAGCATCCACGTCCGGATGTGACGATTGACTCACTTGCCAAACTCCGCCCTGCATTCAGCAATTCGGGCGGCACCGTGACTGCTGGAACATCGAGTGGAATCAACGATGGTGCGGCAGCACTGCTCGTAATGAGCGAGCAGGCGGCGGTAGACCGGGAATACAAGCCCATGGCGCGAGTCGTCTCGAGCGCTGTCGCAGGTGTCTCCCCGGAAGTGATGGGAGTCGGTCCGGTTCCGGCGGTGCTCCTCGCTTTGCGGCGCGCAAAGCTGACGATGGATCAGCTCGATCTGATCGAACTGAACGAAGCGTTCGCGTCGCAGACACTGGCGTGTATCCGTGAGCTGCACATGCCACTCGATCGAGTGAACGTCAACGGGGGCGCTATCGCACTCGGCCATCCGCTCGGTGCGAGCGGCGCCCGCATCATGACAACACTGCTACACGAGTTGCGCCGCCGAAACGGGCGCTACGGCCTCGCAACCATGTGCATCGGCGTTGGTCAGGGCATCGCGATGATAGTGGAGCGCGCATGACTACCGTCGCGATAATCGGCGCTGGCACAATGGGACATGGGATTGCATACGTGTCGCTCCTTGCGGGCTACGACGTCATCCTCTCGGACGTCAGCGCGGATACGCTCGAGCGCGCCCGTGCGCATGTCGGCATCGCGCTCGACTCCGGCGTGATGCGCGGCAAGGTGAGCGAGCAGATGCGTCTTGAAGCGCTGGCGCGCCTATCGCTGGTCGGTGACATCGAGCGCGCCGTTGAAAACGCCAGCGTAGTGATAGAAGCAGTGCCAGAACTGCTCAATCTCAAGCAGACCATCTTCAGGCATGTCGCGGTTAGCGCGCCAGCGGATGCATTGCTTGCAACCAATACGTCATCACTTTCGATCTCGACCATCGCGTCAGTGACACAGGTACCGGAACGAGTGGTTGGCATGCATTTTTTCAATCCCGTTGCGGCAATGAAGCTCGTCGAGATCGTGCGCGGCGATTTGACGAGCCCCGACACGATTGACCGAGCACGCACGTTCGCTCATTTGATCGGAAAGACCACCATAGTCGTTGGCGACTCGCCAGGCTTCGCCACAAGCAGACTGGGCGTGGTGCTCGGACTCGAGGCCATGCGCATGCTCGAGCAGGGAGTCGCGAGCGCCGCAGACATCGATGCCGCCATGGAGCTCGGCTACAACCATCCCGTCGGACCGCTCAAGCTCACTGATATCGTGGGGCTTGACGTCAGGCTAGCCGTCGCGGATCATCTGCATGAGTCGCTTGGAGACTCCACCTACGCAGCCCCAGACATCCTTCGCCGGCTCGTCGCGGCCGGCCAACTAGGCAAGAAGACCGGTCGCGGTTTCTACGATTGGCCGACTGATGGTTGAACGCCCGTTACGGCCAGGCTGTGTCAGGCGTAACTTTCGTCCGATTGGGATCGTCTACCCCACAGCGCAGGAAGCGCTGACCTCTTCGATTCACCGCGGCACTTGAGATAGATGACCAGGCAGCACCCATCGGCGCGCTCTCCAGCGGACGATCCGACCGAATCCGATCGTGCTCGCGAAGACGCAGAGCGCGACAAGCGTCTAAACCTGATTTACAACAGCACCCACGATTGCATGTTTCTCATGCGCGTCGAGGGACCTGGTGTATTCCGGTGCGAGTCAATCAATCGCTCATACATGACGGTCACGGGTCTGAGCGAATCCGAGGTCGTGGGCCACAGGCCTGAGGAGTTCCTTCCGTCAGCCGCCGCCCGGTTCGTGCTCGATCGTTATCAGGCAACGATCGACGCCGGTGTTGCACTCACCTACGCTGAAGACATTCTGCTGCCGGCCGGCCGAGTCGTATTCGAGACAATACTGACCCCGGTAGTCGATCCCGCCGGTACGTGCACACATCTACTCGGCGCGCTGCGCGACATTACCGATCGCCGGCTCGCCGAAGAGGCTTTGCAGGAAAGCGAAGCGCGTTACCGTCAGCTATTCGAGAGCAACGGCTCCGTTCAATTCCTGGTGGATGTCGAAACGGCGCAAATTCTCGATGCCAATCCCGCAGCCGAGCGCTTCTACGGCTGGACGCGTGAACAGATGCGAACAATGAGCGCGGCAGACATCGGCGACATTTCGGACGAGGAGTGGATTGCATACGCGGACGGGCTGTCGAGGGGTGAGGGAACGGCAACAGTGCGTGAACACAGGCTCGCTTCGGGCGAGACTCGCACGGTCGAAGTGTTCGCCGGCCTCTTCGTGACAGGCAACCGGCGGGTATTCCACTCAATCGTCCACGACGTGAGCGATCGGGTGCGCGCGCAGGAGGCGTTGCGCAACTCCGAGGCGCGTTTCCGTTCGGCGCTGGACAACAGCCTGGACATCTTCACCGTCCTCGACACCGTTCGCGATTCTGATGGCGCGATAATCGACTTTCGAATCGTGGAAGTGAACGCGCGCGCCGGTGCGGCACTTGGTGTCGAC
This sequence comes from Gemmatimonadaceae bacterium, assembly GCA_036554185.1. Classification (GTDB taxonomy): domain Bacteria; phylum Gemmatimonadota; class Gemmatimonadetes; order Gemmatimonadales; family Gemmatimonadaceae; genus Fen-1247. Next base: position 43,258 of record DATBNQ010000099.1, on the reverse strand, counting down.
GCATCTCGCATGATCGGCCGGAGCTTTGGCGAGTTGCTCCCATACGCGGCGAACGCGGCGTTGCTCAAGAGTCTCGTCGCTGTCGCGGAAACCGGAGACGCCACCGAGACCGAGATTCAGCCCCGCGTTGGTCCACTGGCCGATAAGTGGCTCTCCTGCCAGATCGTCGCGCTCGGTCGCGGGGTCGCGATCACCGCGCGTGACGTGACCGACAGGCGCCGTACCGAAGACGAGCTTCGGGCACTGTCGCTCGTCGACGCACTCACCGGACTCTTCAACCGGCGCGGCTTCGAGGCCATCGCCGCACAACACCTCAAGACCGCCGAGCATTCGACCAAGTCGTCGTTCCTGTTCTATTTCGACATGAACGACTTCAAGGTGATCAACGACACGTGGGGTCACGCCGCCGGCGACGAGGCGCTCGTCAAGATGGCCGACGTGCTTCGCCAGACATTTCGAGAGAGCGACGTCATCGCGCGAATGGGCGGTGATGAATTTGTAGCACTCGCGCTCAATTGCGGCGAGGTAACCAGCGGCGTTCTGACGCGGCTTCGCAACGAGCTTTCGCAGCAGAACGCGCGCAACACGCTTGCGGGGAAAGGCTATGTCCTCGCCACCGCCGTGGGTATTGCGCGGTTCAACCCCGAAGCTCCGCGCTCGCTCGCCGCCTTGCTCGCTGTCGCCGATCGCGAGCTGTATGAGGACAAGCGACTGAGGGGACGCGAGACCGCGTAACTGCGGTCTGCCTCAATCGCGTCGTGCGGCTCCTCTCGACGCCGTCGATGCCGGACGGAGCCGTAGCTGAGTCGTCACTCTTGCTCCCTGAAATTCGATTTCCACAGAATACAGCCCAGCCGGAGCGTCGAACAGTGCTCCGGAGCGCTGCGGGCGTTCCGTCCGAAGGTCCCAGACGAATCCGTTGATTCCGGAGTATGCATTCTGGCGCATCTGTCGTACGGTGGTTCCCGAAGAATCGCGTATCGTGATCGCGGCGGCACCCGCGCCGCCAACTGCGAAATAAACGCGCGCATCCGGCCTTCCGCGGCGCGCATCTCCCGGAACCGTCTCCCACGGGAAATAGTCCAGCGTTACCGGGCGCGGCGCGAAGACATGCAGCGCGTTCAACGGTCGACCCGATTGCGCGTGGGATGCAAATTCCTCAATCGGGCCGACATCCAGAATCCACGCGCCACGTCCGTAGCTGCCGATAACGAGCTGCTTCTCGCGGGCCTGCACCGTGAGATCCTGAACCGGCGTGCTTGGGAGCGTCGCAGATAACGATTGCCAGTGCAGTCCGCGGTCGAGCGAGACATATACGCCGAGATCGGTGCCAACGTATAGGATGTCAGCGTTGACCGGATCTTCCTTGATCACGTTCACCGCTTCCATTGGAAGATCTCCGGCAATCGAGCGCCAGGTATCACCGAGATCGTCCGACACGTACACGTAGGGACGCGTGTCGTCCTCACGAAATCCGGTGAAGCTTGCGTACAGTGTTCGCGCCCGATGCGCGGACAATGTCACACGGCTCACCCACTTGTGCGGTAGACCGGTGCCAATTCGGCTCCAGTGGGCACCGTCGTCCGTTGTGCGCCAGAGACTGCCGCCCTCAGTACCCACGATCAGCAAACCACGCGTGAGCGGCGATTCCGAGATCATCGTCCCAGCTCCGGTTGGCACGACCGCCCGATCACCGTGACCCGCGTCGCTGATATCAGGACTTATCGCCTTCCAAGTCGCGCCCCGATCGACGGTCTTCAAGACGCGGTTGCCCACGGCGTAGAGAGTGCGCGGATCATATCTGGAGATGATGAACGGCGTGTACCAACTGAATCGCAATGATGTGTCGCCGCGCGCCAGGTGCGGATGAATGTCCGTTGACGAGGGTCCGAACGAGTTGACAGAGATCCCGTCGAGATCCATTCGACGCATGGAACCGTTCTGGTGCTCGTAATACACAAGCCGATCATTGGTGGGATCTGGCAGCGTCACGAACGAGTCGCCACCCGTCCATGGATCCAGGTAGACACTGCGCCACGCATCGGGAACAGCATCGTCGATCGATGCATTGGCTGGCCCGTAGATCGCGGCATCATCCTGAGTGCCAGCAAAGATCTGGTACGGTGTCCGATCGTCGGTCGCGACGAAGTACATCTGCGACACCGGAATGTTGTTGAGGTGCAGCCAGCTCTCGCCCTCATCATACGATTCGAACAAACCCCCGTCGTTGCCAAGTAGAATCCGTCTCGGGTTGAGCGGGTCTATCCAGATCTCGTGTTGGTCGAGATGCAGCGCGCGCCCATCGGTGTCGTGCAGGCGCAGGATTCGATCTCCGATGCGCCGCCACTTGTGACCACCGTCACTCGAGTGAAAGCCGTGATTGCCGAGTATGAAAAGATCGTCCGGACTCGTCGGGCTCACTCTTACATCGGCGAACTTCCAGCCATACTCTCCAAACACGCTGTACAGGTCTTCTGAATTCGCACGGTGCCAGCTTTCGCCGCTGTCATCCGAGCGGTACACCTCTCCGCCGACAAACGGACGGTCGGCTCTTTCCGATTTCGCCCGGTTGTCCAGAAATATGTACACGACTCTTGGATCGCTCGGCGCGACATCGATCCCCGCCCGTCCGAGTGCGCCCGATGGAAGCCCCGTCGTGATGTGACGCCAGTGGTCGCCGCCGTCGATCGTCTTGTACAGTCCGCCATCGGTGCCACTCTCTATGTGCCACGCCCACGCATATATAACGTCTGCGTTTTCGGGATCCATCGCCATGTCGATGACACCCGTTGAATCGTTCACGAACAGAACGCGAGCCCAGTGCTGGCCGCCATCCATCGTCTTGAACACGCCACGCTCGCTGTTGTTCGACCACTGGTGACCCATCGACGCTACGTAGACGATGTCCGGATTGCGCGGATTGATGATCACCTTGCCAATGTGATGCGATTCGCCAAGCCCCATGTAGTTCCAGGTGGCACCCGCATCGGTTGACTTGAACACACCCGTACCGGGATAGCTGTAGCCCGTGTAGCGAGGTTGCGCTTCGCCGGTCGCGACCCACACGATGTTCGGGTTGCTCGGCGCGATAGCGATGTCGCCGATCGCGAATGCTGATTCGTGATCAAATACTGGTCGCCAGGTGAGGCCGTTGTTCACCGTCTTCCAGACGTTGCCCGTGCCGACGCCAACGTAGATCGTTCCGTTGTTGCCGGGTGGCACGGCGATCGCCTCGATGCGCGCGCCAGTCTTTGTCGGCCCATCGGCGCGCCACGCCATCCCGCGAAATGGTGAGGACTCAGCCATCTGCAGATGATCATTCCAGGCAGTATGGCGCGCAGCCGAATCGGTCACCTGCGCGGGCACAATGCGAGACGCCAATGCCAACGCAATAGTCGCAGTCGCGAGCATGCTCCGATTGGAACCGAAATACGGCACCATAATGGCATGCAACCACCTGTATGCCCCGCTCGGCCGGCTAGCGGGTATTTGAATCAGAACGGGCACGAAGCTTTACTCCCTCGGGGATTGGTGTCTTCCGGCCGGTTTGCTCGGGGAGCGGACAGGGAATCCGATCTCACGTCGCCGGGCGGCTCCAGGATGACCGGCATAAAGTATATTCTTCAAGCCGACTACAAATGTTTATACTGGAAATATCATGGAATCCAGCCGAATCTGCGTCCTGGTAGTCGACGACGAGCCCGCGCTCCGCGAGGTACTCTCTCTGCGGATTCAGGATTGGGGGTACGACGTCTGTACCGCAGTCGACGCGGCTGACGCGGAGCGCGTGCTGCGATCCCGGCGGCCAGATGTCGTCCTTTCCGACGTCGTCCTTCCAGGAATCTCCGGCGTCGAGCTGCTCCGTTGGCTCAAGCGCGACGACGACACACTGCCCGTCATAATGATGACCGCCCACGGGAACATCGACGACGCCGTGGAGGCGATGAAGTCCGGAGCCCGCGACTTTCTCACCAAGCCGCTCGACTCCGCCACGCTGCACGGCTTGCTCGAAAGCGTTGCCGCAGAACGCCGGCAACGAGAGCTCGACAACGAACTCGACACCAACCTCCGCGGTGCCGCAAGCCTCGGCGGGCTGGTCGGAAGAAGTCGATCGATCCGCGAGTTGCACCGACTCATCGAGCTCGTTGCATCAAGCGATGCATCCGTGATCATTACCGGTGAAAGCGGGACCGGCAAGGAAGTCGTTGCACACGCAATCCATACACTGAGCAGCCGGCGCGACAAACCGTTCGTGGCGCTCAATGCGGCCGCGATTCCTGAAGGTCTCATCGAAAGCGAGTTGTTCGGCCACGAACAGGGTGCGTTTACCGGCGCAAGCCGATCGCGTGCAGGAAGTTTCGAGCTCGCGAATGGCGGCACTCTGTTTCTGGACGAGATAGCTGAGATGCCGATGGCCCTGCAGCCCAAACTGCTTCGCATCCTCGAGGACAAACACGCCCGACGGCTCGGCGGCAGCCGCGAGATTCCGTTCGACGTTCGAGTACTGGCGGCGACGAACCGAGCCGTATCGGTCGCGGTGCGCGATGGGCTTCTGCGCGAAGACCTCTTCTACCGTCTGAACGTCTTCGAGATTGCCCTGCCACCGTTGCGCGAGCGCTCGGATGACATCGCACTGCTCTCGCGCCATTTCGTGCGCGAATTCAGCGACAAGCATTCCATGCCGGTCGAAGGCGTGAGCGATACAGCGCGCGGATTGCTCGAGGCCCATGCGTGGCCCGGTAACGTGCGCGAGCTTCGCAATGTCATCGAGCGGGCCGTGATCGTCGCGCGCGGCGGCTGGATCGAGCCCAGGCATCTCTCGCCACACATACAGTCGTTGAAACCAGGCGGGCAGTCCACCATCCAGCTCCCTCTCGGAACTACGCTGGCGGAGGCCGAGCGTTTGCTCATCATGGAAACCCTCGATCGAGCGGGACACAACAAGGCGGAAGCCGCGCGCCAGCTTGGTCTCGATGTCAAGACGATCCGGAACCGGCTGCGGAGCTACGGAATCGAAAAATGAAGGTCGTGACCAAGCTCCGAGCTGCTTTCGCGCTGTACATAACGCTGCTCGGTATTCTGCTCACATATCATGTGATTACGATCAGGCGCGCCGTCGCGACCGGACACGCGCTGACCGAGTTGTCCGCGCGCGTTCGTGCAACTTCCAACGAGCAGGTAACGCGTGTCGCGCAACTTGGCGAAAATGCCGCCAAGTATACCGTCACCCGCGACAGGGGATATCTCGACAAGTTCGACCAGCTGGCCAACGATTACGCGGGCGAGTTGAAACGTCTCCAGGCGCTGCCACTCAGCGATCGCGAGCGCAGCGAGATGAACACCCTCGCGACAGAATGGTCGTCGCTTGGCTATTCGACGCAACGTCTCGCCAACTTCGGGCGGCTCAGCTCACGCGCGGCAGCACAGGACTCGCTGGCATCGCTCCAGAACGCACTGGACGGTCTTCAACTGCAGACTCAGCGCGTTGGACAGGCGTCGCAAGGAGTGATGGAGGCGCGACTCGAGCAATCCGGGAGTGCCGCGACACTGGCGGAGAGTATTTCTTGGATCGCCGCCATCGGGATTCTCTTCCTGAGCGTATTGATATCTGCGTTGCTGGCTCGCTCCATATCCGAGCCGCTGCAACGTCTTACCGAAGGTACGCGCAAGGTGGCACGGGGACAGTTCGACTACCGTCTGGACAGCACGCGCGACGATGAGTTCGCGGAGGTTGCCAGAGCGTTCAACACGATGACACAGAGGCTCGGCGCGCTCGACCGGATGAAGCACGATTTCGTGACTGGAGTGTCGCACGATCTCAAGACACCGCTCACATCGATGCAGGAAACGATAAGCGTACTCCTCGATGGCGTTGCGGGACCACTGACCGAAAAGCAGCGCACGCTGCTGACGTTGAATCAGCAGAGCGCTACGCGGCTGTCGGCGATGCTCGCGAAACTGCTCAATCTGTCGCGACTCGAGGCAGGTCTGGAGCCGGACCTGCAGGTGACCGATGGCGCCCAGCTGCTCCGTCGCGCCGTTGGCCAGGCCGAGAGTGCGCGCGACGAGCGAGGGCTGAAGATCGATCTCGTACTGCCCGACTATCGTCTCCTCGTCGAATGCGACTACGACCGAATTCTTCAGGTGCTGGAAAACCTGATCGAGAACGCGATCAAGTTCTCCCCGTCCGGCGGCGAGGTTCGTCTGGAGATGCGTTCACTTACTGCGCGACCTGACCAGATCGCACCGGCGCGCTGGAACATGATGCGCACGACGGTACGGGCGGCGCGTACCGCGGCGGGAGTGATGTGGATCGCCGTCGCTGATCAGGGACCCGGAGTGCCCGACGAGGAGAAGGAGCGAATCTTCGACCGCTTCTATCAGACCAGGTCGGGACGTGCAGTGCGGGACCGCGGCGTCGGTCTTGGCCTCGCGATCTGCAGGGAGATCGTCACCGCGCACGGTGGTGCCATATGGGTCGCGAACAACCCCGTTGGCACTGGAAGCGTGATGAACGTGTTGCTTCCAGGCGCGTTTCGTGCGGGCCCGGAAAGCGTGATTGATCACTTCCCCGCTTCCGAAATTACGTCGGCCAACTCATGACCAACATGGAACGGGGACCCATAGCTCTGTTCGCCGCGGCAATCGTTCTGCTCGCTTGCGCAAGCAATCAGTTTGGCAGCGCGGTCGACTCGCACAGGTGGTCCGACGCAGCTACAGCGCTGGAGGCGGATTCCGCGCTATTGCGGGACGAAAACACGCTGTTCAAAGCCGCCATGTTGTACAGTTTTCCCAACAGACCTACATACGATCCCGCGCGGGCGCGCGCGCTATTCGAACGTCTGCTGAAGGAGCATCCCGCGACGCCAATGCGCCAGGCGGCGACCGATCAGCTTTCGCTCCTGTACGAACTTCAACGTGTCGACAATGCATCGATAGTCGCGCAGCAGGTTCTACGGTCAAGAATTGCACTGCTGGAAACGGATACGCTCCAGCTACGCAGGAGCATCGATTCGATTGCAACTCGTCTGCTCGCCGAGCAGGAGCAGAGCGCAGTGCTTCGGAAGGTGACGACGCGACTCGAAACCGATCTCCAGGACCGCGAATCGCAACTCAGTGCGCTACACGACGAGCTGAATCATCTGAAGGCGATCGACCTGCGTCCGCCGGTGCGTCCGCCGGTGCGTCCGCAGGGCGGAGACACCGCGCTGAAGAAACCAGAATAGTCGTGAGCCGGTGCCTTGTCGATAGATGAAAAAAATACGGGCGCGATGGTCGAATCTCTGACCATCGCGCCCGTATCTCGTGACCGAGCCGATCGTTAGAACGTGAACGGCTTGATCGGTGTCACCGGCAAACTCGTGGAAGATCCTGGTGTGGCAGGAACTGCCGGCTTGGCGGTATCCGGCTTGGTAGTGTCCGGCTTCGCTGGCTTCGCTGGCTTCTTGGGCATCGTCGGCATGCCCGGCATTGTGGTGTCGGGCTTCGGCCGCGTTGTATCCGGCTTGGTGGGGACCGTATCGGCGACTGAAGCCGCAACCTGTGTCTGCTGCGCGATCACGGGAGTCGCGTACAGTGCAACTGCGGTACCCGCGGTGGCGACGCTCAATCCGACTGCAATCGCTCGCAGGGTGTTGGAATTCTTACGCATCCTGATTCTCCTGTTGGTGAGTTCCCGACAACCACCATCAGTGGTGCTTGCCTGACGCAGCCGTATCTACCGGCTGTTTCCCAACGGAGTCAAAGGCAACGGACGTGCCGTCCATAGCTGCCGAGTAACTCGTTTCATACCAATGATTTACACAATCCGTTCAAACGTTCGAAATGAAACGAAACACGGGATCAGGGAAATTTTCCCCGGGATCGAATGGCAGCCCTCATCGTCGTAAGAAGGCAAAAAAAGGCGCTGAACCTCGTTGGAAGCGTTCAGCGCGCGGATCACTCGAACTTCGTTTTGGAAAAACAGGCCCGGCAGGAATCGAACCTGCAACCCCCGGTTTTGGAGACCGGTGCTCTACCAATTGAGCTACGGACCTACACTCTCTCTCCGAACCCCATAGAGGGGTGGCTGACGGGAATTGAACCCGCAACCCCCGGAACCACAATCCGGTGCTCTAACCAATTGAGCTACAGCCACCATACTCGGCGAGTCGTGCCCGAGCAGTTCATACTAATCCCGCATGCGGAGCCCAGCAACCAACATCGCCGGCCGCCCGCGGAGCGTCAGTCCTTCGCGCGATCCATGTATTCGCCCGTCGTCGGGTTCACCCGAACCCGCTCTCCCTGGGCGATGAACTCTGGAACGTTTATCGTCACCCCGTTGCTCAGCTTTGCCGGCTTGGTCGATGCCGTTTTCGTAGCTGTCTTCATCACCGGAGCTGTGTCGACGATTTCGAGATTGAGCGAGTTCGGGAGCTGAATTCCGATCGGGCTTCCGTTGTAGTACTCGGCCTGGATCTTCATGCCCGGCTGCATCCACTGGGCGGAATCACCAAGCGCCTCCTCGTCCATCTCGATCTGATCGTAATTCTCGGTGTTCATGAAGTGATAGGTGTCGCCACCCTGATACATGAACTCCAGGTCGTGGGTCTCCATCGCGGCTTTCTCGATGGAATCCGCGGCACGGAAACGGTGCTCGAAGCTGTTGCCCGTGCGGATGTTCTTGAGCTTCGCCTGGACCATCGCCCGGAGGTTACCTGGGGTGTGATGGCGAAACTCGACGACGCGGCATGGCTCACCCTCGAACACGAGAACCATCCCCCGCCGAATCTGCGTGGCTGGCATGGCCATTCGTCAAATCCTCGGAATAACGTACATAGCCTTTAAAGGTAGCCGGATAGCCTGCCGCGAAGCAACCATCGTCCTCACCGCCCGGACAGGGCCGGTCGCAGCGATTTCCAAACGTTTTCGGCTACGATTCGCTCACCCTGGACATTTGGATGGAGCCCGTCCCCCTGATTCAGATCGGCGATGCCGGCCACTCCGCTCAGGAGAAACGGCACGAGCGTCACCCCTTTTTCGCGGGCAAGCTCTCCGTACATGTTGTGGAAGGCACGCGTGTATTCCTGGCCCAGATTCGGCGGCGCTTCCATCTGGACCAGGAATATCTTCGCCCGTGGCTTGGCGGCCTTCACACTGTCGAGAATCCTGCCGATGTTCGAGCGCGCCTCCGTTACGGGCAGCGCCCGCAAGGCATCATTCGCACCGGTTTCGATCACGACGATGTCGGCCGGTGATCTGAGCACCCAGCCAATGCGGTCGAGCGCACCAGCGGAGGTCTCGCCGCTCACTCCGGCGTTCACCGCTACAATGGGCGTTCCAGCGGAGTCTGCCTTGCGCTGAATCAGGGCGGGATATGCCTGCTCCGGCTCGAGGCCGAGCCCGGCTGTGAGACTGGTGCCAATGAACAGAACCCTGGGCGCCGAGCTTGGCGTTGCTGCAGAGTCGACTCTGGCCACCGGTGCAAACCCCGATGTGTCCGACCCTGCCGCTATCTGTGTCTTATCTTTTGACGCCGGCCCGCATCCGACCAACAGCAGCGATGTGCCAAGAAGAGCGGCGGTGCAGATACACACATAACGGACGTCTTTCTTAATGCTCATCGCAGAATCGTTGACCAAGGAATACAGGAGCGGCGAGCGCACGCTCGCAGTTCTCAAGAACGTGTCGTTCGCCGTGCAACCGGGCGAGTTCGTCGCAATTACGGGTCCGTCGGGGAGTGGTAAAACTACCCTGCTGGGCCTGCTTGCGGGGCTCGATACACCAACCGGTGGCCGCGTGATCCTGGATGGCGCGGAGATGTCCAGCATGAGCGAGGACGACCGGGCACGAGTGCGATCTGCGAAGGTCGGTTTTGTATTCCAGAGCTTTCAGCTGATATCGACGCTCACAGCCGCGGAGAATGTTCAGGTGCCGCTCGAACTTCGCGGCGAGCCTGGCGCGGAAAGACGTGCCGCGGATCTCCTCGAGCGAGTGGGGCTGGCCGAGCGGGCAACGCACTTCCCGATGCAACTCTCCGGCGGCGAGCAGCAACGAGTCGCCATCGCGCGCGCCTTTTCGAATCGTCCATCGATCCTCTTCGCGGATGAGCCGACGGGCAACCTGGACGCCGCGAGTGGTGAGCGTGTTGTTGCGTTGCTTGAAGAGTTGAACCGGGAGTCTGGTTCAACGGTTGTAATCGTTACGCATGATGCCACGCTCGCGGCGCGCGCACGACGGCAGATCCGGCTTGCGGACGGAGCGGTAATCGAAGATACCGGCTTCGCTGGACACGCGGTTTGAGCGCATCGACATTCCAGCTGGCGCGGCTCGCGTGGCGCGAGAGCCGCACCGCGCGACGAAAGCTGTTCCTCTACATGTCGACGATCGCGGTTGGTGTCGCTGCGCTTGTTTCGATCGACTCATTCGCGCGGAACGTCACGCGATCGGTCCGCGAGCAGTCACGTGCCGTGCTCGGCGGCGACGTTCAGTTGTCGAGCCGGCGACCGTTTGCAAAGGAGACAGAGCAACTCCTGGATTCGCTGCAGCGCGCCGGCGTTCGGAACGTAAGGCTTACAACCTTTCCGTCGATGGCCGTCGTTCCACGCAACGGGAATACGCGCCTCTCACAGATCTACGGCGTCGCGGCCGGTTATCCGCTCTACGGGCAGATCACGACCGAGCCGGCCGGTCAGTATGAATCAATGCAATCCGGCCCGAACGCGCTGGTAGATCCGTCGCTCCTGATCACGCTCGACGCGCGCGTCGGCGACACCTTGAAGATTGGCTACGGTGAGTTCGTCATCCGCGGCACGTTGAAGGATGTGCCTGGAGCATCGGGCTTGTCGAGCGCGTTCGCGCCGCGGGTGTACATACCGGCTCGCTACCTGCCGGAAACACGATTGCTGGTCTTTGGAAGCACCGCGGAATACTCTGCCCTGCTCAAGCTCGACGCCAACGCCGATCCCAAGGCGTTCGCCGAGCCATTTCGCGCACGGCTCACCAAACAGGACGTGCAGCTCCGAACCGTTACTCAGGCAGAAGAGCGAGCCGCGCGAGCAACGGAGAGCCTGGCGAATTTCATCGGAATCGTGGGAATGGTCGCGCTGTTGCTGGGCGGCATCGGCGTCGCGAGCGGGGTGCGCTCGTTCGTCGCACGCAAGATCGACACGGTTGCGATCTTCCGGTGCCTTGGTGCATCCGGCAATCAGGTGCTTGGCATGTACGTCGCCCAGGCCGCTGTGATGGGGCTGCTCGGGGCCATACTCGGCGCGGCGGCGGGCGTGGGGATACAGTTCCTGCTGCCGATGGCGTTTGTCGGAATGCTTCCCGTCGATGTGCACGTCACCGCAGAGCCGGTAGCGATCATCTCGGGGATACTCATCGGCGGCTGGATCGCGCTCGTGTTCGCGCTACGCCCGCTGCTCGCGTTGCGTAATGTTTCGCCGCTACAGACGCTTCGCCGCGATGCAGACTCGGAAGTACTTCGGATGAGCTGGAAGGACGTTCCGCGCCTGCTCGTAAACGCGGCGCTGGTGTTGAGCGTGATCGGAGTTGCGGTAGCGCGGGCGCAATCGGTCAGACAGGGATTGTGGCTCGCCGCCGCCACCGGGAGCGTGCTCCTCGTCCTCTCACTCGTCGCAAGCGCGCTGGCCTGGGGAGCGAAACGTTCGATGCGCGCCGGGTGGCCTTACGTCGTGCGCCAGGGCGTCGCAAACGTCTATCGGCCGGCCAACCAGACGCGCGCAGTCATGCTCTCACTCGGGTTCGGCGCATTTCTGGTGACGACGCTTTACCTGGTCCAGAACAGCATAGTACGCGACCTGTCACTGAATGCTGCATCTTCAGGCGCGAACCTGCTGCTCTTCGACGTGCAGGATAATCAGGCGACACCAATCGATTCGATAATTCGCGCGCGCGGCTTCAAGGTAACGCAGCAATCGCCGGTAGTACCGATGCGCATCACGTCGATAAACGGGCGAACAACCGAATCCATATCCGCGGACACAACCAAGAATCGCAGAGCCGGATGGGCAGTGCGACGCGAGTACCGCTCGACGTTCCGCGATTCGATGACTGCCGGCGAGACGATCACTTCTGGCAAATGGTTCCCACCCGAAGCCGGTGCATCGAAACCGTTCGCGGCCGGTGACACCGGGGAGGTCTCGCTCGATGCCGGCGTCGCGGGCGAGTTGAAGGTCAAGCTGGGCGACGAGATCACGTGGAATGTGCAGGGTGTCGACATTCCAACACGTGTTACCAGTCTGCGCGACGTCAAATGGACGCGGTTCGAGCCCAACTTCTTCGCGGTATTTCCAAGTCGCGTGCTGCGTGATGCACCGCATCAGTATACGGTGCTTGCGAATGTACCGGGCCCGCTCAGCGTCGCGACGATCCAACGGGACGTCGTGCGGAGATTTCCTAACGTTTCGAGTATTGACCTCTCGCTCATCACCGCAACGATTGGAAAGATCGTCGACAGGGCGTCGACGGCCGTTCGGTTCATGGCTCTGTTCAGCGTAATCATGGGAATTCCCGTGCTGTTCAGCGCGGTGTCATCGACACGTCGCGAACGCATTCGCGAGAGTGTATTGCTAAAGACGCTCGGTGCGACTCGTGCGCAGATCATGCGCATTCTTGTGATCGAGTATGCGCTGCTCGGTGTGCTGGGCAGTCTTACCGGCCTCGTACTCGCGCTCGGCGGCGGCTGGGCGCTAGTGCACTATGTATTCGAGGTAAAATACGCACCCGCGTACGGTCCAGCGATCGCCATTACAGCGGTGATGATGGCGATCGCAATCGCGATCGGAGTTATCGCCGGACGGGGTGTCTTCAGTGAGACCGCAATGACGGCGCTGCGGGAGAGCTGACCGCGGCGCCGCGTGGCCCTACCGGACTCTTACTACGTACACTCGCCCGTTCGGGTCAGCAGTCGGATTGCCACCAGAGTCGGTGATCCGAATCGTGCGCGCACCGCCGGTAAAGAGCGAGGTCAGGAAGTACGCCGCGGAGGACGCCGGCACTTTTGCCGTGAGCGTGGTCGTTCCATTTCCGACCTGCCCGACGGGAAGGTAACCGGGGACCGACTCGTTGCCGATCAGCGTCCCGTTGACGATATCGCGAAAGTAATAACTCTTGTAGTTGTACGGAGAACTTGTCGCCATGTACGGCTGGTGATCCGTGTAAAGGGTAACGAGAAATCGGGCAAGGATCGTATCCAGCGGGACTCCGGCTGCCTTTACGAGATTTACCGCACCTGTGTCGGGACCAGCGACGAGCGCACGTGTCACGGTTCGCGGATCGCCGCCCGTGTTGAACCAGTCTGCTACGTAGCGCAGGAGAGCCCAGTCGGCGCCGCGCGAGGCGAGATTGGCCGCAGCCTTCGTATGATTCACGATGGCCCCGGTCGTGTCGGGGCGCTCGACGTAGTATTTTGATCGCGCGAAATTCTGCACGAAAAAGGCCTGCGTTACAGTCGTGTCGAGGTTGAGTATGTCGCTGCTGGAGATTGCGACGTTATCGGCGAAGCCAGCCTTCGCGCGACCTACGGCATCCTCAGCAAAGTGGGCGAGACCTTCATCGAGCCACGTTGCTTCGAACTGCTCAGGTACAGCAGATACGTAGCGATTGCCGGAGTTGATCATGTGCTGGAATTCGTGCGCAACGGTCCCACGCGTTATTTGCCGCACGAACGTCGTGGTGAACGAATTCCCGTTTGCTCCACGTGTGTCCGGCGCAAGCAAATAGAAGATCTCACCCTGATTGCTGGATAGACACCCGGCCGACGTCGGTGGATAGAGATCACCGGCGAAGAAAAAACCACCGACATAGCCCGTTATGCTCGCCTGACCAGCTGGCGTGAGCTTGTTGACTGCCGGCGTGTAGTAGATGTAGATGTGGCCGTTGTTGTCCAGGTCGGTCGGTGTGCCAAAGTAGCCGACGTCGGTTGGGTATATCAACTGGTCGAATTCATCGCCAACCGCCTTGAAGTCGGCGTCTGTAAAGCCGCCAAATGGCGAGGTTACATCGCTCACGACGATCGCGTGCTGCGATACGTACTTCACCGTGCCGGTCGTGGTTGTATAACCAGCGGCCGAGCAGGCTGGCTGTGCACCGCTGAAACCGGCTGGCGTCAGAACCTTGAACGTCAACGTCGATCCAACTACGGGCGGGTTTACGGCTCGCGCCGGTGCCGGCGCATTTCTGTCCGCAACAACTCCGCTCGCGGTGAGGCCGCGGCCACCACGTCGCGGAAGCTGCGTGCGCTCGATGTTGCGCAGTCTCGCTTCGAACTCGGTCGCGCGCGGCAACATTGCCGGGCTCCTGAGAGGTCGTTGAGTCGGCGCAAACAGATCGCTGGCCGGCCCCTGCTCAGCTGGGCTCATCCAGTCGCCGCGAACCTGGTAGTCGGCAATCTCGCTCGTCGCAATCTTGACGTTGCCAAGTATTATCGCGTACTGCGCTGCCGCCAGCGACGCCGGTATGGCCAGACCACCCGATGCCGCTGAGAACGTCATGCTCCGTACATCGCCGACGTTCATGCTCCCGAGGTCAGAGACGACAGGGTCCGGGTTGCCCGGATTGGGCCCGACACCTGAATCACTGCATGCTGCGAGGAGCAACGCGACGGCAATTACTCCATAGCTGGTACTACGAATGCGCGGCAATCCGTGCAGCGCAGGCAACAAACATCGCGACGGTAAATGCAAGAAAGGCTCGCTGTGCCAGGGGCCGGCGTGTGAAGAACTCAATGATTTCGTCCATCGGGGTGTTCGCGACCAGAGAAGAGTAAGGTGGTAGGACCATAAGACGCGTCAGAATGCATCGCGAAACGAAAAGGCCTGAGACATTTGCGGATACAGTGCTATCGGCTATCGACGGGTGACGCCTGCCTCGATTGGCTGAGCCCATTGGCCGCGAGAATCGAGCGCCCTTCCGGAGACATAAGATATGTGATGAACCCGTGCCCGGCCTTGGGATTTGGCGAATCCTTCAGGACCGCTGCACCGAAAACGATGGGCGCGCCGTGCATTACCAGCGGCGGACCTCCGCGTGTACCCGCCGTCGGCGGAGTTGCAGGCGCGATCTCGACACTGGCGGTGGCGTACGTCGCGCCGAGCGCAGGCTCACCCAGATCAACCTCTGCCGGCAGGCTGACGTATCGCAAACCCAGACTTTGCGCGACCGATTCGTACTCCCATGCGTAGTCCAGGTTCCCGGTCTGAAGCAGCGCCGTGAGATCGGCCGATTTCGGCCGCATGTTAGCGTCAGGGGCGGCGGCCCGCAGGCGTGCGGCCAGTCCGGGTCGGGCATAGTAACGCTCGGCCAGTTGCATGGCCATGAGGGCACGATAACCAGCTGGATCGAGCGTCGGATCGCTCCGCCCAACCTCGACCCCTGGCCGCGTAACCACGTCCGTCCAGTTGCGAGAGTTGACCTCGCCGGCGAATCTGGATCGATCCGTGTAGGCCAACACCAATCGGTTGCCACCAAGCACGGCAATGGGCCCCGCCACGCGCCCGGGGAGCAGCGTTCCGAACAGCGCAGTATCTGCCACCGCGACCACATCCGGGATGCGTCCGAGGTCGGTGACCTTTCGGATCGTCTCGACGGAACCGGCGCTCTCCTGACTGACCGTAAGGCTGTTTCGCCGAGCGAACGAATCGAGTCCCTGCCGAAGGGGGAGGGCCAGGGCACCGGCATTGAACACGATGATGCGCGTCGCAGTCGTCTCACCGTCGTGGCGACATCCGCCAGCGAGCAGCAAAACACCGATACTCGAGAGGGCCGCCGCGGGGCGGCGCAATAGTAGCCGTTTCATCGCCGAGCGGGTAACATACTCATAAGCATCAGGCAACCTGGAGATTTGAATGGCTACGATGGCAGGGCACGACACAACAGAATCGACGCCCGGTCTCACGACGACGCGTGCCCCGTTCATCGAGGCCGCGCGCGAGCACGGCAAGTTGTACATCGAGCAGCCCTACGAGCTATATAACGCCGAGAACCATGAGGCATGGCGTCAATTATTCGCTCGAATGGGCGAACGGTGGCAACGCTACGCCAATCCACGCTTCCTGCAAGGAGTCGAGACCCTCTGCCTCGATCCGAATGCCGTTCCGCGACTGGAAGACGTCAACAAGTTCATGGCGCCGCGTACGGGATTCAAGGCCAAGGCCGTAAGCGGGTACGTCCCGGCGTTCCTCTTCTTCGATTCGTTGCGCAAGCGCGAGTTTCCCACAACGATTACCATCCGCGACTCGGATCGGCTGGATTATCTACCCGAGCCGGACATTTTTCACGACATCGCCGGCCACGTGCCGATGCATACCGACCCCGCGTTCGCGGATGCCTTGGCCCGCTTCGGCGAGGTTGCGCAGACCGCTGTGCAGATCGTAAAGAAGATCAAGGATCCCGCGGAGCAGGTCCGTCGCACCACGAGCATCATGAAGGCGATGGCGCGCTTCTTCTGGTTCACTGTCGAATTCGGCTTGATGCGCGCGCCCGACGGCAAGGGAGTGAAGGCGTACGGCAGCGGACTCCTTTCGTCGTATGGAGAGCTGCAGCACAGCGTCGAGTCACCGATCGTTCAGCGATATCCGATCCAACTCGAGTGGGTGATCAATCAGTACTTCGAGATCGACCACTATCAACCGCTCCTTTTCATTGTTGAGTCGTTCGAGCATCTCTTCGAGCAGGTCGGCGTCCTCGAGGAATGGATGAAGGCGGGCCGACTGGACAACGTGTCGCCGGGCGAGCCGGAACTCTCGGACGTTGACGTCCGCAGCTTCATCGACGCCTCGATCTGAGCGCGGATCCGGTCGCGTGACGCGACTGATCTGGTCCCGGCGCAGCGCGACGAGCGTCGCGACGAGCGTCGCGCTTGCGGCGCTGTTCTTGACAGGCTGTGCCGGCGCTACTGTTGCGAGTACCCCGCCACCAGTTGCCGCGCCTCCGGTTCCACCGGCAGCGGCGGCGACGGCGCCAATTCCGACGAGCGGCTCTCGGCCTGTGGGTGGGCTCGATCCTTCCCTGCCCGCCCGGCTTGATTCAATCATCGATGCCGCCGTGGCCGATCATGCTGCGCCAGCCATGGCCATCGCTGTCGGTCGCTACGACAGTCTTATCTATCTGCACTCATACGGAAGGCTTACGTACGCCGATAGTTCACCGGCAGTCGATGAGCACACTCGCTTCGACCTTGCTTCACTAACCAAGGTAATTGCGACGACAACCGCGGCGATGATGCTGGAGGAACAGGGGCGGCTCGATATCGATCGCACTGTCGCGTCCTATCTCCCCGAATTCAACGCGCCCGACAAGAAATCAATCACGGTGCGAATGCTGCTGACACACCGGGGCGGTCTCGAAGCATTTGCGCCGCTTTGGAAAACGCTCAGGGGCCGAGAGCAATACCTTGCCGCAATCAATTCCCGGCCGCTTCTGTACACGCCTGACACAAAGTCCGTTTACAGCGACTGGGATTTCGTGCTGATGGGTTTTATTGTCGAGCACATTACAGGTGAGACGCTCGATGCCTACACCGCGCGCACGATATTTGGACCGCTCGGCATGAGCGAGACAGGCTTCCGGCCCGACTCCGTGGACAAGCGTCACATCGCGCCTACCGAGATCGAAGCGGACCCGCCACGCGGCCTGGTGTGGGGATCAGTGCACGATGAGAATGCCTACGCCCTCGGCGGCGTTTCGGGACATGCCGGTTTGTTCTCGACCGCGCACGATCTCGCGATATTTGCGCGCATGCTGTTGAATGGCGGAAGCGTGGGTTCCGTACGATTGCTTACGCCAGCTACAATTGCTCGCTGGACCGCGGCACAGGGAGTGGGGTCCAGTCGCGCGCTTGGATGGGACACGCCCGCGGTCCACTCGAGCGCCGGCCGTTTTTTCTCGCCGCGAAGCTACGGCCACACGGGATATACCGGGACTTCAATCTGGACGGATCCAGAGCGCGGCGTCTGGGTCGTGCTGTTGACCAACCGCGTGTATCCAACTCGCAATAACAGCAAGCATCTGAGTCTCCGTCGCGAAGTTTCCGACGCCGTCGAGCAGGCTGTTACCGACGCCCCGCTGATTGATTGGGAATCGCTGCACCAGCCATCACTTCCTGATCGATAGCAGATCGACACCGGCGTACATGGTGCGGCCGGCTGCGGGGTCGAAGTATCTCCCCCCAAATCCATTGATCGATACGGAAGTGTTGTAGATCGCGCCAAACAGATTATCGATCCCGGCAAACAGCGAAACGTGTCCGAGGCCGACCAGCCCGCGCATGTTCGTGACGAGCGACGCAGGCGACACCACGGTGTTCGCATCGTTGACGGGAATGTTGGAGCGATAGCGCTCTTCCACGGACAGAAACCTCACCGATGGCTCGCCGAGCTGCAGGGAGAGCGACGCGATATTTGGCGCGACGCCAGGAACTCGGTTGGTCGAATAGGATGTCACGCCAGCCCCACTCGCGACCGCGTACGTGACGTAGCGCGCATCGGTGAACGAGTACGAACCGCGCATCCGGACCGATGCTGCGATTGCCGCCGTGAAGTCCGCATCGATGCCGCGGTGACGCGCCGTACCAGCATTGCGGTAGAACTGACGGTCGGGCGCGCTCGCGACCTGAAACGGGATCAGTTCATTATCGATACGCATATCGTAGAGCGCTACGTCGTATGACAGCGTTCTCGTGGCGCCACGCACTCCCACTTCGTGCGAGTGTGTGCGTTCCGGCTGGAGATCCGGATTGAATCCACCTGCTCCGCTGGGCCTGTTGGTCAGTTCGGTCGTGGTCGGCGTCTGAAATGCGCTCGAGACGTTTCCATAGATCGATGCGACGGGGAGCAACGCGTAACTCAGGCCCAGAGTCGGGCTTGTCGACGACATCCGGCGAATTCCCGAGTCATCGGGGTTGGTCGGCGTTATGAAATGATCCTGCGCGGCAAATCGAAACTGATCGTAGCGCGCTCCCCCCAACACTGTCAGACGATCGGCCACAGCGCTCATTTGTACAAAAGGCGACGTACTCGTCACGCGCTCACGTTGATCGAGTGTGAGCGCACCGGCTTTGCCGTTCGCGTTCACCCAGTTGCGACGATCGTCCCTCTGCAGATCGGACTCTCCCCCCACAAGCGCGGTGATTCCGCGATCGGCTGTACCGGCAGTCACCGAGTACGTAGCACGCGCCCCGCCCGCCGCGCGGTGAATGCCGATAATGCTCGCCGGAATTGGGTTGTCTATCGCACGTGTCAATCCGTAGCCAGCAAGTTCCACTTCCCCAACACCAAGTCTGGCGCGCGCTGTCAGGCCGAGCTGATTCTGGCGGCCCAGTTCTCCGGTTCGATGCAACAGGTTGTTCGAGTAAGCCTGCCGCCGATCGACGCGAATGAGTGAGTCGGAGAGACTTCCGGGATTTTGCGCGTTGTACTGAGCACCGTTGGCAACAAGCTTGACCGATACGCGATCCCAATCCCAGGTTCCAACCGCGTTCACATGGGCGTTTCTTGCCGCGCTGTACGCACGGTAGCCGCCATAGTCCAACCGGTCGGCATTCAGTACATACGTGCCGCGTCCCGCGATTCCGCCGGCGCCGACCTGATATCGCGCGAGCCCATCACTTCCGGCCATGAAGCGCGCTGTCGGGGCGAATGCGACCGGTGGTGGAGGAAGGGTTCGCAATGAAATCACGCCCGCTGATGAGTTGCCGTAGAGTGCAGACGCTGGCCCTCGAATGATTTCGGCGACGCCGAGCGATCCCATGTCTATGTTGCTGAGGGCGGACTGCCCGTCGGCAAGGGTTGCAGGAATCCCGTCCACAATCACGCGCACTCCGCGGGTACCGAATGCAGACCGCGTTCCGATTCCGCGAACGGAAATCCGTTCGCCGATCGCGAAGTTGAGGCGGTTGTCTACCTGGATCCCGGAGACCTGGCCCAGTGCCTCATCGATTGAGAAGCCGGGTTGGGCGGTAGCGATATCGCGCGCGCCCACTGACGCGACGTTGAGTGGCGCCGAAGTCGCATCGAACGGAGTCCGTAGGACAGTAACCTTGACCGGCGTGAGCGTATCACGCGGTGTTGCCTGCGCAGACACGGTCGGTGCAGCCGCAAGGATGAGCGCTGGCAACAGGAAGGATTTTCGCATCCAGGGGATAGTGCTAACCGAGTATCGAAATTCGCGACATCAGTCTTCCCGCGGCTCGTCGAACTCGCCCGATTCGTTCATGTAGATCGAAATGAGCCACGGCGTCATCTGTGCACGCAGTGCCACCGCAGTCTCCGGAACGGAAGGCTGATTCACATGCTCAGCGGCAAGTGTCACACCGCCTTTCAGGACCACCAGAATCTCCTCGATCGGAAGCGAATCTGCGCGCATCGACCGGCTCGCTTCGAGCACGGTATCCCTGACCTCGTCGAGCGAGGCTCGCCGATGGAAGTGACGGATCACGACGTCCCGGATCTGTACTATTTCGGACCGATTAGCCACGGAGATATGGATTGTTTGGCGAGTGCGTCTCGGAGGCTGCGACACGGCAGCCGCGGAACGGTTCCGAGAATCTCGAGAAACAAAGTACTAAGAATCAGGACGCGCGCTGTAGACCGCGGTTATCCACCTTGGCGCGCCGGACTGCCGAGCGAGCGATCGCTGCTTGCAGTCAGGAGCTTGGTTGTGAAGCGCTGACCCTCGGCGATCCGCTCGGTTTCGAGTGCGATTGCCTGCACGGCGACCTCGATTCTCTCGAGCCGTGCCTCCAATGCCGGATCCGTACGTCCCGGCTGCAATTGCGTCTTGGCCGACGGCCGATGGACCCACATGTACATAAGCGCCACCGGCACCGAAAAGGAGCCAATGACGGCTATGATTGAGACGATCGCCTGCGCTGGGTCCATTCTCTGGTTCCGGGGGTTCGACGCGATATTGGCTTCCTGAAGCTAAGACACCCGGCTAACGCGCGTAGGTTGCCGAGCTGGATGTCATGCAGCAAGCGTCGCCGTATCGGGTGCCCGGTTGGGATCGAAGAGCGCCTCCATGAGCCAGGTTCCCATCTGGTCTCGCAAGTTGCGGGCGTGCTCTTCGGAGCTCGGTCCTCCCGTCTCGGTCTCCGCGACGCGTACGGCTCCATCCAGAATTGTCAGGATCAATTCAGGGCTTAGCCCCGAAGCGAGCATCGCACGGGCCGCGACCGTGGTTGGTTCCCGCATCTCTGCGAGGCTCACGTCTCGCAACATGTAGAGCTCGAACACCTCGACCAGCGGTGCGACCTGCGTGTCATGAGTAAGGGTCATGGGGCCGGTATTCGCAATTCGCTTGCCGTGACGTATGTTCCCACGTCGTGGCGGCCAAGGTGACGCAAGTTGTCGTGGCAGGACGGATGTTTCCGCCGGTGGATCAACGAAGCACCGAATTTCAACGGGAAATGAGATGAACTCTACAGTCAGACATTTTCGCTGGGACGATATGCCAAAAGAGATCGTCACCGATACCATATCGCGACGGATCATCACGGGCGACGACATAATGATCGCTCATGTGTATCTCGAGAAGGGTGCGATCGTGCCGCAACACTCACATCACAACGAGCAGGTGACGTACATCCTTGAAGGAGCCTTGCATTTCTGGATCGGCGACGACGGCTCCGAAGAAATCGTCGTGGGCGCCGGCGAAGTGCTGCACATTCCATCGAACGTCCCTCATCGCGCCCAGGCCATCGAAGACACACTCGACGTCGATGTGTTCAGCCCCCCGCGCGCAGACTGGCTGAACGGAACAGATTCCTACTTTCACAAGAAATAGCAATGGATCTCGGAATCCGCGGGAAAATCGCGCTGGTTGCGGCGTCCAGCCGCGGCCTGGGGCGCGCGGTTGCGGAAGAGCTGGCGGCGGAAGGCGCAAGCCTCGTGCTGTGTGCGCGCACAAAATCCGCGCTTGATACGACGGCAGCATCGATTCGCGAATCAACCGGTGCGCGAGTCGTCGCCGTAACCGCGGACGTATCCGACCCCGCCGCCATCCAGCGCGTGTGGTCAACTGCTCAGAGTGAGTTTGGACGCGTCGACATTCTGGTTACCAACGCTGGTGGCCCGCCCGCGGGTCCCTTCGAAAGTCACTCGCCTGCAGCGTGGTCCGATGCGTTGCGCCTGAACTTCGAGAGCGTCGTCAACCTGACGCGAGCGGTACTGCCGGGAATGAAGGAACGACGCTGGGGCCGGATCATCAACATCACCTCGATTGCAGTAAAGCAGCCGGTCGATAATCTGATCCTGTCGAACAGTGTGCGCGCCGCAGTCACCGGTTTCGCTCGCACGCTGGCCAACGAAGTCGCCAGGGACGGCGTGACCGTCAATTGCGTGATGCCGGGTTACACACTCACAGACAGGATCGCGGAACTGGCGGCGAGCAACGCAAAGCTGCGCGAGACTACCGTGGACGCCATCAACGCGGCGTGGGAATCACAGATACCGATGGGCCGACTCGGGACGCCACGAGAATTCGCGGCCATGGTCGCATTCCTCGCTTCCGAGCGCGCCAGTTATACGACGGGCGCGTCGATTCCCGTCGATGGAGGGTGGATTCGATCGCTAGTCTGACGTCAACAGTGCGCGTGCCTCGTCGGCGAGGCCGGTGAGCAGGGCGCGCACGTGATGCTCGCGCGTGCGGTGGTTCATCAGCGTGACTCTGAGAACCGGCCGTCCATCCAGAACGGTAAGTGTGATCCATCCCTTCCCCGACCTGTTGTAGCGAACGCGCAATTCGCGATTCAGCTCATCTACTGCTGTCGCGTCCATATTGCCGTTCCCCACGTGGCGGAAGCAAAGGATGTTGGACTCGGGCTCGTGCAGCGCCTCAAAACCCTCGCGTGCCACGATTGCGTCGTACAGCGCACTAGTCACGTCGCAAAGGTGGTCATACACCTTTCCGATACCGTCCGCGCCATACCGCTGCAGCGCCACCCACAGCTTGAGAACGTCGGCGCGGCGCGAGCACTGAAAGCTCTCGACACCAAGATCCCATCCGCGCGCGCCCGGCCGTTCGTGGAACAGATACGGCGCGCGTTGGGCGAACGCGCGCTGCAGATCGCGCTCGTCGCGCATCAGCAACATTCCCGTTGCAATCGGAAGCAACATACCCTTGTGCGGATCCCATGCGAGCGATCGGGCGTACTGCAGTCCGCGCAGGCCGGCGGAGCGCGTTTCCGAAAGCAGCGCCGACGCACCGTGAGCGCCGTCCACGTGGAGCCAGATCCCTCGCTCATCACACATCGCTCCGATCGTCTCGAGATCATCGAACGAACCGGTAGCCGTGGAACCGACTGTTGCAACGACGGACATCACCGTCCTGCCTTCCCGGTCCGCCGCATCGATCGCAGCAGCGAGTGCGTCGGTATCCATGCGGTAGTCGCGCGACGGAACAGTACGGAGGCTCGCGACGCCAAGTCCGAGCTCGCCGAGCGCTCTGGAAACGGCGTAATGTGCGTGCTCGCCGCATACGACCACCGGCGGATTCTCACCCACGCCCTGGGTCCATGCATCCGGGATGGTAGTATTGCGCGCTGCAAGCAGTGCAGTGAACGTCGCTTCGGTACCGCCCGAAGTGAGCGTACCGCCACTCGTCTCGTCCCACCCCGCGAGTTCGGTCATCCAGCGAATCACGCGGTGTTCGATGACCGTCGCCGTCGGTGACATCTCCCACACGGCGACTGACTGGTTCAATACGCTTATGAGCGACTCGGTCCACACGGCGGCGGGGAGCGGAGGTGCGACCTGGTGGCCCATGTACATCGGGTGATACAGACGATTCGCGTCCGAGATTACCTGCGAACGCAGGCGGCTGGCTATCGCCGCCATGGGCACTCCGCCGCGCGGAATCGGCTCGTCGAATCGCGGGGATATTTCCTCGGGTGTGAGGGCGGTCGACACTCCGCCATCACCTGCGCGCGTCGCAGCGAAGTACTCAGACACGAGAGCGACAATCTCGGCACCAGACTCCGCGAGAGTGTCGCTCTCCATAATCTCAAGGATCGGATCGTTCATCCGATCAATCTATCCGGACATGGTCCGCGCGAGCTACCAGCGACGGCCGCGCGAGGGGACGTCGACGTGGCCCTTCACGTTCGTGTAGCTCACGGAGCCGCTTCCCTTGTGATCCACGGTCAGGTCGCCGCCGATGTTGTCCGCGGTGAGGCTGCCCGATCCAATGGAGCCGAGATGAAGCGAACCAGTGACCTGGCTCACATTGACGCCACCCGAGCCTGCGCTTCTCACATCTACCGAGCCGGTTACGCCTGATACAGTTATTCCGCCCGATCCCGTGCTTAGTACTACATCGCCGCGGACGTTCCGTAATTCCGCGCCGCCAGATCCGCTCTTCACATCGGCATTTCCCGTAACGCCGTCGATGTGAACACCACCGGAACCGGACCGCATTGTCAGCGCGCCGACGTTTTGCAGACGAGCGCCGCCGCTGCCGTCGCTGACATCGAGGCGAATGTTGGCTGGTACCTCTACGGTGAGGTCGGCTGACCAGCCACCGCCGCCAAACCAGCCGCGGTCCGGACCGTCCGCGCGAACAGTCAGCGCGTTTCCGTCACGCTCGGTGATCAGCTTGACACTGTTGACAATATCCTGAGACGACCCACGGACCACCGCCGTGGCGGAGAGCGAGGACGCGCCCGCCTTACCCGTTACAACCAGGCGGCCGGAGCCGTTCTGGATTCGGATCGACGTGATCCCGGATGTTGACGCATGCGCATCGCGCTTGACAGCGTACGCATCTTCCTGTGCCCCAGCCCGCATCGGTGACAGCTGGACAGTCGCAAGAGCCAGCACGCCCATTATGGCGATCGACGCGAGACGAGTATTTCGCCGCGGCGCGAAAGTACTGCAGAGATCGAATGACATGGATATTCCGGGTAGGAGACTGGCATTCCGTCCAGTTTCGCGCACTCCGTGCGAAGCTGGGGGACATCGGGTCAGATGCTCTCCGCGTGCAAAGGGTTTCCTCAACTAGCTTTGACAATTCCCAACTCAAGCCAATGAATCCTGCGATTGATCTGCTCCTCAAGCGACGTTCCGTGCCGCCCCGGCTATTGGGGCCGCCCGCGCCAACGCCGCGTGAAGTCGACACGATGCTAACCATCGCCTCCCGGGTTCCGGACCACGGGCGCGCCGTGCCATGGCGGTTCATCATCATCGGTCCCTCGGGAGGCGCGAGACTGGGTGAGCTCATAGCTGCGACATTTCTCGTTGATCATCCAGACGCTAATGCCGCGACGATGGATGCCGAGCGGGCGCGACTGGTGCGAGCACCTCTGGTCATTGCCGTAGTCTCATGCCCTCACGAACACCCAAAGGCTCCGGAGTGGGAACAGACGCTTTCGGCCGGCGCGGCGGCGATGAATCTCGTTATCGCTGCAAACGCGCTCGGATACTCGACGAACTGGCACACAGAGTGGTACGCCTACGACGACCGAATCACGTCGGAACTTGGGCTCGGAGCGGAGGAACGCATCGCTGGCTTCGTGCACATCGGAACCGCGGTCGAGCCACCCCTCGACCGGCCGCGGCCCGAGCTCAGTGAAATAGTCTCGCAGTATGGATCCACTGGCATCGAGCCATACCACCCCGACGGCGATCAGAGCTGACCGTCGAGTCGCCGCCGCAGCAGGAATTCATCCAGAATGCGCTCGGTCAGTCCCCACAGCGGATGGCCCCGCATCTGAAATGCGCGGGCCTCAAAGGTGAGCCCGTCGGCAGTGACAATCGTTGTCATTTGCCACGCGTCAGTCCGCTCGAATTCCTCCACTGGCACCCACCAGGCCTCGACGATCTCCGACGACAATGTTACGCGCTTGTCGCCGCTGTATTGGAACACGAACGGTGAAACCGAGACAAGCGGCGCCCCTCTCGACCGTGGTGTGACCGGCTCGAGGGCAGCCGTGCACAAGCTCCCTCGCAGGTCGATGCCTGTCTCTTCGAGCGTCTCGCGCCGAGCCGTGGCTTCAAGCGAAGCGTCTGAGGGCTCGACGCCTCCGCCTGGGAGTGCTATGTGACCGCTCCACGGGTCACCGGGAAAGGATGCGCGTCTGACGACGAGCAATTCCTCTCCGGCATGGCCTGGTGCCACCACGACCCCGACCGCCGCCCGGCGCGCGCTCATCTTGCGGCCACTCCAGCTCCTCCACCGCTCATACCGAACGTTACCGTATCGGGTCCTGATTGGGGACCGTCGACCCAACCCTTCGATGCCGAACGTACCGACAGCACGAATATCCGTCCGAGCTCGGAACCGTTGGCGTCGCTCCCGGTGTACTCAGTTCGGATCGATATTCCTGCGCCCGGCTCGGGTTGGTCCGGCGCACAACGTATCGTGGCGCCGTCCGTACATCATCGGGTCATGCGTGCGAGCACGAAGTCGTGTCCGACGGTCGGTCACGAGAAAACCAACATTTCAAGAGGTACACATGCGGCGAATCAATATTGCGGCCTTTTCCTTCATGCTTCTCGCGGCGGCCAGCGCCCCAGCGATGGCGCAGGGAGGAGGCATGGGCGGCGGTGGCGGGCGAATGGACCCAGCCCAGATGGCAACGCGCTCTTCCGATCGTCTGATGACAGGAATCACCCTGTCCGCCACACAGGCTGACTCGGTCAAGGCGATCGACGCCCGTTTCGGATCTGGGATGCAGGCAGCGATGGGCGGAAGCGACATGCGCGCCAAGATGACTGAACTGCGCACGAAGCAGCAGGCTGACCTCCGCGCCATCCTCACGCCGGCCCAGCAGGCCACGTTCGACAAGAATGTTGCGGATATGGAAAAGGCTCGCGCCAATCGAGCACCACGACCGTAACGTCGCGTAATGCTCATAACAAGAGAGGGACAGCGAATCGCTGTCCCTCTCTTGTTATGAGCGTTACGAATGTCTACCGTGATCCACGCTTGAATATCATGACCGGCAGGGTCCGCATCATGATCTTGAGATCCTCGGCGAGCGATTGTCGGGCGAGGTATTCCAGATCCAGCTGGATCTTCACGCGCACATCGTCGATTGAAGTGTCGTAAGCGTGATTGATCTGTGCCCAGCCCGTGATACCTGGCCGCGCCTGTTGCCGTAGTTGATATCCGTCGATGTTCTGGCGCAGTTCCGCGAAAATGCTCGGCCGCTCGGGGCGCGGACCCACGATATTCATGTCGCCCAGAACGACGTTGATGAGCTGCGGGAGTTCATCCAGCCGCGTCGTACGCAGAAAGTGTCCCGCGGAAGTAATGCGCGGGTCCTTCTGAGCCGCCCACACCGCGCCGGTACCCGCTTCGGCGTCCTGTCGCATCGAGCGGAACTTGAGTATGCGAAACGGACGGCCGCCGACGTTCGACCTTCGCCGGTCCTCCGCGGGCGAAGCAGCACGCCTGCGTCGATCCACACCGACGCGATCCTGCACGTAGAAAATCGGCCCCCGCGATGTGAGCTTCACCGCGAGCGCGATCAGCAGCATTACTGGTGCGAGTATCGCGAGCGCGACCAGCGCGATGAAAAGATTCAACAGCCTGTTGAGAGCCTCCGACCTCTGCGCAGCAATCACGCGCGGGTGTGTTTGCGGGTTTGTCGGCTGGTATGGATCCTCGGCGGGGGCAAAAGCCGATGCATCGCCGTCGAATGCGCGGGAGCGCGCCTCGTCGCTCGATTGGTCAGTCGCATCCGCCTGCACAGCGAACTGATCAGTAGTCATACAGGAGTTTTATGGAACGATGGCAATCTACAATTTTGCAAGAGTGTACAACCCTACAAGTAACAACTCGATCCCGACGAACGCCGCCCAGAAGCTTCCACGCGTTACGGAGTAAGCCAGCAATGCTCCGGAGACGGGGAGCCAGAGCGCGACGTAGAACTTGACACTCGTCTCCGGCCTTCGAGGAGGATCCGGATCGTCCGGTTGCCGCTCCCGAACAATATCGCGCAAGCCGTATGTCTCCTCATCGAGCTCGGGTGACTGAATTGACTCGTTCACAGTTGCTCCACAGGGTGGGTCCGAACACTTATAGTACCACCGACCGCGTCGGTCCGCACTATGAGGTTGCGCATTCTGCGCGTATCTCGCATAAACAGGTGACCCGGGCCGGCTTTCGCGCCGGCTTTCCGGGGCTCGCCGCTATCCGTTCGCGGTCATGACAAACCCGGTAGGTCCGGGGTCACAACCGACTCGTTCGAAGAACCCAACACACTCTGGCGGTGCATCTATCATCAGGCGCATATCAGGCGCCGCCTTGAGCGCGCGCTGCATGAGTGCGCGCCCGATCCCGAGCCGCTGATAATCGGGGTCGACGAGAATGTCCGCAATGGTGCTGAACGTGTACCCGTCGCTCAATATGCGCACGACTCCAACGAGTCGTCCGCCATCCCACGCGCCGATGTTGGTGGTCCTGGCGAGCGCCTCGCGCGCTCTGCCTACCTCGTAACGCATCGGCCGCACGCGTTCTGCGAGCGGAATGAACGATGCCGCGTAGACGCCAGATTCGGTGTAGTAGACGTTGCGCGGATCCCCGACGCGCGCGACGTTCAATACCTCGTCGATGCCTTGCGTGTTGGTTGGAAAACGCGACGCTACGCGCGTTTTGTCGCGTTGCACTGCTTGCATGTCACTCGGACCGGCCCAGGCGAACAGCGGAGATCCGCCAATCGTTCCATGTCCGCGATGCTGCTTGTGATAACGCTCCCACAACCCGCCAAGCACGTTACCAGTTTCGAGGCCGATTAGCCCTGTGACTATCGCGCATCCGAGGACCGCGGCGAGAAAATATGCGAGGCCGCGAGTCATGTCGCCGCGGTCGATCTGGTTCTCCATGAACGGCCAGACGAACGCGCCGGACCACGCGAATCCAATGAAGAAAGTCAAAAGCGCCGTCGTGTCCTTGATCGCAATCCTTCGGCTACGATAGAAATCAGACATGGGCTTTCTCTCCCGCATTCGTTTGACAGACGTCACGTCCAGCGCGCCACCGCGTGCCGGCAGACTAGGCCAGCCATGGAGCGGGCGATGGACAGGACTCCGTTCTGAAAGATACCCCGCAAAAACCAGCGCGGCGGCGTTCAACCGTTATGAAACACCGAGGGGATGGCCGGTCAGATAACCGGCCATCCCCTCGCAGTGTCGTTCCGGAGCGTTCTGCTACATCCAGCTCGCTACACCGCCGTGCCGGCTGCAGGCACCCTGCCGATGCGTCGCATGCGAGTAGAGACCATCCTTGCACTTGGCGATCGCCCCCGCTGGATTGTTGTCTTCCTTGGCACCCGATCCTGCCGTCGCGTTGCTTGCCGTGGAGCGCGTCGGCGCCGCGGCTGCCGCTCTGGCCGCCCGTGCGGGAGCCGGCTTGGCAGCCGGTGCCATAGCTGGGGCCATCGCCGCGGCAGCCTTGATTCCGCCATGGCCGGAGCATGCACCGCGACCACCCTTGGACATCGTCCCGTCAGTGCAGCTCACCATCGCTGCCGCGCTGGCCGATGCCTTCGCCGGCTTCGCTGCCGCCTTCACCGGAGTAGCGACTGTCGCGGCTGCCGTCGTGGCGGCCTTGGTCGTCTTCGCGGGCTTCGTCGCCTTCGACGCAATACCGCCGTGACCCGAGCACGCGCCACGCCCCGAGGTGGCGCTGGTAGTTCCGTCCTTGCAAGTCGTCGCAGTTGCCTGTGCACCTGCCATACCGGCACTGAGTGCCGACCCTGCCGCGATGACAGCAGCCATCACGAACGAGCGAGAAAGCAAACGCATTGCGGATCTCCGTGTAAGAATTTGGTGAGCCTTGCAGGAAATTGATGGCCGTCGCGGCCCAGCGCCACTGGCCTTGATCGAATCTTAGTGTCGCGATATACTCCGGCGCGTCCCAACACTGGCCCGCCCGCGATCGTAAGGATCGTATGTGTTCCCATACATCCGGTTCGCGTTGCCTGCGCCGCACGCGTTGCACTCCGCCCCGCCAACAAGAATCATGAAACCAGCGACTGCTGAACGGCTCACCTTCGCAGCACTGCTTATCGCACTCGCCGGCTGCGCGAAATCAGACGCACGCACAAATCCAAATCGTGTCGTGAGCGTTTCGAAGCAGATAAATGAATTCATCTATGACATCGGCGCCGAGGACAATCTCGTCGGAAGAGATCTCACATCGATCTATCCGCCGGCAATCAGGAAACTCACTTCCGTCGGTTACCACCGCGCGCTGAGCGCTGAAGGTATTATTTCGCTCAAGCCAACACTGTTCCTGACGGATGGGAATGTTGGACCTGACGCAGTACTCGATCAGCTCCGGAAGGTCGGTGTCCCGGTGCTCGTCATCAAACCTGGCGCGTCGCTCGACAGCGCACAGATGCTAATGACGCAGCTCGGCAGGAAATTCAATCGCGAGAAGGCTGCTGACAGCGTGATTGCAGAGTGGCGCAAGGGCATGGACTCCGTCTTCAGCGACACCGCTCGCTGGACCGGAAAGCCGCATCCCCGAGTGCTGATCATGCACATGGGTCAGATCGTCAATAATTATCTGGGCGTCGGCGGGGGTGGACCGGCCGACCAGATGCTTCACTGGGCCGGTGCCGTGAACGCAATTGACTCGGCGCGCACAATGACCCGACTGACTCCAGAGCTGATCGCGAAACTTGCGCCCGACATCATCATCGCCACAGATGTCGGGTTCGATCGGATGGGAAGCGCCGCGAAATTCGCAACGTTGCCCGGAGTCGATCTCACGCCGGCAGGCAGAAATCGGCGCATCTATCGGATCGACGAAACGGAGCTGCTCTACTTCGGGCCACGAACTCCATCGACCTTCCGCAAGGTCGAAGCAATGGTGCATCCGGCAGGTTCGCCGCAATAGAATCGGAGTTCGCTACACGACGCGTTTGCGGCGCGCGTGGCCGGCAGGCGACACCCCGATCGGCGAAGCATGCTGGATCAATCAGACGCAGGCAGCGAGTAATCGAACTCGTACGAATGCTTGCCCTTGTCGATGAGGATCATGAACGTCCCGGTGAGGCCGGCCAGATCTTCGGTGCCGGAGTCCGGCGTTACAACGACTGACAGACTTGGGACGCCGCGCGTCATCGTTGCGCTGTGCTGGAAGACGAAGCTTCCCTTCCGGCCATTGAGCGATCCGGTAACCCGCTCGATTGCGACGTAGCCGGCGGAATCCTTGAACGCGGTGCCGGCGCTCAGCATCTCGCCCTTGCTGGTTGCTTCAAGGTCGCCGTGGAACTGCTTGTCGATCGACATTCGTGCGAGCGTCGGATCGTCGGTGTTGTACGCGCCGAGCGGCTTGAGCTGTACTTCGAAAGTTCCAGTTGCGCGGGTCGTGCTCACGAAATCCTCCGGTTGGATTACACGTTGGCTTGATGGACACATAACCTACTCATGCCATCGGTGCATGTACTGGAGAAACGCGACACTTCGACTCGTGCGCCAATGGCGTCTCAGGGCTCGCCAGCACCGCCGTGCGGTCGGCCAGCAGCCGCGCGGCCGCTCCGCCCCTCGCGTCCGCCCTCTGCTTTCGTAGTCGGCGGTGAATCCGCGATCTCCTGCAGGAGTTCCGCTTTTTTCTGCTGCAATGGATTCAGCATCGCGAGTGTCTCCTTACGCGCATTCACATCGACGTCGTGCAGGTCGCCGAGCACCGCGCCCAACGCTCGGCGCTGCTCAAGCAGCGCCTTTCGCGATGAATCGGTCGCGGGCGCGGGACGCTCGTCCGGCGACACAGCCATGGCAGCCTTCACAGAGTCGGCCTCGTGCGTCAGCAGGGCGCGCCTGCTCATCGAAGCCATCCGAATGTCGCTCAGCCTCACCATCTGCGAGTCGGTGAGCTGAATTTCCGAGCGATGGGCGAACACGATGTCAGCGAAGTTGAGCTGCGGTCGCGGTGCGCCAGCGTCCGTTGTATCACCCTGACCGCGCTCTCCACGACCGCGAGCGCCGCCGACGCCACCAAAGCCGCCGCGGCCACCCTGCGCCGACGCCATCGCTGGCACCATCGCCGCCACGATCGCGAAAGCGACGACGCGAGTGAACTGAATAACTGTCTTCATACAAGACGCAGACCGATGCAACGGGAATTTGTTAAGGCGGGGTTCCTCACTGACATTTGCGCGTGTCAGCCAAAAAAAAGTGACCACGCCTGTGCTTCGACGTGGTCACCGTGGAGCAAATGGGCCTGGGAGGAGTTGAACCTCCGACCTCTCGCTTATCAGGCGAGCGCTCTAACCACCTGAGCTACAGGCCCTCGATCGCCTCCGACGCGCCGTACAATCTGCGAATCAGAAATGATCGGGAGCCCTTGAAGATAAGAGGGACGGCACCCATCTACAAGCGAAATCAGCGTCTCAGTAGAGACGCGAGCGAACTGATAGAGCTACAGCCGAATTCCGTCCCGGCGGAGAATCCTCACCACCAGATCCCACGCAGCGTCGATATCAGCGCACACCTGATCCTCGCTCCGATCTTCGAAGGCAGTTGATGATACGCGATTATGAGCGCCAGCGAGCAGCAGCGACTCTGCACCCCTTACCTGCGCGGCGGGGCACCCACCTTCGCGCAGTCGGTCCAGGTAACCAACTAACATTCCTCGCAGTCGCGCTGGAAGCTCTCCTGTCGCCCGATCGGCGTACTGGCCTGATGATCCCTCCAGAAGCTTCGTCGCTCCGCCACCGACCGCGCCGCTGCCCGCCCCTACCGCTCGCTCACCGGCGATCAGCCAGTCGGCGGTCACGTCCAGGACCTCCGCGAGTGAGGCGATCACGGCCGGGTCCTTGGGGAGCATGGAGCCGTTTTCCCAGCGGCTCACCGTGTTCCGCTCCACCCCGACGGCCTTCGCCAGGTCAGCCTGGGTGAGCTTCTGCCCACGCTGGCGCAGCCGCTGCCTCGACGATCGAAGTCGATCGCCAAAATTGTCCCGCGCACCAATCCGGCTACGTATCATAAATCTCTTGACTTGCTACGCCCGGGTATCATATTCCACACCGAATGAGTGCGTGATACTTCTAACCGTTAGAAATACAACGTCGAGGTAGCCAAGAATGGCGATGACGCCACTCGAACGCAAGGCGGCGTTCAGGGCGGCCGTGACCCTCCGCCAGATCACAATGGCCGAGGCAGCCGCAGAACTCGGGATCTCCTACAACCACCTGACCCTCGTCATCAACGGCGAGCGCGTCGGCAGCGAGCGCCTCGAAGAAGGAATCGCGCGCATCGTCGGGCGCCCCGTTACCGAGGTATTCGGGCGGACATCACCGCGCCACGCGCACCGGAAGCGCTGAGCTGACAGCGACGCGCGGGCAGCCCGCACCCGGAGAACAAAAAAGGGCGGTCCGTTGAGGACCGCCCTTCCCTGTTCAATAAAACCGTTCAGACCGTCACAGATCAGAACCCCGCGCGCGGGTTGCGCTCAGAGATCGCTGGCCTCACCATCATCAACCGCATCGATGTCGGCGTCCTCATCGAGATCGAGGTCGTCGTCATCATCGTCATCATCGAAATCATCATCGTCCTCGTCCTCGTCCTCGTCGTCGTCATCGTCGTCGAGATCGTCGATGTCATCGTCCTCGTCATCGAGGTCGTCCAGGTCATCATCGTCGTCCAGATCGTCGTCGTCGAGGTCCTCGTCGAGGTCGTCCTCGTCTCCTTCGTCTTCCGGATCTTCGTCAAACGATTTCGCCAGCTCGTATCCCGGAAATCGATCCGGGAAAGCGGCCGTGGGCGCGCCGATCGTCACAGGCACGCCGAGAGCATCCAACAGCATGTCTTCCATCTCCATCTGATTGCACGGGGTTCACGGGAAGTTAATCGAGCAACCACTCGCGATGTCAACACCTTTTACGGTAATGCGACCATCCGCAACAGACGTGTTACGGTTCAGCCCGCAACACGCTCACGTTTCGCCTCGCGCGACATCTTCTTGCGATCGTTCGCACTCAGATGACGCTTACGCAGGCGGACCGCCGCCGGCGTGACTTCGATCAACTCGTCCTCTTCGATATACTCGAGGGCGCTTTCGAGAGTCATCACGCGGGGTGGCTCAAGTTGGATGTTCTCATCGGTCGATTTGGATCGCATGTTGGACATCTTCTTTTCCCGGGTCGGGTTGACGTCCATGTCGCCCGGCCGCGAGTTCTCGCCGATGATCATACCCTCGTACACCGGATCCGTTGGCGATACAAAAAGAGTCGACCGTTCGGCAAGATTCGCGAGTGCGAATGCAACGATCACGCCGGAGTCCATGGAGACCAGCGTTCCGCGAGACCGACCGGCCAGCGGGCCGGCCCAGACACCGTATTCCAGGAACCGGTGGTGCATGATGCCGGTTCCGCGTGTATCCGTCAGGAACTCGGACCGATATCCGAACAATCCGCGCGCCGGAATCCGGTAGGTCAGGCGGGTCATTCCCTGGCCCGGGTTCTTCATCTCGATCATCTCGCCACGGCGGGGCCCAAGCTTTTCGATGACTGCACCCAGAAACTCCTCAGGCACGTCAATCGAAAGCTCCTCGTACGGCTCCAACCGCTCGCCGTCAGGTCCCTCGCGCGTGATGACGCGCGGCCGCGATACCTGGAACTCGTAGCCCTCGCGACGCATCGTCTCCATCAGAATCGTCAGATGCAGCTCGCCGCGCCCCGCTACGGTCCATGTGTCGGTCGCGCTGGTATCATCGACGCGAAGGGCAACGTTCTTCTCGAGCTCCTTGTAGAGTCGCTCGCGTAACTGGCGCGACGTTACGTACTTGCCTTCCTTTCCGGCGAACGGCGAATTGTTGACGAGAAAGTCGACTGATATAGTCGGCTCCTCGACCGAAATTCCTTCCAGTCGCTCCGGAGTGTTCACATCGGTGATCGTGAGCCCGATTTCGACACCTTCCAGTCCTGCAAGCGCAACGATGTTTCCCGCGGTCGAGCTCTGAACCTCGATGCGATCCAGCCCGTCGTACGTGAACAGCCGCGTGACGCGTGAAGTGACGGCGGTGGATGCCGTGTCCATCGCGAGCAGCGCGACGTTGTCACCGACGTTTACAGT
This sequence comes from Gemmatimonadaceae bacterium, assembly GCA_036554185.1. GTDB lineage: Bacteria > Gemmatimonadota > Gemmatimonadetes > Gemmatimonadales > Gemmatimonadaceae > Fen-1247. The sequence goes on along the minus strand of DATBNQ010000099.1, from coordinate 8,237 downwards.
ACCGCGTTCAATACGTCCGATCGCGAGACGGCCAAGATACGGTGAGTGATCGATCGTCGAGACCAGCATCTGGAACGGGCCTTCATCGTCCGTCGGTGGCTGCGGCACGTTGTCGACGATTGTCTGGAACAGCGGCGCCAGATCCACCGGCGTCACATCCATGTCCATGGTCGCGACGCCCTCGCGCGCAGACGCGTACACGACCGGCGCATCGAGCTGCGCGGAGTCGGCTTCGAGTTCGATGAAGAGATCCAGGATCTCATCATGCACGCGGAGCGGATCGGCGCCGGGACGGTCGATCTTGTTGATCACGACGATCGGTGTTCGCTTGAGCGCGAGCGCCTTGCCGAGCACGAACCGCGTCTGCGGCATCGGACCGTCGAAGGCGTCGACGACGAGCAGTACACCGTCGACCATGCGGAGAATACGCTCGACTTCACCGCCGAAGTCGGCGTGCCCAGGCGTATCGACGATGTTGATCTTGGTTCCGTGCCAGCTGACTGCGGTATTCTTGGCCAGGATCGTGATTCCGCGCTCCCGCTCGAGCGGGTTGGAGTCCATGACACGCTCGGCGACGATCTGATTGTCGCGGAACGCGCCGGCCTGGCGGAGCATCTTGTCTACAAGCGTCGTCTTGCCGTGATCGACGTGCGCAATGATGGCAATATTTCGGATTTGCTGCTTCTCTGACATAGCCTTGGAATTTAACGGGTCGGAGGCCCTGAACGCGCCCCGACGTGAATGAATCCGGCGCTGCGGGAGACCGGGGAATCCCGGTTTGGCGACCGGGTACGATCGCAGCAGGGTCAGAATGGTCCGGAACGGTCCGGATTTAGGTATCTTTCAGCCGTGTTGCTACGCATAGCGGCCGTTCTCGGGCTGGTCCTGATCAACGCTTTTTTCGTGGCCGCGGAGTTCGCCCTCGTCCGATCCCGAAAGACGCGCCTGGAGGCAATGGCGCGAACGGGAGATGGTCTGGCCCGCGTCGCGCTCAAAGCCACCAAGAATCTCTCCGCGGCTCTATCCGCGAGCCAACTCGGCGTGACCCTCACGAGCCTGCTGCTCGGATGGATCGCAGAGTCGCTCCTGGTGGAGTCGTTCGCGGAGTCGTTCGCGCAGATTCCGCTCGGAATCGCCGTTGCGACCCGCGTTACGATTGCGACGGTCATTGCGCTCGCTTTCGTTACATACATGACGGTCGTATTCGGCGAGCTCACTCCAAAGACCTTCGCGCTCAACCAGCCCGAGCGATGGGCTCGTTACCTCACCCCTCCGCTCCTCGCCTTCGCCTGGATCACGCGCCCCTTCACGTGGCTGCTGAATCGCTCGGCCGTGGGCGTGATGCACATGCTCGGTCAGAAGCCAGTCCCGACCGCGGAGTCGGTGCACTCGCCCGAAGAACTTCGCATGCTGGTGGAACAGAGCGAGGAGGGCGGCGCGATAGAGGAACACGACGCGGCATTGCTGGACGCCGTGTTCGAGTTCTCGGAGAAGAATGCGCGCGAGGTAATGACGCCTCGCACAGAGATCGTCGCCATCGACGCGACAGCCACGCTGGATGATATCATCGAGCTGGTGAGCGAGAGCGGCCTGTCGCGCTATCCGGTTTACGAGGAGACGATCGACGACATCGTCGGGATAATCCTGTCCAAGGATCTCATTCCGATTCTCGCGCATCGTCCATCGGTCTTCACGTTGCGGCCGCTCATGCGTCCGGCTTACTTCATACCGGGATCGCGCGAAGTCGAGGATGTCCTTGCGGATTTCAAGCGCCGAAAGGAGCACATGGCAATCGTGCTCGATGAATACGGCGGCACCGCGGGCATCGTCACAATGGAAGACCTGCTCGAGGAAATCGTCGGCGAGATCCTCGACGAGTACGACGTCGGCGAGGAAGTCGATATGCGAACAACCACCAACGGCGAAACGGTCATCTCCGGTGCGACGAGCATATCGGAGTTCAACGAGCAGTTTGGTACAACGATACCGGAAGACGACTACACGACTGTCGGCGGTTATGTTTTCGGCGCACTCGGACGGTTACCGGTCGTAGGCGATCGGCTCCCGACGGGCGACATGACTTTCATCGTCCAGGAGATGGACGGGCGAAAGATCGAAGCGCTCGGCGTCGAGTTCGGCGGCGCTACGCCTGCCGGCGACGCTGCACTATCTCAGCACACAGCCGAATCGCGGCGATAAAGCTGGACGGATTGGCGATGTCGCGACCCGCGATGTCGAGCGCCGTGCCGTGATCCGGTGACGTGCGCGGGAAAGGAAGACCGAGTGTGACGTTCACCGCGCTTCCGAACGACGCGACCTTGATCGCCGTCATTCCCACGTCGTGATAAGGCGCGATGACGGCGTCGAACTCGCCGTTGAGAGCGCGCACAAACACAGTATCCGCCGGAAACGGTCCGAGCAACCCCGATTCGCGCGCAGCAGGAGTGAGCAGCAGATCGTCCTCGTTGCCGAAGCGACCGTGATCACCGGCATGCGGATTCAGCGCGCAGAGCGCGATCCGCGGTGACATGATCCCGAACCAGTCGCGCAACCCGTCGCGCGTAATCTGCGCCGCCGATTCGATCGCATCGAGCGTGAGCATGCCCGGTACATCGCGGAGCGCAATGTGAGTCGTGGCGAGCACGACTCGCAGCCTGTCCGACGCCAGCATCATCGCCACGCGCGAATGCGTGAGCGCGGCGAGCATCTCGGTGTGTCCCGGATAGTCGTAGCCGCCCGACAGCAAAGCGAACTTGTCGATCGGAGCGGTGACTATGCCGTCGACCTCGCCATCGAGAGCCAGTTCGACAGCGCGCACGATGGCATCGCCACTGGCTTTGCCGGCTTCCGCCTCGGTCCCATCGGTGCTCCACGTTCCGGTTGCAACATCGATCGGAACGGGAGCGCCTTCCGGCCCGACGATGACGAGCTTACATACGTCGCGCAGCGCTGAATCATTCAGCGCTGCGCGGATTATCTCGGGACCAATGCCACGCGGGTCGCCGACCGAAACCGCAAGTCGCGGCAGGCTGACGTCACCGCGCGTCGTCACAACCTCAGGGAGACGTACGTCTCCTTGCGCAACTGGTCGAGCAACGCTCGCGCCTGTTTCTCGCTGGCAAGTTGCGATCTTATGAACTCACGCTCCTGACTCAACGAATATTGACCTTCAGCCGTCCGGTCGATGATTCGGACGACGGCATACTTGGTCCCGCCACCAGGTGACATGAGCGCAAATGGCGCCGATACGTCATTGTTTTTGAGATTGGCAAGCGCCGTACGATATGATTCTGGTAGAGAATCAATCGGATAGGGGATGAGAACGCCCTTGTCCTCCGCCGGGTCGTGATACTTGGCGACGAGAGAGTCGAAATTTGCACCCTTGCGCCACTTGTCGGCGACTGTGTCGGCCCGCAGCAACGCAAGGTGCACGTCATTCGAATCAATGACTGGCGCTATCAGAATGTGCCGTGCCTTCACCTCGCCGGGCTGCACACGATCAACTCGAATGATGTGATAACCGTACGAGGTGCGCACCAAGGGGCTTAGTTCGCCGGGGCGCAGGGAAAACATCATCGCCTCGAATGCGGGGACGAGCGCCGGTTGACCGGGACTCCCTCCGCGCCGATTCCAGCCCAGATCACCGCCCACATCCTTGGTGCTCGGGTCCATGGAGTACTTCTTCGCCATCTCGGCGAAGTCGGCGCCCTTGCGAAGCTGTACCAGGATCGACTCAGCCTGGACGCGCGCTACGGAATCCGCTTTCTTCGATGGGAACGTCGGCACGACAATCTGTCGGAACGAGACGGACGCCGGACGCTTTTGAAGCTGATCCTTGATCTTGTCGAATGCTGCGGTGACTTCCTCTTCCGTGACACTGGCCGGCTTCGCGGATTTCTGGAGTTCCGAGAACGTCTTGCTTTGAATCAGTTTCCGGCGGAACTGGTCGAACAGTGTCCGTCGGTATTCTTCCGGCGACCCAAATCCCGCCGCCTTCAACTGCGTTCGGTATTCGGCATCACTTTGAAAGTGCGAGCGCACCGTCTTGATCTGGCCATCGACTTGCGGCGCGACATCGTCGTCGGTGACGGCGACTTTTACATCTGGAGCCTTCTGGACCAGGATTTCCTGATCTACGAGATCGTTGAGCACCTGCCGCGCAACCGCCAATTGCCCTTCCGGATCGGCTGGCAACTGGAGGCCGGCGGCGCGCTCTTCGTTCACTTGCTCGGCGAGGTCGCTCCACGTGATGACGGAGTTACCGACCACGGCTACGACACGATCGACAGTATCCACAACCGGGCCATGCTGCGCGACGGTAGTTGACAGCGGGATCGGCACTATGCTCTGCGCCGCCGCGCCGAGCGGCGCGGCGACGAAGAGCAATGCAACTACGGACTTCAACGACATGATGACTACGGCTTCTTGGGAGTTGGGCTATCTGTCGGAGCGGGCTGCGGCGCAGCGCCGGTCGGCATCGGAACCGCCGTGGCAGGTGCACCGGCACGCGCGGACGAATCTGCGGCCGCATGCGCCTTCACGGCACGCTCGACCGCGCGATCGATTCCAGCCGAGTTGACACTCGCATCCATCTTGTCGCGCAACACATGTGACACGGGCTCGGGAACCTGAATGAATTGTGCCTTCCCGCTGACTAGTGCATCCATGTACTTGTTGACGCGAGCCGATGCGAAACGAACTCTGTCCGCTTCCGTCTTGCCGCTGTCAGCCAGCGTCTTCGGATCCACGCCGAGCTGCATCCAGGCGGCGTTGCGTGCCTGGAAGAATGCATTGTGCAGCTGGGAAATCTCTTCCGGCGTCGGGCCAACCTTCGCCGCGTCCGCGGCGCGAAGCACCAGATCGTTGATGATGAAGTTCTTGACGAACATCACAACCATCGAATCCGGAGCGTTCTGCAACTGTCCACGCTGCTGAGACTGCGTCATTGGAGGAAAGGTTCCGATCCAGCGTGCAAGCTCGGCTGCCGTGAAATCACCAGCGGTCGATGTCGCGATCGTGCTCTTGTCGGTACGGTGGGCATCAGGATCAGCAACGACGACGCGCGTCGTAGTCGCCGCGTCCTTGCGCATTTCGATCTTGCCATCTGCCTCGAGCTTCGCTACGAACGTGCTTTCCGCAACCTGCGTCGAGCGTCCCTTCGAAGCCTGCAGCACATCCTTCTTGACCTCGTCGTAGGTCGGGCGGCGAATGATGTGATAACCGTAGTCGGTCTCCACGACCGGGGAAATCTCACCCGGCTTGAGTGCGAGTAACGCCTTTTCGAATGGAGGCACCATGGCGCCCTTCTGGAAGAGCCCGAGCGAGCCGCCGCGGGCTGCCGACGCCTTGTCCTCGCTGTTCGCGGTTGCAAGCGCCGCAAAGTTTGAAGAATTGATCTTCGCACGGATCGCGTCGATTTCCTTCTTCGCCGCCGCCTTCTGATCGGCCGACTTGCCCTTGGTGAGGATCAGGATGTGTGACGCGGCGAGGATGTCGCCGTTCTCGAACATCTTGCGCGCTGCGGCGCTGTCCTCGACACCCCAGTTCTTGGAGACTATGTCGTAGTACTTCCGCGCCTTGGCCGTGGAGATCGGTGCCCAGAGCGCGGCGTCGAGTGCCTTGTCGGTCACTACCGTATCGCCCTTGGCGGCAGATTGCCCAAGCAGCTCGTAATCGAGCCATGCATTTGCGATCGCCTGAGCGACGTCCTTGCGCGGCGGCACCGTCGCCTCGCCAAGCAGTGACGCAAGGCGTTCAACGGAAAGTTCCTCGGAGCCGGCCTTCGCAGCCGTGTCCACATGCGCGCTCATCGCTTCCTTGAGACCCGAACATGCTGTAGCGGATACAAACAAAGCCGCTGCGGCGGCGAGGGCGAGCGAAGCTGATTTCATCTTGATGTTGGAGTGGGTTTGATCAACGTGAGTGCGTGGACTAGCCCATCCAGCACGGACGCGCCGCCGAGCCGGGTGAGCTTGAGCGACAGAGGATGCGCGCGGCGCACCTCGGCCTGGAATTGTACCTCGTGGAACGCCGAAGAGATCCCCTTCATGGAAGGGACCGCCGAGCCTCTAAAGGTAATACGGGCCTCATTTCCCCGCACCGAAAGGGTCTCGATCCCGATCCTTCCGCCCAGGACCCTGAGCAGCGCGGACATGAAAAAGTGGCTCGCCTGGGGGGGCAACACCCCGAACCTGTCCCTCACCTCGGCACGCAACACCGCGATCGCCTCGGGCTCCGTCATCGCAGTAAGGCGGCGATAGACGTCGAGTTTTGCGTCCTGGGAGGGCATGTACTCGTCCGGGATGTACGCCGCGACGTCCAGCGAAATGTCCGCGGGCTGCATTTTGGGACCATCCCCACCGCCGATCACCCGCTGGACGGTTTCCTCGAGCATGCGCAGATAAAGATCGAAACCGACGGCGTGCACGAACCCCGACTGCTCGGGTCCGAGCAGATTTCCGGCGCCGCGCAGCTCCATGTCCTTGAGCGCGATTCGGTAGCCGGAACCGAGCTCGGTGTGGTGTTCGAGAATCTTGAGTCGCCGCTCTGAATCGTCATCCATGCTGTCGGCTGCCAGCAGATAACAGTACGCGCGCCGGTGCGACCGACCGACCCGTCCACGGAGCTGGTACAACTGGGCAAGGCCGAACATGTCGGCACGGTTCACGAACATCGTGTTCGCGTTCGGGACGTCCAGCCCCGACTCCACAATGAGTGTCGAAACGAGAACGTCCACCTCGCCCTCGACAAAGCGCCGCATCACTTCCTCGAGCTCGCGCTCACGCATCTGCCCGTGGCCCACAGCGATTCGCGCGCGCGGAATCATGCGGCCGATGTGCTGAGCAATCGCGTCGATGGTCTCGATGCGATTGTGGACGAAGAACACCTGTCCGCCGCGATCCAGCTCGCGCGAGATTCCCTCCTCGATCAACGCGTCGTCCCACGGTTCGACGTAAGTCAGAACCGGTGAGCGATCGCGCGGCGGCGTCTGCATGAGGGTCATGTCACGCAAGCCTGCGAGCGACTGATGCAGCGTGCGCGGGATCGGTGTCGCTGTCAGGGTGAGCACATCCGTCTCGAGTCGCAACTGCTTGAGACGTTCCTTGTGCTTTACTCCAAAGCGATGCTCCTCATCGATGATGATGAGTCCGAGATCGCCGAAGGTCACGTCGGGACTCAGCAGACGATGCGTTCCGATCACCACGTCGACTTTCTTCGCGGCGACTTCCTTGAGCGTTTCGAGCTGCTCCTTGTGCGTCTGGAATCGACTCAGGACCTTGACGTTGACGGGGAAGTCGGCAAAACGATCGCCGAAAGTTCGCGCATGCTGATCAGCGAGAATCGTGGTTGGGACAAGCACAGCGACCTGCCGGCCGGACTGCACCGATTTGAAGGCAGCGCGCACCGCAATCTCCGTCTTGCCATAGCCAACATCACCGACCAGCAGCCGGTCCATCGGCCGCGGTCGCTCCATGTCGCCCTTCACGTCGACCGTTGCCTTGCGCTGATCGTTGGTGTCTTCGAACAGGAACGACGATTCAAGCTGTCGCTGCCATGTGGTATCAGGCAACGCCGGCGCGCGTGTCGCGACGCTGCGCCGAGCGTAGAGATCGAGCAGCTCGACAGTCATCTCCTGAATCGCGGAACGCGTCTTGTCCCGCTGCTGTCCCCACCGGCGTCCACCGAGCTTGTGAAGTCGCGGAGGCGGCACGTCGTCGCCGACATCCGATGCGGAGCGGTACCGCTCGATCTGGTCGACCTTGTAAAGCGGCACATTCAGCCGATCGCCGCCCTCATATTCGATCACGGCGACCTCGACCGTGGCTTCCTTCACGAATAGCTGCTCTATGCCGCGATAGATGCCGATACCGTGCTCCAGGTGCACGACGTAATCACCCGGCGTGATTGCGCCGAGCGTATCGATGCCGCCACCGGTGACGTACTTGCGCGCACGACGGATGCGGCGTTCGCGGCGAAAAATTTCGTGATCGGTCAGGACGCGAAGCCCGGGATCGTTGCCACGCGGCGGAAGACGGAACCCGCCAGTGAGCACACCAAGCACCAGCGCAGCACCCATCGTGTCGCGCGAATGCGTGGTGAGCAACTCCTCGAGCCGTTCTATCTGGCCGGCATTGTCGCAGAGAATCATCGTAGGCACACCGTCGCGCACGATGTTATTCAGCAGCTTGAGATCGCGATTGATCGTTTCCGGAGCCCGGAAAGGGAATCCAATGTCG
>DATBNQ010000073.1:0-11877 GCA_036554185.1 Gemmatimonadaceae bacterium | reverse complement strand
GTTCGGGCCGCGGCGCATCGTGGACACACCGATCACGGAGCTCGGGTTCGCTGGTGTCGGCGTGGGTGCCGCGATGGCCGGACTGCGTCCGATCATCGAGTTCATGACGTGGAACTTCGCACTGCTCGCGCTGGACCAGGTCGTGAACGCAGCGGCGAAGATGTCGTACATGTCGAATGGCCAGTACCCGATGCCGATGGTGTTTCGCGGTCCCAATGGCTCGGCGCTGCAACTCGCGGCGCAGCACTCGCAGGCGTGGGACAGCTGGCTTGCGCACATTCCGGGGCTCAAGGTTGTTTCGCCGGGCACACCGGCCGACGCGAAGGGTCTTCTCAAGGCGGCCATCCGCGACGACAATCCGGTGATCGTTCTGGAAGGCGAGATGCTCTACAACACGAAGGGCGAGGTCGATGAGAATCCCGATCTCATCGTTCCGATCGGGAAGGCTGAGTTGAAACGCGAGGGCGATCACTGCACGATCGTAACGTTCGGGAAGATGGTGCTCGTCGCGCTGCAGGCAGCCGATCAGCTTGCGAAGTTGGGTGTGAACGTCGACGTGGTCGATCTCCGCACCGTACGACCGATGGATGTGGATGCGATCGCCAATTCGGTTGCGAAAACGAATCGCGCTGTCGTCGTCGAGGAAGGCTGGGAGGTTTGTGGCATCGGAGCGCAGGTTGTCGACTACATCCAGCGCGAGTGCTTCGATGATCTCGATGCGCCAGTGGTACGGGTTCATCAAGCCGATGTACCGATGCCGTATGCCAAGAACCTCGAAAAGCTTGCGAAGCCGGACACCGCCAAGGTGATCGCCGCGGTGAAGCGCGTCATGTACCTCGGAGACTAGAAGATCATGGCGACCAAAATATTGATGGAAGCGCTGTCACCCACGATGGAAGAGGGACGCCTCGTGAAGTGGCTGAAGAACGAAGGCGACGCAGTGAAGAGCGGCGACGTTCTCGCGGAAGTTGAAACGGACAAGGCAGTCATGGAGCTTGTCGCACGAGGCGAAGGGGTCTTGCGCAAGCGCCTTGCGAACGAAGGTGATTCCTCTGCGGTTGGAACACTGCTCGGCGTGGTAGCGGCGCCCGACGAAGATATTTCCGCACTCCTCCAGGGAGCGGGGCCGACTCCGGTTGCGTCTGACGCTTCTGTTCCGCCTCTCGGCAAGCCTGTGGACGCAGCCGAGGTCATCGCCAAGGCGAAGGAATTCGAGGGAGTGACGTCGATTCCCTCCGCGCCTCGCCAGTCGCAGGGAGAAGCGTCGACACCGCCGCAGGAACGCGAGCGGCGCGGCCATCAACGAATCGATTCCGCTGCACATACCAGCGGAAGCGGTACGGTCGCCTCCGTTACCAATCGCCCGAGATCGTCACCGCTTGCACGCCGGCTCGCGTCGGAGCGCGGCGTCGATCTCGCTTCGTTGAACGGATCCGGCCCGGGTGGGCGCATCGTCAAGCGTGACATCGAGCAGGCACCTGCGACGCCAGCCGCGGCGCCGGCGCAGCGACCCGCACGCGTTGGGGACTTCAATGATGTTCCGTTGACGTTGATGCGGAAGACGATCGCCAGACGGCTCGTCGAGTCGATTGGCCCGATCCCGACGTTTTATCTGACGGCCGAGTTCGACATGACTCGAGTCGCCGAATTGCGAGCCGCGATGATCGCGGAGAGCGCGGAGTACAAGGTGTCGTTCAACGACATCGTGGTCAAGGCAACCGCGACGGCGCTCGCGCAACATCCGGAAGTCAACGCGCACTGGACCGGCGACTCCATACGTCAGTTCAATCGTGTTCACATCGGCATGGCGGTCGCGGTGGAAGACGGCCTGATCACTCCGGTAATCTTCGACGCGAACGAGAAAGGGCTTGCCGACATCGCCGCAGAAGCGAAGGAGCTCGCCGCTCGTGGCCGGGAGCGCAAGCTCAAGCCCGAGGAGTACACTGGTTCCACCTTTTCGATTTCGAACCTTGGAATGTTCGGGATCGATCAGTTCACGGCGATCATCAATCCACCCGAGGCGGGAATACTCGCGATCGGTGCGGTTGAGGACAAGGCGGTCGTTGAGAACGGAGCAGTGGTGATTCGGAAGCGCCTGCGCGTAACGATGAGCTGCGACCATCGCGTGATCGACGGCGCGACCGGCGCGCGGTTCCTGCAGACTCTGCGTCGCATGATTGAGAATCCATTGATGCTCGTGTTCTGAAAGTCGCGCCACTCAGACCGAAGCGTGTGAGAAGCCGCCTTCAGTCGTGCGTGTTCGACTCTTGACCTTTACTGGGAATTTCCATGTCTTCTTTTGATGTGATTTTCATCGGCGGCGGACCCGCTGGCTACGTCGGCGCCATTCGTTGTGCGCAGCTTGGGATGTCCGTAGCAGTAGTGGAACGCGAAGGGCTCGGCGGTACCTGCGTGCTCTGGGGCTGCATACCTGCAAAGGCACTCCTGGAGTCTGCGTCGATCGCCGAAAAGATCAAGAAGGGGGCGGATTTCGGTGTCACGGCCGGCGATGTGAAGCTCGACTACGGTGTTGCAGTCAAACGATCGCGTGGCGTGAGTACGCAGAATTCCAAGGGCGTCGAGTTTCTGTTCAAGAAGAACAAGATCACCTGGATCAAGGGCACGGCGCGCATCACGGCAAAGAACAGCGTCACCGTCAAGACTGCCGACGGGAAGGAGGAGAAGCACGATGCGCGGAAGGCCATCTGCATTGCGACCGGCTCCCGCGTGAAGGGCCTTCCCCAGGCCGGTCTCGAATTGAACAAGACAACAGTCATTTCATCGGACGAGGCACTAATTCTTGAAACGGCGCCGAAGACGATGGCCATCATCGGTGCCGGTGCCGTCGGGTGCGAGTTTGCGGATGTGTTCGCCGCATTCGGCACGCAGGTCACGGTCGTCGAAGTTGCGAAGCAGTTACTGCCACTCGAAGACGACGACGTTGGCGTGGAACTGGCGCGGTCTTTCAAGAAGCGCGGAATCACCCTGCTGACAAACGCCCGCATCGGCGACGTCAAGATCGGGAAGAGCTCGGTGAAGTTCACGGTCGACGTGGCGGGCGCGAAACAGGATGTGGAAGTCGAAAAGGTGCTTGTCGCCGCCGGCCGTGCGCCCAACATTCAGGACATCGGTGCCAAGGAGCTCGGCGTTGCACTCACCGATCGCGGCTTCATCAAGATCGACGAGCGGATGGAGACGTCGGTCAAGGGGATCTTCGCAATCGGCGACGTTGCGGGTCCGCCCATGCTGGCGCACAAGGGAGAGCGCGAGGGGATTGTATTCGCCGAGTATCTCGCGGGCCAGCCACATGTACACAAAGTGAACTACGGCAATATTCCGAACGCAACGTACTGTCATCCGGAGGTTGCATCCATCGGGAAGACGGAACGTGAGTTGAAGGAGAAGAACGTGGCGTACAAGGTTGGAAAGTTCCCTTTCTCCGCCAACGGTCGCGCACGCACGTCCGGTGAGACCGAGGGCTTCGTCAAGATTCTTTCCGATCCGAAGTACGGTGAGATACTCGGCGCGCACATCATCGGCGCGCACGCGACGGAAATAATCCACGAATTGGCTGTTGCACGGGAGAACGAATTCACGGTGGAGGAAGTCGAGCTGGCGATTCACGCACATCCGACGCTGTCCGAAGCTATATCTGAAGCGGCGCTGGATTCGCTCGGCAAGATGATACACGCGTAGGCATGCAAGACAGGGAATTGCTGGTCCTGAACCTCGGCGAGCGATCATACGCCGAGGTTCTTGCGTTTCAGAGGGACGCGGCCGCGCGCCGGATTTCGGGAGAGATCGATCAGGATCTCCTGGTGCTCGTGGAGCATCCACCCGTTGTCACGCTCGGACGCAAGAAGGCGGATAACAAGTTGCCGGTAAGTGAGGATTATCTGCAGTCGCGAGGTATCGAGCTATTCGAAGTGGAGCGCGGTGGCGGCGTGACGTTCCACGGACCTGGCCAACTTGTTGGCTATCCCATCTTCGACCTCCAGCGACACAAGCTCGATCTTCACTGGTACCTGCGCCAGGTTGAAGAAGGTCTGATCCGGACGCTTGCCTCATACGATATCGCCGCGGAGCGTAACATCGGATTTACCGGGGTCTGGACCGGGGGGCGAAAGATTGCGTCGATCGGAGTTCATGCGCGGAGCTGGGTAACGTGGCATGGGTTCGCGCTCAACGTCACAACGGACCTTTCGTACTTCAACGTCATGACGCCGTGCGGAATCGACGGCGTCGTCATGACTTCTGTGAGTAGAGAGAAGCCAGGCCTTGGCGTGACAGTTGATGTCGTCGCGCACGAAGCCGCGAAGCAATTCGCGGAGTTGTTCGGGCTCACGCCGAGGGTGGTCCAGGAGGTCTAGAGCAACAGTGTTCAGTTGAGCAATCGGGGAAAACAGTTACGGCTCCGTCGGACATCGTCATTCCCGCGAAAAGCGGGAATCCATTTGCAGCCAAGTTCGCCCGGGTCGGAGTCTCACCCCAAGAGAGACTCGTGAGTGCGGCGCAATGCCCCTGGCAAGGTCAACTTGGATTCCCGCTTTCGCAGGAATGACGACTAACTGAACAGTGTTGGGTTGGTGGTCGCGGCAACATACCAGGCGCTTCGGGTATATTTCGGGTATGACGCATGAGGGCCACGCAGTCGTCGCGCCCAGGACGCGAGTCGTCGCGGCCGATGTCACGGCGCGCGACTTTTCAGCTGAGTTGAACCCCGCACAACTTGCCGCGGCCACGCATGGAGACGGGCCGTTGCTCGTCGTGGCCGGTGCTGGAAGTGGCAAGACGCGAACGCTGGTATACAGGGTTGCCCACCTCGTGGAGCGCGGCGTGCGCCCGGAGCGGATTCTGTTGCTCACGTTCACCCGCCGCGCCGCGCACGAGATGCTGTCACGTGCCGAGCGCCTCGTGGGAAGTGCCAGCAGGAACGTGCAGGGCGGGACCTTTCACGCCACAGCGCACAGACTACTGCGTCGTTTCGGACCGGCCGCCGGTCTCCCGCGGGATTTCAGCATCATGGATCAGGGCGACTCGGCGGATCTCATGCGGATCTCGCGTGCCGCACTTGGCTTCGGCGCGGGTGCGAAACGATTTCCCAAGAAGGAAACGCTGCACCACGTCTACTCCCGGCATGTCAACACGGGAATCGCGGTGGAGGACATCATTCGCGACGAGTATCCGCGATTCATCGAATACATCCCTGACTTCACGAAACTTTACGCGGACTACACGCTTCGCAAGCAGGAACGCAACCTCGTCGATTACGACGACCTGCTATTGCTCTGGGCCATGTTGCTCGAGGCCAGTCCGGAGATCGCGGCGGATATTGCGGGGCTGTACGATCACATCCTCGTAGATGAGTACCAGGATACCAATGCGCTGCAGGCGCGCATCCTGCGCGGCATGGCGCGCGCTCACTCGAACCTCACAGTTGTCGGCGACGACGCGCAGAGCATCTATTCGTTCAGAGGCGCGACGATCCGTAACATTCTAGACTTCCCTGTTCAGTTCCCGGGTACGCGTGTCGTCACTCTCGATCGCAACTACCGGTCGACGCCGCAGATTCTCGATACGAGCAATACGCTCATAGCGCACGCGGGCGAGAGGTTTACCAAGTCTTTGTGGACAGAGCGTGCGAGCGCCGAGCGCGCGCTGCTGGTCACTGCGCGCGACGAGCCGCAACAAACGCGCTATGTGGTGGACAGGATCCTCGAGTTGCACGAGGAAGGAATCTCGCTTCGGAACATGGCGGTTCTATTTCGGGCCGGCTACATGTCGGCCGATCTCGAGATCGAGCTGTCGAACAGGAAGATTCCGTTCGAGAAGTGGGGCGGGCTGAAATTCCTGGAGGCCGCGCATGTCAAGGACGTCCTTGCGTTTCTGCGCGTGCTGGAGAATCCGCGAGACGAGGTGAGCTGGTACCGCCTTCTCCTGCTGCTTCCAGGAATTGGCGAGGCGACGGCGCGGGCCGCAATGGACGCGCTGGCGGCCGCTGCGTGGGATTCTGCCGCATTCGGACGCTATGTACCGCCGCCACGTGCGCGCGCGGCGCATTCGGCGCTTGTGGGGTTGCTCAGCACGTTGCGCGAGGCTCCAGGGACAGACGAGGCCAGAGTTGCGCGGGAGATCGGCGAGGTGCGGACGATGTACGACGCGATAGTTCGCGACCGATACGATAGACCGGAGCCACGCCTGGCCGATCTGGATCAGCTACAGACGATCGCATCCGGGTTCGCGGATCGCGCGACCTTCCTCTCTGCCCTCGCCCTTGAGCCGCCGAGCGCAACACAGGATTTCGCCGGTGCAGCTGGAGAAAGCGAAGACGACGCCCTGATACTCAGCACCGTCCATTCAGCAAAGGGCAAGGAATGGGACGCGGTGTTCATCATCTCGGCGGTTGACGGGCTGTTTCCGTCCACCAGGTCTCTGGGGAGCGACGAGGATGCCGAGGAGGAGCGCAGGTTGATGTACGTGGCGATGACCCGCGCGCGAAACCATTTGAGTGTTGTCCACCCTCTAAGCTCATACGGGAGCAGACGCGGAGCCGACTATTCGCTCACTCAACTCTCCCGGTTCGTGGACCAGCAGGTCCGGGCGACGATGCACCACGTGGCGCTCGGCCAGGATGACAAACCGGCAGAACCGGAAATCTCGCGTCCCGCAGGTCAGTCAGTGGACCTGCGCGCGCTCTTGAGAGGACGATTTGGGGCCTGACGGTGACGGGAACGGCAACGTCGGGAAGGCAGCCATTCCTTGCCTGAACGGACCGGAGAATTTCGGAACAAGACTTTGACAGAACCACTTCTTACCAGTCGTGCTTTCGGGCATAGATTTTATTAAGATAGCGCTCCACCAATCGTTGCATCCTCACATCGCCGGAGATAGCAGAGATGTACAAACAAACACGTGCGGTCGGTGCGGCGGCACTCGCAGTCATGTGCGCCTATTGCGCCAAGCATTCCACCGGACCCGGGCTCACACTTTCTCCGAGCGAGGCGCGATGGTCCGGCGCGATTCTTCCGACGGACCAGAACACCGGCGCGGTAGAGGGTGCCGGCCGGAAGATGATCAACGGTCAGGCAGAATTGATTGCGGACGCCGATTACCCGAACAGGACCAAGATCGACATAACGCTCGGCACGCCAAGCACGAATACCACGGTGCTGTGGGCGCTGGTTCCTGATCGGTGCGGAACCGGAGGGGTACCGGTGTTACCGGTGAATGCCTTCTCTCCGATCGAAGTGGGTCCGAGCGGACGCGGAGAGGTAACCGTAGTGATACCGTTCGAATTGCCGACGCAGGGGAGTTTCCACATCGACATCTACCAGGCGCGGCGCGCCACACTGGCCGATGTCCAGGCGTGTGCAGAATTGAAGATGCACAAGAGGTAGTTCCTCGGGTTCCGGGCTCAGCGGCGAGCAACCTCGCTCGTACTGACATCGGCACGCAATGAGAAAAGGGCGGCGCGGTGAACTTCACCGCGCCGCCCTTTTCTCAATCCATCACCCGCAATCCTCTAGCGATTCGGGTTGGTCGGGCCACCAAACGTGTAGACTGGTAGACCGTCAGTTTCCAGCTCGGTTGCAGGAACCGGGAGATGCAACGGCGTCTGCGGCTGCAGGCCGTCGATCCGGCGTCTGTCGTAGAACTGAAGACCGGCACCGGTGTTGAGCAGTTCAATGTCCTGCTCGTACTGGATTGCCGCCAACAAGCCGGCCGTGCCAGTAGCAGCCGAGACAGGTGCAAGATTACCGCGACCGACGCGGGTCTTGTTGATGAGCGTTGCTGCCTCGTTGAGATCGCCGCCAGTCCGAACGTCGGACTCAGCGATGAGCAAATCGTTCTCGGCCTGGAGAATCATCATCTCTGGTCCGACGAACGGATTGTCCGAGCCCCAACCGACGCTGAAATAGCGCTCGTGCGCCCAGTTGCTCCAGTGATAGCAGCCACGGGCGGCAGAGAACGGTATCGTCGCGTAGTACTTGAAGTCGGTCGTCAGGCGCGCATCCGAAGAAGTCGCCTTTGGTGGCGCGGTGCAGCTAGCGAACTCGACCGGCTGAGTCGGGTCCATTTCCTTGATGATGCGCATGTCGACGCGCATCCAGCTCGCATACTCCTGATACGCCTTGCCGTCATCGTACCAGTTGTTGCCGCCGTCACCGATCGGCGCAAAGTCATACGCATCGGTGCCAACGCTGATACCCTTCCGCGCGTAGGCGCCGACCTTTGCCCAATCAACTGCCGTGTTCTCGGCAGCAGTCCGGGGTGTATAGGCCAGGATGCGTGCCGCCATCGTATTCGCCAGCATTGCGAATTTCGGCGCAGTCATGTTGATCGCCGTGATGTAGTTGTCGGGAATTACCCAGCTCTTCCCAGTCGCGAGCGCGATCGCCATGTCGAGCTTGGCGACAGCCGCTTTTGACACATCCCCGTAAGGGCTGAAGGTAGCCGGTGCGGGAATCTTGGTGTTCTCGTCGATAATGAATCCCTTATCGAAGATGAGCGCGATGTTTCCGAGTGTGACGCCCTGAATGAAGTGACCGATCGCCTGGTACTCATCAGTGACGTCAGTTGTGCCGTCGGTGATCTTGACGCCACGACTGAGGGCACCAAGACCATCGTTGGCCTGTCCGAGGGCGGCGTAGTTCCAGACCCACGGGTTATGCGCTACTACGGCATCGCCGGATGAGGCGGTGTTGTTGTAGGCAATGCGCGGCTCATTCGAGTTGAAGCGCATCCCGAAGTTACCGTAGCTCGAGGTAAGAGCATCGGCCATTACGGCAAACGCCTCACTTGGCTCGGTCTCCTGGGAGTGTACGTACCAGTAGTTGATCGAACCGCCGATGAGTGCCGCAACGTCGTTCGCGTTCGAGACGGCGCGGTTTGTATCGGGCGCGTTCGGATCCGTGATTTTGAGATCGGTGTTGCAGGCGGTGAAGGCCACAGCCGCCAGCAACATCGTGATCTTTGTGGATGATTTCATTTAGATGTGCCTCTGGGTCAGAAGTCAAGCTGGATCTGGCCTGCGACCTGACGGAACGTCGGGTAGCGGAAGCCGTCGAGACGCAGGTTTGGATCTCCACCAGCAGATGCTTCGGGGTCCATACCGGAGTACTTGGTCCACGTCTTAAGGTTACGGCCAATCAGGGAGATCTTTGCTCCGCGCACGGCGTGTCCGAGCCCGACCTGCGAGAGGAAGCGCGTGCCAAGGTCATAGCTGACGGAGAGTTCGCGCAGCTTCACATAGCCGCCGTCCTCTACGAAGTAGCTCGCCGGATCAAGCGCGTTGTAGAATCCGTTGGTGTACAGATCGTACGCGTGCTTGCTGCCAGCAGCCTTCTTGGACTGGTCGATATCTCCTGAGCGGAGATCCTGGAACATCCACTGCTTGGTGAAGTTGTACATCTGGCCACCGTGCGTGCCGTCGAGCAGCCCGTAGAGGGTGAAGCCCTTCCAGTGGACAGTGTTTGCAAGGCCCCACGTGAAGTCAGGGTTGCCGTCCATGATCTTGACGACCGAGCTGCCGGACTTGTCGACATACTTGACCGGTGCTTCGCTTGGAAGGCCGATGGACGCCGTCTTGACGACATAACCAAGATCGTTGACCGAATAGATCTTCTTGAGCGAGTCGATCGAGATGCCGGCGTTGGCCGGGTTGTCGAGCAGCTGGCTGACCTGCGTATCGAACCGGGCGCCGTAGATGACGCCGATATTCTCGCCGGGACGATAGTAGAAGATATTCTGACCCTGTCCGCCACCACCCTGCTGGAACGGCGGCCGATCGAGCTGATCGATATGCTGGCGCGTCCGTGATGCAGTGAGTGAGAAGCTGTAGGTCAGGTCCGTCCGCTGGATGACTCGGGTATTGAGCGATCCTTCCAGCGTACGACCAGCTACCGTCGCCGCGTTCTGGACCTGGCTGCTGAAACCACCGTTGAGCGGAACCGACAGTGGAACACTCAGGAAGGCGCCAGTGGTCTTGCGCTCGGAGCTGACAATCTCAGCATCGAAGCGGTTCAGGAAGCTTGCGTTGACTCCGAACTCCGTCTCTCTCTGCACTGCTGGCTGAAGATTCGGATTTCCGAGTGTGCTCTTGGAAAGCTGTCCGCCACCAACCGAGTACGTCTGGTACTGATCGGCAAAACCTGGACGGAGTCCTGCGGTTCCAACTGCGTAGCGAAGCTTCAACTCCTGAATGCCTGGGAGGTCGAAGTCCTGCGTTACGCGCCACGCACCGGATAGACCGTAGAAGTTTTTCCAGCGGGCGTCGGTTCCGAAGAGCGAGGAACCGTCGCGACGTCCAACCAACTGCGCAAGGTAACGATCCTTGTAGTTGAACTGCTGCGTGATGTAGAAATCATTCGCGCGAATCGTCTGGAAATTCGAATTTGCGCTGAGCTGCGTGGGGTCGAGCGCGTTGAGCGTCGGCGTGCTACCGACGTTGAACTTGCCGCCGGCCACGTAGAAGTACTGGTAGTTGTCCTGTTCCGCCAGATAAGTAAGACGGGTGGTGGAATTGAGACCCCAGAAATCGTGGGTTCCCGTCGCATTCAACTGCGTGTTGGTCGAGAAGTCCTTGGACGTCTGATACGAGAGGCTACCAGTCGTTGGTATGCCGGACGTGTTCAGATAACCGCGGTTCTGCAGATCGTGCGCGATGAAGCTTGCGTGATCCGCGCCGTAGTTGGCATCGAGACTCAGCCACGTGGTTGGCCGATAGCGAGCTGTGAACGAGCCGAAGAGGCGTTGATTCGAGTTGTTGATAGCCTCGTTGGCAAGCTGGTAGAGCGGGTTGCCGCGATCGTTTACAGCGAATGCCGCTGGCATGTTTGGATCGAAGCGAACCGGATCATTCGGGCCATTTGGACGCTCGAGATTGACGTCCGGCGGGGCCTGAAGCAGTGCGAAGAACGTCCCCGTGCCTGTCTGGGAACCGTCGTCGCTGTCGTTGCCGTAGAGCAAGCTCGCTGAAAGATCGACTTTCGGCGTGACGCCCTGGTCAACGTTCAGTCGTACGTTCTGGCGACGGAAGCCCTGCACGAGCGGCATGATGCCAGGGTCGACGTCGCGAGAGAACGACGAGAAGAAGTTCGTGTTGTCCTTGCGGTAACCGAGGCTGACATAGTCGGACTCGTACGAACGGTTCGGCAGCCACGTCTGAAGCTGGTTGCGCCACGCGTTGTCACCGGTGGTTGGGAACGGGTTGTCAGCGTAGTGGTCCGGCTTGACCGTGCGTGAGCCTTGCGAAGTCAGGGCGATCGATCCGTCGGCTGCCAGCACGTATGGATGGTGCTGAAGCAACGAGATGTAGTGCCCAACTGATGACTGACCGAGCTCGGTGCGTCCCGTAATGGCGAGCTTGCCTTCGGGAAGCGACTTGCCACGGTTGGTCGTGATCGCGATGACGCCGTTTGCAGCGGAGGATCCGTAGGTGTTGGCCGAGGCTGCACCCTTCAGGATTTCCATCGATACGATGTCAGCGGCAGAAACGTCCGACAAACCGTTGGTGCTGATCACTCCGTCAATGACTACCAACGGCGCGTTGTTGCCGACGCCAATGTTGGTGGCACCGCGCAACTGGATCGATGCAGTGTTTCCAGGCGCGCCGTTCGTCTGCTTGATCACTGCGCCGGACACCTTGCCCGCGAGTGCAGCGATCGGATCGGACGCCGGAACGTTCTTGATCTGATCTTCGCTGATCTTGGTGATCGAGATCGTCGTGTTCTTTAGTGAGGTAGCTCCTGCGACACCGGTCGTGACGACTTCATTCAGTCGGGTGATGTCCGCCGTGAGAACGAAATCCACTTCCTGGTTGCCTGAGACCAGCGTGATCTGCTTGGTAACGGGCGAAAAACCGATACGACGGGCGGT
>DATBNQ010000063.1:0-27656 GCA_036554185.1 Gemmatimonadaceae bacterium | reverse complement strand
GCGGGGCAACCGTTCCAGCCGGGATTGAAGACGTTTCCGATGTAGCGTACGTCCTTCCAGCCCATGGCTGACGAGAAGAAGCCCGAAGCCGTCATGTCACGAAAGCTGTTGAAGAACTGAACTCCGTGACTGAACTCGGGTTTGGCCTTGTCAGGCCACGAGATGTCATCGAGCAGTTGCTTGCGTTGTGCCTCGGTGCACTTGATGAAATTGGCGTTGAATCGTGCGCGACACTCTGTATCGAGCCACGCGAGGCCTCCGTGCATCTCCACCTGATTGCGTTCCGAGGCGAGGTTGAGATTGTAGTCCATGAACTCCGGTACGCGTGCATCCGTTGCGCTTCCGGAGTGTTCATCGCGCGGGATGATCATGTCAACCAGGATTCGCACCGTGGCGTCTTCGTGCGCGGTGAAGAACTTGCGCGTCGCCGGTGCAGGCTCGACGTCATCCTGCTGCAGCAGGTGCTTGCCGCGTTCGAGGGCTTCGGGTGTCCAGTGCATCGCACCGGTCAGTGGTACGACGCCGAGCAGCTTGAGAGCATCTCGGCGGCTCATTCCCTTCTTGTTTTCGTCGGTCATAGTGCCCCCTGCTTGCGTTGGTCGGCGATGTATTCGCTGGTGCGCCATGCGAGTGCGAGAATGGTCCAGGTGGGATTCTTGTCTGCCTGCGACACGAACGGACCGCCGTCGGCAACGAAGAGATTCTTCACGTCGTGTGCCTGACAGTTCTTGTTGAGCACTGACTTCGATGGATCGTTGCCCATGCGCGTTGCGCCGAGTTCGTGGATGATGCTTCCACCAGTTGCGAGGCCGTAACCCTCTTCCTTGCCCGGAATGTGGGAGTGTACTTCGCCGCCCATTTCGGTGATGATCGAATGGAAGGTCTCGATCATGTGTTTGGCCTGGTTGTATTCGTGGTCGCTCCACTTCCAGTGGAACTTGAGAACCGGAATGCCGAACTTGTCGACGACTTTCGGATCCAGCTCGCAGTAGCAGTCGTCATTCGGGATCATCTCTCCGCGGCCGGCGAATCCAACGCTGGAGCCGAAGTAGCGGCGATAGTCTTCCTTGAGCGACGTGCCGTAGCCGCCAGCGCCCGGATAGCGTTGAATTCCGCCCATGAATCCGTACGACGGCGGATCGAAGCCGCCGCCGACTTCAATATGGTAGCCGCGCGGGAAGTCGAGCTTCTTGTTGTCCTTGGTCCACGGCATGTAGATGTGATTGCCACCGGAACCGTCTTCATTGTGTGGCATGCGCGCGACCATCTTGGGAATGAAGCCATTCAATCCCGCGCCGGTGGTATCGGTGATGTACTTGCCGATGATTCCGCTTGAGTTGGCGAGGCCCTGCGGGAACATCGAAGACTTGGAATTGAGCATGAGTCGCGCGGATTCAAACGCGCTTGCGGCGAGCACCACAACCTTCGCCCTGACGTGCTGGTCGGTGCCGTCACTCTTCTGGATGTAGGTAACGCCGGTTGCCTTTCCCGTCTTGTCGATCGTGACTTCGCGCGCCATCGCGCCGGTGATGAGCGTGAGCTTGCCGGTTTTGAGGGCTGGTGCGATCAGAACGCCGGGGCTCGAGAAGTTGGAGTTGGTCTGGCATCCGCGGCCGCACTGACCGCAGTAGTGGCAAGCCATTCGTCCGTTGAGCGGGCGTGTGAGGATCGAGAGTCGGCCGGGAATGCAGGTGATGTCGAGCTTCTTGCACGCGTCCTTGATCATCAGCTCATAACAGCGGGGTCGTGGCGCTGGCTGGAAGAATCCATCAGGGTTGTTGTACAGGCCCTCGTTGCTGCCGAAGATCCCGATGAGCTTGTCGACCTGATCGTAGTAGGGCTTGATGTCATCGTATCCGATGGGCCAGTCGTCGCCGAGTCCGTCGATGCTCTTGCCGCGGAAGTCGTTGGGACCGAATCGGAGGGAGATGCGGCCCCAGTGGTTGGTGCGGCCGCCGAGCATTCTGGCGCGCCACCAGTCGAATCGGGTGCCGGGTGCGGTGGTGTACGGTTCGCCCTCGATATCCCAGCCGCCGATACAGCCATCGAACTCGCCGAAGGGTTTTTCGCGTGAACCGGCACCGCGGCGGGGCGAGGCATAGGCGGGCACGAGCATCTTGGAGTCGCGAGTGCTGTACCATTCAGGTCCAGCCTCGAGCATCACGACGTTCGCGCCGGATTGGGTAAGGACGTAGGCCGCCATGCCTCCGCCGGCACCTGATCCTACGATGCAGACGTCATACTCGGGCCGCTGTGGGAGTTCCGCCATCTATTCCTCCAACCGGAAATCGTGCGAGATTCTTGCGTGCGATAGTGTGCGCGCGCGAAGATAGTGCGCGGCGGGGGCGCTCGCAACGCTTCCGGCGGCGCTGGCCACTGGTGCCTGTTGGCTGCTACTGGCGTCGAGCGATCGATCGAGCGAAGCTTCCAGCGCAGATGCAGGCGATGATGCAACCCCGAGATATCAAATCCCACAAATATGTCAGTCGATATAGCAAAGGAATTTCCCTGGAGCGGCCGTAACCTCGTATATCTGAACGCTGCCGCGACCGGGCCGTTGCCGGCTCGGACAGCGACCGAGCTGGATCGCTGGACAAAACTCCGCGTGGAGCCCTGGAACATCGCGCTGGACGAGCAATTCGGGGCGTTGGCGAAGGCCCGGAGGCTCTGCGCCGGCTTGATAGGTGCGGACGCTGAGGAGATTGCGCTTGTCCCCAATACCAGTACTGGGCTCAACATCGCGGCGGAGATTCTTCCGATCGCGCGAGACAAGGTGATAATCGGCTACGACGGCGAGTTTCCGGCGAACGTATATCCGTGGATGGCGATCACTCGAAGAGGTGGCGCGCGGTTCGAGCAGCTGAAGCTCTTGCCGAACGGATTACCGGATTGGGAAGCGTTGCCGGCGCGACTCGATCGGGGGGATGTTGGCGTGGTAGCGATATCCTGGGTGTCATTTGTATCGGGTGATCGCGCGGATCTCGAGACGATTGGCGCGATGTGTCGCGAGCGCGGCATCTGGTTCGTGGTGGACGCGATTCAGGGAGTCGGAGCGACGCCGCTGGATGTTCACAAGTGCAAGATCGACATCCTGTCATGCGGTGCGCAGAAGTGGTTGCTGTCACCATGGGGTTCGGGTTTCTGCTATGTGCGCCGCGATCTGGTGCAGAATCTGGAGCCGCGGACCGTAGGGTGGCTTGCGGTACGTGGCTCTGAAGATTTCTCGCACATGCTGGAGTATGATCTCAGTTACGCCGATGATGCGCGAAGATTCGAAGTCGCGACGATTCCCTATCAGGACATGGCGGGGATGAATTCGAGCCTCGAAATGCTGGGAGAGATTGGACTCGATGTTGTGTCTGCGAAGATTCACTCTCTGGTGGGTCGCCTTGTTTCCGGTATTGCGGTGATCAGGGCGCTGACGCTTGTCACTCCGTCGGATCCCAATCGGAGGGCCGGAATCGTTTCGTTCAGGGTGGAAGATGTCGATGCCGTGTCGATGCGATTGAACGACAGCGGGGTGTCGCATTCGGTTCGTGGCGGCGGGGTGCTTCGAATGGCGCCGCATATCTACAATACCGATCAGGAAATAGATCGCGTGCTGGCGCTACTGGATGGCTGATCCCGCCACGAGCGTGCATGGAGCAGATCGCACTGCGCCAAAGATTGGCGTATTCGATGCGACGATGCTCGTGATGGGGGGAATTGTAGGAGCAGGAATCTTCAGCAATCCGTCGGTGGTTGCGAAGATGGTGCACAGTGGGTTGTTGATGATGGTCGTGTGGTCGATAGGCGGCGTCATCGCTCTGGCTGGTGCATTCGTATACGCCGAACTTGCCGCCCGGCATCCCGCAACCGGCGGCCATTACGCTTACATGCGCGACGCGTTTCATCCGGCGATCGCCTTCATGTTCGGTTGGGCGATACTGCTTGTCGTGCAGACCGGCGGAATCGCCGCAGTATCCGTGATATTTGCGCGCTATTTCCTTGCCGTAGTTCCGTTGAAGCTCTCGGAAACGACGGTGGCGGTACTCGCGCTTGCGCTGCTTACTGGAATCAACTGCGCGAACCTGAAGGCTGGCAACAGGACTCAGAGCCTGTTCATGGTACTCAAGGTGATTGCTCTGGTGGCGATCATCGGGTGCGGAATCGCGATAATGACGCATGGGACAGGTTCGACGACGATGACTGGAACGATGCCGGAGCATCCGTGGCGCGCTCTCGCCGCGGCGTTCACGCCAGTGATGTTCGCGTACGGCGGATGGCAGACGGCCAGCTTCGCTGCGGGAGACATGCGCAATCCTGCGCGCGATCTGTCGCGCGCGATGCTTTACGGTGTGGTGGGTGTCGTTGCGCTGTATCTGGCGGTGAACGCGGCATTTCTGCTCGCTCTTGGCGCGGACGGACTGGCGAGCACGGTGACGCCGGCTGCCGCGGTCGTCGATCACGTATCGAGCAGAATGCACATCGGTGCCGAGGCGATCGCGGCGTGCATCGCGTTATCGACGTTCGGATTCCTGAGCCAGGGGATGTTCGCGACTCCGCGCGTGTATCAGGCGATGGCGGCGGATGGTTTGTTCTTCAAGGTGATCGCGCGGATCTCGCCGCGCTCACACACCCCGGTTACGGCGATCGCGTTGCAGGGGACACTCTGCGCCATAGTAGCCGCGTCCGGCAGCTACGAGTCGATCATGAGCTACGTAACGTCTGTCGATTTCATATTTTACGGGTTGGCCGCGCTCGCGCTGTTCATATTTCGCGCCCGCGACAGGAATCGAGTCGGTGCCGTCGGTTACACGGTACCAGGTCATCCGTGGACCACGGGTTTCTTCATGATTGCGAGCTGGATTGTCGTGGGGACGACGATCTACAGCGATCCCAGGCACAGTCTGATCGGAATCGCTGCGCTGTGTCTTGGCGTGCCGACGTACTTCGTGTGGATGAAGGTGCGGAAGGGGGATCCGAAGATCGCGCCGAGGCTGCTCGATTAGCAGCCTGGCACGATCTTCGTCAAGAATCAGCGGGTCGTAAGCTCGACGAGAGCCTGTCGAGCGCGCGGATCCTGAGTTCTGGATAGCGATTCGATCGCGCGGCGCCTGAGCGTGTAATTGCTGTCGGTCTTCGCGATCGCGATGAGCTTGTCAAGCGATGCGCGATCGTTGTTCTGGGCGTAGATCTGGATCAGCGTGGACTTGAGCGTGGGATCATCCATCTTGTCGTACATGGCGAGTGCCTCGGCACTGCCCGTTGTGCCGCGCGCCGCCAGCTCGATGGCACGCCGCCGAGTCTGTACCGATTGATTTACATCGCGCGCGATACCGAGGAGCCACTTCGTGTCGGTGGCCGTGCCCCGTTGCGCGATGACATCCATTATCGTGGACCGTGCGCGATCGCTGGACGTTGACGTGAACGTGTTGCGCAACAGCGCGATGTCCTGGCCCGTCGCCTGGGTGTCACCGAGCCCGCGTATCACGTCGATGAGCATTGCGTCGGGAAGATCGGTACGGGCGATTTCGCGACGTAGAAAGTCACGCGCACGCGGATCTCCGGATTGTGCCAGGGCGCGCAGACTTTCCTGAGCGGTCCAGGACGAGGAGTTATCAGCGGCAAGGCGCACGAGCGCGGGAACACCGGCGCCGTGTCCAACCCGCGCGAGCATGCCGAGTGCGCTGCGACGGAGCGACTGAGTCTCGTTGTCGTCGCGTGCGATGGAGAGCAGCAGATCGGTGGCACGGCCTGCCTGAGCATCGGAATTCGTGGCATCGTCGCGAGCGAGCCACGAGAGCGCGGAGCGGCGAGTGTCGAGCGGGCGATTCTGGTCGCGCGCGATGGCGACCAGCGTGGGAGTGATGTCCACTCCATCGGCAAGCGCCGCCGGCATAATGGCCTCCCGACTTGCGCGGCCATCGGTTTTCGTTGCAATCGACATCAGGTAGTCGACTGCTTCGCGACCAGATACGGTCCCGAGATCTGTCGCGCCTTCGGCGGGGTGCAACGGGCCCGCGACGGTCTCGATGTTCGTCACGACTGCATCGGCACGATCGACGACGACTCGAACCGGACCCGTGGAGCACGGTTGAGTTGAGACGCCGTTGATGACGTTGACGTTTCCATAATAGGAAGAACCGTTGCCGCTGGACAGAAATGACTGCCCATCGCCGCAGACGCCGGATTTCGCGGGAAATTCAAATTGCACTCGCGAAGTCGGCGCGGCCTGAACTCGTCCGGCGAGAGATTGCGCGGATGAGGGTGCTGGCGAGGCAGCGCAGGCCGCGATGATAACGAGGCCCGCGGCGCCGTGCAGAATATTTCGGATTGTCATTTGTTGAGGATGTCCATGAGGAGTTTGGTCGTGCGCGGGTCCTTCTTGCGTGCCAGAGCGTCGATTGCGCGGCGGCTGAGCGCGGGGTCGGTACTGGTGCGTGCGATGTTGACGAGCTCGTCCGATGCCGCGGGCTCGGAGCGCTGCTCGAGGAGTGAAATGACCTCAGCGCGCGTGGAACGATCGGCGGACAGGTCGTAGATCTTCGTCAGGTCACTCACCTGGAGATCGTCCTTGCCAGCGTAGTGGAGCGCGGTGATGCGGACGTCGTTCGGCAGGTCGGCGCGAGCCATGAGGCCACGAAGAGCCTGGCGCGCATCCGGCGTGTTCTTCGCCGCAAGCGAACGCACGGCGATCCGTTGAAGCGCGGGATTTTTCGATGATGTGGCGATCTCAGTGAGAGCCGACGTTGCGCTCGCATCGGTGACCTGGCTGAGTCCGCGGAGGGCCTCGGCCTGCACTTCTATCGATGGATCGGTGCGTGCGGTGCTGATAAGGAGCGACGTCGTCTGCGCATCAGTGTTTCTCGCTGCCAGCGCGATCGCGCCGCGGCGAAGCGGCACCGAGCAGCTATCTCGACGGGCGAGCACTTTTGTGATTGCTGGCTCCGAATTCTTCGGATCCATCTGTACCAACGCGTTGAGCGCTTCGATTCGGAGTGCGGCGTCCTCGTCATCGCAAGCTGTACCGCTGCTGCCGGCTGCGCTGGCGATCTGTGCTGCGGCCGCCGCATCGCCGCGCGCCGCAAGCGCGCTCCGGATTCGCATGGCCAGGATTGCTGATTCGTTGTTCGAGCTCCGTGCGCTTCTGAGTAACACGATATTAGCGCGGTCGGCTTCTGCAAACGCGCGGGCGGAAGCGTACTCGCCCGTTGTGGCTACGGGGGCGAGATTCGCCGATGAGACTCGCCCGCCGCCGGTCCGAGCGTTCACGGATGGTGCGGCCTGCTTGGCGGAATCGAGTATCTGAAGAGCTTCGTGCAGGTCAGCGACGTCGCCAATGCGGTAGAGCGAAAATGCGCGCCAGTATGTTGCGTCCGCGCGGTATTGCGAGGTGGGGTACTGGCGTGTGATCTGCGCGAATAATTGAGCCGCGCGACGGTAATCACCGGAGTTGAGTGATTCACGAGCGAGTCGGTACAGCGAATCGGCAGGATCCCCCGACGCCCACGGTGCGCGTGGTGATCCGGAGAGCGAGTACGAGGCGCGCGGGGCGAAATCGAGATTGAGGTTGATCGACGGAGAAGCCAGCGACGCGACCATTGGTGCGAAATCGAGATCGAGAGATTGCAGCGGACTGATGGCGTCAATATCCCATCGCATGTTGCGTATGCGGCTCGCGGCGTTTCTGGATGCAGCCTCTGCGTCGTCGCGTGCTTCTTCAAGCAGGAGCCAGTCTGGTCCGTCGAGATCGCCCAGTGGTGCAAGAGCTCTCGGCGCAGCACGCGGCGTCGGCGCGGCTGGTGCCGCGGGTGCCACGGGCGGTTGCGGCCGCGGGGAAATCTGCGCCATCGCCGATGCGCTCAGGCAAACAGCGGAGGTGATCGAAAGGAGGGTTGCAGAGCGAAGCAAATCGGTACGCATGTCGAATTAATCCTCAGTCGGTTATGCTGGCTTCAACCGTCGCGTCGTGTACGCGCGGCAATACGTCACGAACGGCGAGCGCCTGGTGAATCAGTTGTAGATCACTTCCGCTGCGTTGAACGCGCAGTCGCGCGACCTGCGCGAGAACCAGCTCGAGATCTTCGAGCAGTCTGTGCAGGGTCGGATCGCTTCCGGCTCTGGAGTCGAGGAGCAGATGCGTCTGCGTCAGCAGATCGGCAGCCCGGTTGGCGATTAGGGTGTCCGACTGCGTCGTGGTCCGATCCGATGGAAGTGACATCAGGAGCGCACTGGTCCGTACCAGGTAACGACTCATGTCGCTTCCGCCGACATCCTCGAGCTGCGAGGCGAGACGCGCGGTCGTCAGATCCGGAATTGACCGACCAGTTGCCGCGGGAAGAGCGTGCGTGCGTGCCTCCGTGCCTCGTGAACCGGCCAGGCTCGCGCTCGCGGTACGAACGTCACTCCGGGTATTCGACGAATCATCCGATGGAATTTCTGCAGAATGTTGAGTGGTTGCGACCGTCTGGACTGGTGCAGGAACGAAACGGGTAACGACTGTCCCGCGCGGCGCGATGGACCACCCGAGGCCGACGCCGACCAACAACGCAGCGGCGGCGGCGAGGGCGGGGACGGTCCAGCGCGACCAATGTGCCGGCGTTGCGGCAACCATGATGCGACGCGGCGCCTCATCGAACGCTCGGCGTTCGATCTGTGCCCACATCTCGTCCAGCGGCGGCTCCGGCGGTCGTCTCGACTCGGAAAGTGCGTGCCGAATCATTTCGTTCAGTTTCGTTTCTTCGTCTTCCATCGGTGTCCCATCTCCTTCTGTGAACTTCATTGGTCCCGCAGCGTCACCAGCGTGTCGCGCAACTTCGCGCGCGCCTGAGCGACTCTCGTCTTGGACGTACCTTCCGGAATCGACAGTGCGTCGGCTATGGCAGCGTGCGTGTATCCCTCGAGATCGTGCATGATGAGGGCGGTGCGATATATCTCCGGCAATTCATCCACAGCGCGTTCGAGCCGCGCCACCAGCTCGACGTCCTGCGTGTTGTCTTCCGTTTCAACGTCGTGGGCTGCGTCGAGGTCCACGAAACGTGCTGCAGCGCGTCGCCTGCTCCTCAACGCTTCCAGAACCGTCGATACCGCGATTCGGTGAATCCATGTTCCGAATGCGGCCTCCTGGCGGAACTTGTCGAGTTTCGAGAACGCGCGAACGAACGTGTCCTGGGTGCATTCCCGGGCGAGCTCTTCATCGCATGTCATGCGAAACGCAAGTCGAAAGACTCGCGGAGCATGTGCGTCGTACAGCTCGCGGCCGGCCAGTCGGTCGCCCGCCAATACCCGCGTGATCAGGTGCGCTTCAGTCACGCGCCGTTATCGCTGGTTGGTACGGGCAATCTCCCGGAATTTTCGTGGACGTCGTTCGTCGCTGCTACAGCCATTTGTTCGACGGACTGAGGGTTGGATGCCGGACAGGCCAAAAGCGTTCAGTGCGTGAGGCTGGGCAAGGCTGCGGGAAGCTGGCTATCGGAGGGGGAAAGGCGCGTAACGCCTTATGCGATATCTTACTCCCACCTCGACCGTGCCGCCAAAACCGCTCACTCTCAGTCTCGCCGCCGCCGCACTGGCCGCCACGCTCTATGCGGGCCTCAGTTCGGTTGGGCCCCTCCCGCCACTCGGAGGGTTGCTCGATCCGGTTAACGGAGTCTGGGGTGATGCTGGAACGTCCGTACTTCGGCGCAACGCTGTGGCGAAAATTCCCGGACTTACGGGGCCAGTCGACGTGCGATACGACACACGCGGCGTTCCCCACATATTCGCGACAACGGAGGAAGACGTTTACCGTGCGCTCGGCTACGTAGTCGCGCGCGATCGTCTCTTCCAGCTCGATATTCAGACGCGCGCCGCATCCGGTCGGCTCACCGAGCTGGTTGGATCGCAGGCGCTCGCGTTGGACGAGACGCCGAGGATGATGGGGATGACTCGGGCAGCGGAGCGCAAGTTCGCGGCATTGGACCCGGGCGGATCATCGCGACGTTTCATGGAAGCGTACGCCGACGGGGTAAATGCGTACATCGACGATCTGGCGCCAGAAGATTATCCGATCGAGTACAAGTTGCTGAACGCGCGGCCGGAGCGCTGGCACGCGATCAATTCCATACATCTGCTCAACCGAATGGGATGGACACTTGCCGCCGACGATCCGGATCACATGCTGATTCGCGCTGCGGCAATGGTGGGGGAGAGTGCCGCGGAGTCTGTGTTTCCGGCGCACTCGCCGATCGAGGAGCCGATTCAACCGGAGGCCGGGTGGACGGGTCCGCACAATCGCTTCGAACAGATCGCCGCGCCAGGCGCGCCGGACAGTACCGCCGCGCAGCTGTCGGCACTGCTGGAGCGATTCAGAAATGATGATCAGGACGCGGAAGCACTCCGATCCTTCGCGAGCAACAACTGGGCGGTTGCGCCTGCACGAACCAGGAATGGGTATGCGCTGCTGGCCGGCGATCCACACCTCGAGCTGACGCTTCCGAGCATCTGGTATGAGGTGCATCTCGTCGTCCCCGGAAAGCTCGATGTATATGGCGTCACAATCCCGGGCGCGCCGGCAGTGATCATAGGATTCAACCGCGACGTCTCGTGGACCTTCACGAACACCGGCGCGGATGTGATGGATTTCTATCGCGAGACCGTCGACGACTCGCTCAATCCGACACGGTATCAGGTCGACGGTGAGTGGCGCGATCTCGTCACCCGCGTAGAGGAATATCGCGATCAATCGGGGAACGTGATTCACACCGACACCGTGCGATACACACATCGCGGCCCGATGACACGCGATCACGGACGCTGGGTTT
Organism: Gemmatimonadaceae bacterium; assembly: GCA_036554185.1. Classification (GTDB taxonomy): domain Bacteria; phylum Gemmatimonadota; class Gemmatimonadetes; order Gemmatimonadales; family Gemmatimonadaceae; genus Fen-1247. The sequence continues at coordinate 16,872 of DATBNQ010000063.1, read as the reverse complement.
CGATGCGCTGGACGGTACTCGAGCCATCGGACGAATTGCGCGCGCTGTACGACGCGTCGCATGCGCACAACGCATACGAGTTCGAGGCCGGCATTGCGCAGAACTTCTGGGCACCAGCCCAGAACATGCTGGTTGCGGATCGAAGTGGATCGATCGCAATTCGCTCAACCGGCCATTTTCCGATTCGGCCGGGCGATCACGACGGTCGGTTCATCTTCGATGGGTCCAGTAGCTCGAACGACTGGATCGGCTTCTGGCCAGTCGACAAGTATCCGCAGTCGATCAATCCCAAGCAGGGCTTTCTCGCATCTGCGAATCAGGAGCCGGAAAAACCAGAGTCGGAATTCAGCTACCTCGGCGCCGACAACGGTTACGAGGTGTGGCGAGCGCTGCGAATCAACGAGTTGCTTCGCGCGAGCACTGACGTAACGGTCGACAGCATGATACGCTGGCAGACCGATCCGTCGAGTGTGCGCGCGGACATCTTCGTTCCGTATTTTCTTGCGGCCGTTAGAAACGAGGATGCTGTTGGACGTGGCGATCAGGTGCTTGACTCCGCAGGAGTTCTACTTGCGCAGTGGGATCGCAAGTACGCGCTCACCAATCAGCGTGCCGTGCTGTTCGAGACTGCAATGCAGCAACTCACGGATCGCACATGGGATGAGTTGCTCCAGAACGGGCGGCGCGTTGCAACGCCGAGCACCGCCATACTCGCCGAGTTGATGAGCCAGCCGACCAATCAGTGGTGGGACGATCGTCGCACGAAAGATGTGATCGAGACTCGCGATGACATTCTCGCTGAGAGTCTCGTTGCAGCGTTGCGAACCGTGGAAAGGGAGCGCGGCGCGCCGAATGGCGGCGGGTGGCGTTGGGATCGCATTCGTTTCGCGAACATTTACCATCTGCTGCACATTCCGGCGTTTTCGGCGCTCCGCATACCGGTTCCGGGTGGTGTCGGAACGCTGACACCGTCGAGTGGGAGCGGGATATTCGGGCCAAGTTGGCGGATGGTGGTGGAGATGGGTCCGGATGTTCGCGCATGGGGAACACTTCCTGGCGGACAGAGCGGCAATCCCCTGAGTCCGAGGTACAAGGATCATCTCGCATTCTGGGAGAGCGGGAAGCTTCAACCTCTCATGTTCCCGCGTACGAGTGCAGAGATGCCCGCTGCGGCTACGAGTGCGCGGCTGAAGCTGGAGCCCTCACGATGAACGTCTTCCGATTTGCAAGCCGCGTACTGATCGTAACGATAGTGTGCGCAACCGGGACCCTATGGCTCGGATGGATGGTCGTTCCCGTGGCCGGCTTCGTCTATGGATTGCTGGATCGAGGCGGTCGCGCACGCGGTTCGACCGCTGCAATCGGCGCGGTGCTCGCCTGGACCGCCATACTCGGTGCGGCAGCGGCGCGCGGGGCTGACGTTCGCGCCGTAGCTGAAAGCCTCGGTGCTGTGATGCAGATTCCCGCGCTTGCGTTTTTCGGCGTCACACTGATTTTCGCTGCGATTCTGTGCGGCGCGGCAGCGGTGCTTGGGCTGGGCGCACGGGACGCGCTCGCTCGGCGATTTCGCGAAGGTTAGGCAGCCTGCGCCATGCTGTCAACTATGATATTAGTACTGCCATATCAGTAGTTGCCAGACGCCGGATGGTAGTACTGGCGCGCGGATATTACGCGCGGGTCCCGGGGCGGGAGATGAAGTGCCACAGGACGGCTATGATCGCCAGTACGAGGAGGATGTGGATCAGTGCGCCCACTGCTGGGAACACGAAGAATCCAAGGGCCCATAGCAGCAATAGCACGAGTGCAACCAACAGAAACATCGTCATCCTCCGGCGGTGGGACGGCTGTCGCGATGCCGAGAAGGGAATGTATGACTGACCCATCGTGAAACCGCACTAAGTAGCTGAAAAGAATCGGGAAGCGGGGATATCGCGGCGACGACGATGGGGTGGACTGGGTGGCTTGGCCTTTGCGAGTGACCGTTCTGGAACGGGTGGTCGATACTAATCCCGGGGTAACTCGCGCAGCCGACCATTCCTGCTGCAAGGTCCGTCCGGAGAAGAATCGATGACACTCAACGCATTGCTGGCTATGGTGGTTGAGCACTGGGTGCTTATGTCCCTGGTGCTGTGTCCGATCCTGATCGTGCTGATGGCGCTGGCGGCGCTGAGCTGCGAGGCGTGTGGGGCGCCCTTTGGGATCTTCCGGCGTCGGAATCGTACGATCGATCTGTGCCTGCGGTGTGCGCTGCTTCATGATATCCGGCGCGCCAGCGATGCACGAAAGGATAGACCGGTCGACGGTAGGGGTTCGAGCACCGCGGGAGGCGATTCTGCTCCTGGTCCGGACTCACCTGACTCGCCGGATTCACCGGACTCGCCGGACCGAGCCCGGTCAGGAGTGTCTGGTGGGGCGACGCCGAAGCGCGAGGAGCGTCGAGGAGGGAGTCAGGAGGAGCGTCGAGACGACCGTCGGTATGCCATGCAGCCTGCGATCGAGCTGGGTGTGGCGGGTCATCGCGGGCCGCGCTGAGCGGGGGATTTGCTGGGATTCAAACGGAGCGCCGGTTGGCGCTCCTTTTTTTTGCATTCACCCCCCGTTGCTCCTCATCCTGCCGCGTGGACGATGTGGAACGTCGGCAGATCGCGGTATTTTACAGCCTTCAGCGCAGCCGACCTGTAGCGGTGAATCCGGGGTAAAGTGGGACCTGAACCGTCAGGAAACGGGTAAATGGCAGTGCTGGCTCGAAATGTGACGCATGAAACCGCATCCGGGTCGCTCTGTCACTGTCACTAACCAAGAATTCAAATGGCTCAGCACTTCACGCTCCCGGGCATCAGCAGGCTCCTGAGCGCACGCGGACTTACAGTCGTTGGCATGGCGGCCGGTCTCATCTCGGTCGCTGGATGCAAGGTGGATAATGCTCTGGGACCGAGCAACAACCAGGCGATTGTGCAGTTCATCAACGCGGCTTCCCGTTATCCGACGGCAGACCTTTTCGTCGACGGTGTTGACGCGCTTTCCGGGTTACCGTACGGCCAGGGATCGTCGATCTTCGTAAATGCGCCAACGACGCCACGCTTGTTCGCGGTTCGCGGAGCGCCCGACACGACGACGCTTGCCTCCAGCCAGCTGGTGGTCAGCAACAAGACCACGTATGCGATGATCCTGACACAGCGGTCGGCTGGTGCTGGATTGATCGTACTCCCGGACACCGTGTCTGCGCCGCCAGCGAAGTCGATCGGGTTGCGGATAGTCAACGCGGCGCCAGCTGCCGGCACGGTCGACGTCTACATCACCGGGACCGATTCCACACTGACTACGCCGATTGCGACGAACATCCCGTTCGAGGGTGTAATGAATTATCAGTACATCCCGGTCGGTACAGTACGACTGCGTGTCACCGCGGCAGGTACCAAGACTGTGCTGCTCGATGTGGACGCGAGTCCGCTTGTTTCCGGGCAGGTGCGCACGATCGTCGTGATCGACACCGATGCTGGCGGTTTGCCGCTTACCTGGTTGGGGATCCCGGACGTCGGCTAGGAGTTACTTCGCGATCATCAGTGGTTCGGTGTCGCAACTGTGTCGGCCGGTATCAGTCTACCGCAGCCGATCCGCTGCGTACTGACGACGAAATTGTCGATGTACCGATACTGATCCACTGGTGAGCCCGCGTTCCAGTAGTTCTCGAGGAAGACGGTATTGATTCCGTAGTCGGCGAACTGACCGAGCCAGTTCAGATCGGCGTGTCTCGCTTCGATGTAATCGTCGATCCACAATTCGAAGACACCGTTCGACGCTCCCGCGTCGTTGAGCCGTACGTGTGCCTCCACGCAATACCATTTCCCGACGTGCGCGCGATCGAAGATCGGTGTCGCGGCGCGCTCGGCGCCGAGCCATCGCAGGCGCGGGAAATCATTGTATGTAGTGGTCTGGAGCGTACCGGCTGCGTCTGTGCCGGAGTATGGATCGATTACAAGATAGTTCGAGCCTGGTGCTGACCCGCCGCCACCGGACCAGACTGGTGCGCCCATCGCCTGCGCCCAGGTGTTTGACGCGAGAACCTGCGCGCGCGACAGCTTGTCGCCGCCGCCGCCGGTCCATGCAGCGTCATCACGCAGATACATGCGCCAGTAAATGTCCCGGTAGATCGTCTTGCCGCTATCCACCGGGTGCATGTACGGCATTGGTGTCTTGCCGAACGCCAGTCGCAACGATCCGGCATCGACCTGGCCCTTCTTGAAGTGTGCACGCATTCCGGCGGATCCCAGAACGCCGACACTGTCGGCACGTACGAAACTGGAATCCGGGTGACTGTACTCGAAGTAGCTGCCGAGCCGATCGGTTTCGAAATCATCGCAGAAGATCCACGCGGGCCTCGCTGCATCGCACTCGTGCACAACCGGATGATTGCTTGCGGTGTCGGCTGTCGGCAGCGCTGGTGTTTGTGCGGGTAGCGTAGCCGCCAGCGACGACAGCGCAATGAGGACCGCGGTACCCGTTGATCGCATCATCGCACCGTCAGCGTGACGGGTTCAGTGTTTCGCTGGTTGGTACTGGCCGGCAGTGGAGCGGGCGGATATGGCCAGGCGGTTCCAGGAGTTGATCGTCACGATTGCCATGGTCAGCTCGGCGATCTCCTTTTCGGAGAAATGCTGCTGTACGGTTTGATACGCTTCGTCGGAAATGAAGCCGTCGGTGACGACCGTTACGGCTTCTGTCCAGACGAAAGCGGCGCGCTCCCGGTCCGTGTAATAGGGCGATTCTCTCCATGCCGGGAGCCCGTAAAGGCGCTGCTCAGTTTCGCCGAGCGCACGCAAGTCCTTCCAGTGCATGTCGATGCAGTACGCGCAGTGGTTGATGACTGACGAGTACAGCTTCACTAGGTGAACCAGGGGTTGTGGGAGGCTGACCTGATGAAGGTACCGCTCCATCGCGGCCATGGCGCGGTAGGCTTCCGGGTCGACTTTCATGAAATCAAAACGAGGCTGCATCTGGTTCCTCTGCGAGCGGTTGTGCGGTGGAAAACGACTTCTCCAATATAGATAACAGTTTTTTCGCTGGTCCCTTACGAAACGGTGCTCGGTTTGCCATTTTCGGACGGCTTGCAGGCACTAAATCCAGCAACTGGAAACCAATGACAGATCACGATGTAACGCGGCGCGATTTTCTCGCCGGAACCGGGAAGTTGGCTATTGGCGCGATGGTGGCGCCGCGAATCGTCAGTGGCGGCGTGGGACATCGACCGCCGAGTGACACTCTGAACGTCGCGATTGTGGGCTTTGGCGGGCAGGGATCGGTGAATGCGGAAGCGCTCGCCGAGCTGTGCAACATTGTCGCGATATGCGATGTGGACGTTGATCATGCGATCGCCAGGAAGCTCGCGGACACCGACGGCAAGGGGACGCCATCGCGGAACCGGCTTGATGCGCAGATCGCGAAGGCGGTACGGTACAGGGACTTCCGGGAGATGCTGGCGAAGCAGCGGGACATCGATGGTGTCGTCGTTGCGACGCCGGACCACAATCATGCCGTGGTTGCGAAGGCTGCAATGGAGGCTGGCAAGCACGTTTACGTGCAGAAACCGTTGACGACATCGGTGCACGAGTCGCGTGCATTGCGCGAGATTGCGCTCGCGAACCCGAAGCTTGTGACGCAGATGGGAAATCAGGGACACTCCGGCGAGGGCGCTCGACTGATCAACGAGTGGATCCAGGCTGGGATCATCGGGCCGGTGCACGAAGCACACGTGTGGACCAACCGGCCAAAGGGATACTGGCCGCAGGGCGTGCCGCGTCCGTCGGGGACCAAACCGCCGGTCGAATATCCGGACGACGGATTCGGGACTTCCTGGAATCAGCGCAGACTCGACGACGCTGTCGCGTATGCGATGGGATCGTATCCAGTGCCGGATGGTCTGGATTGGAATCTGTACCTGGGCGGAGTCCAGGAGGCGATTCCGTATCATCCGATCTATCATCCGTTCAACTGGAGAGGCTGGACGGATTTTGGCGTCGGTGCGCTCGGCGACATGGGCGCTCACTTGATCGACCAGCCGTACTGGGCACTGGGTCTCACGTATCCCACCAGTATCGAGGCGACCTCAACTCCGTGGGGGACGATGGAGCTGCCGGAGCCGGCACGACTGTCTGCAAGCGATCGCCCGAAACGGAGGGATGTGTCGTACCCGATGGCGACGACGGTGCATTACGAGTTTGCTGCGCGCGGCGCGCAGCCACCTGTGCGACTTAACTGGTACGATGGCGGGCTGTATCCACCGCGGCCCAGCGTGTTGCCGGACGATGTACCACTCAAGACAAACGGAGTGATATTCGTTGGTGAGCGCGGCATACTGATGAACGACACGTACGGTCAGAATCCGCGCCTGTATCCGACGTCGCTAATGGCGGATGCGGCGCTCGTGCCAAAGACGTACGAACGGATCCCGTGGGGTCACGAAGTGAACTGGGCCAAGGCTTGCATGGGCCAGGCAAAGGCAAGTTCTCCGATCGAGTACGGCGCGCGGCTCACCGAAACGATGCTGCTTGGGATCGTTGCATTGCGTACAGGTCAGGGGCGCAAGTTGTTGTACGATGGTGAGCGCATGATGGTGACGAACATTCCTGAGGCCAACCAATACCTGCGGCGCGAATATCGTGCTGGCTGGTCGGTCTAATTCTTTTCTCAATCGAGGAGCATCATGTACGGTAAAGCTGGAACACGCGCGATGACGTTTGCCGCATCCGCCGTTTTACTGATCGGCTGTGCGAGTGCATCGCAGAGCGCGGATCAGATGTCGAATTCCACCGGTTGGCGCACTCTCTTTGACGGGACGTCGATGAATGCGTTCCGTGGTTACAGGAGCCAGACGATGCCGAAGGGGTGGAGCATCGTCAACGGAGAACTCACGAAGTCCGGGAGTGTCGAGGATCTCGTCACGCGTGAAAAGTTCGGGAACTTCGAGCTTTCGTTTGACTGGAAGCTCGGACCTGGCGGCAATGGCGGCGTCATGTACCGCGTGACTGAGGAGTACGATCATCCTTACTGGAGCGGCCCGGAATATCAGTTGCTCGACGACGCGCGCCATCCGGATGGCAAGAGTCGTCTTACCGCTGCTGGTGCCGATTACGCTCTATATCCATCGCCGGCTGGCGTCGTGAAGCCAGCCGATCAGTGGAATTCGAGTCTCATCGTCGTGCAGGGGAATCATGTACAGCACTGGATGAACGGCCAGAAGCTGCTCGAGTACGATCTTTTGAGCCCGGATTGGGCGGCCAAGGTAAAGGCGAGCAAATTCGGTGCGTGGCCCAACTACGGGCGCGCAACCAGTGGATACATTGCGATTCAGGGCGATCACGACGGTGTGCTCGCGATGCGCAACATCAAGATCCGCGAATTGAAATAGTCGGGTTTTGTCGTCAGTACGTTGATATCAGCCCGAGGCCGCCGCATCACCGGCGCGCCTCGGGCGAATCACATAGAGGACCGACGCGACGAGTACCGCAACCGCGACGCTGATGTACTCTCTGCGTGATGCGCTTGTAAGCATCCAGACAACCACGACGCACGCCATCAGCGGGACTATCGGTCCACCCGGCAGACGGAATGGCGGACCGTCGGCCCGCACATCGCGACGCGTGAGCTGAATGCTCGCGAGGCACGTGATCAGATACACCAGCAGTATCGATACGGTCGAGAGTATCACGAGCGTGCGAAACGTGCCCGTGATCGCGAGCGCGCAGGTAAGCGTGGCGTACACAACGATCGCCGCCGCCGGCGAATGAAAACGTGGATTGACGGAGGCAAGGCGTTTGGGGAGGAATCCATCGCGCGCGAATGCAAACAGCAGCCTTGGCGTGGTGAGTATGTCACCGCTGACATATCCAAAGGCCGACACTGCTGCTCCGACACCGAGCAGGATGCGACCTGCAGGTCCGAGTGTCCGTCCCGCCACGGCAACCAGAGGTGCGCTCTGATCGAGCGCCAGGTCTGGTCCGAGCACTCCCTGTGCGACGAGCTGGACTGCTATGTACAGCAGTGAGACTGCGCCGAGTCCGATCAGAATTGCGCGCGGCACAGTGCGCGATGGATTCCTGACCTCGCCGCTCGATGTAAGTGCGCCCTCCACGCCGGTAAACGCAAACACGAGGACCAGCGAGGCGCTGCCGACCTGCGCAACGGTCGGCATCGACGTCCACACCAGATGCGCAGGTGTAACGAAGAATGCACCCACGGCCACCAGGATTATCAGAGGAAGCAGCTTGGCCGCGGTTATTATCTCAACAATATCCATTCCCGTTCGAACGCCTCGGATATTGAACACGGCCAGTCCGCCATAAAGGATCACCAGCATCATTACCCGTGGGACGGTTGCGCCGAGTGATGGTGCAATCGCGGCGAGGGATCCCGCAAACACAGTTGCGATGGCGGCGCTCGCGCCGAACTGACTCAACCAGAACAGAATGCCGCTGAGAAAACCGACGTACGGTCCAAATGCCGCCTCGGCGTACGCGTAGGTTCCGCCGGGGGCGGAAACGCGGCTTCCCGCCTCCGAAAACGTCAACCCGATCAGCCCGATCGCGATTGCGCAGATGATGTATGCAATAATCGCCGATGCGCCGAGTGTCGCGGCCACGATTGCCGGGAGAACGAAAATTCCCGAGCCGACTACATTGTTGACGACATTCGCTGACAGTCCGCGCACCCCGATTGCGCGAATGAGACCCGTATCGGCGACGACTGCGCCGGGAGTTGTAGTGTCGGCCATTGAGCTGTTTTACCGGAGGGGGAGGTGAGCGTGCGGGGAAAGTAACGCCCACCGGGACATTCGGCTGAGGCATGGCGTCGCCGACCCGTTTCTATGATCTTTCCCTGAAATCCAACCCCCCCCAGCACGGCGAGCGGTCCGAATGCGACGATTCTGTGTCCTGCTCATTGTTTCCATGACCACGCCTGCGTTGACCCTGGCTCAGGCAACCGATACCAGTGCGCGCGCCGGGATCGAAACGTTCAACAGGGCCTTTGATCAGGCGACGAGGGACATGGACAACAAGGCGACGGTCGCCCTTTGGGAGGACGACGGCGTCAGCCTGCTGCCATCGACCAGGCCGATCGTTGGGAAAAAAGCGATCGGGCAAATGATAGAAGCTGTCGTCGCGCAATTTCCGGGTGCGCGGATGGAGAAGTTCGAGAGCGCCTGCTTCGACATCACCGTATCCGGTGATCTGGCATCAGAATGGTGTACCGAACACCAGATCGTACAGCTCGGCGCCGGCAAGCCGCCGTTCGACGGATGGGGAAAGATGCTACTCGTGCTGCATCGTGGGACAGATGGCAAGTGGCGGCTGAAGCAGGAAATGTGGAACCAGGCTGCACCACCGGATTCCACGGCAAAGACTGGGCGCTGAGCGCAGCAGAGATGCTGGTGTTCAGTACTCTCGTTCTGGCACGAAGCAACTCGGCAGCAAATGGATTCCCGCTTTCGCGGGAATGACGACGTCCGGCTGGTAACGCGGCACCCTTCGGGTTGCTCGGAGCGGCGTCAACGGGAACCGTGCTCGCATGGTATTATCGATACGACGCCGAGTCCGATCGACGGAAGGTGGCAGGCGCCGTATCCATATATAAAGAATTGATCTCCTCGAGGATTCAACTGAAATGGCGGTTCTTACCTACTTCGAATGCACCAGGTGCGGCGAGCACATCAGTGCCGCTGAACCACAGACTGTTTGCCCAAACGACGGCGGCTCGCTCTACGCGCGTTACGATCTTGAACCGTACCGCGGACTGGCGTCGCGCGACTCGTTGAAGGGACGTGCTGCGAGCATGTGGCGTTATTCCGACGTGCTTCCAGCGGTCGAGCCTGTCACGCTCGGCGAGGGCTTCACGCCAATGATCCAGAGCCGGCACAATCCGAACGTTTACATCAAGGATGAGGGTCTCAATCCGACCGGATCATTCAAGGCTCGCGGTCTCTGTGCGGCTGTAACGATGTGCAAGGCGTACGGGATCAGGAAGATCGCGATCCCATCAGCCGGCAATGCCGCGAGTGCACTGGCGGCTTACTGTGCGGCCGCCGGCCTCGAAGCCCACATCTTCATGCCGAAGGACGTGCCGATGGCGAATCGGGTGGAGTGCCAGCAGTACGGTGCGCGCGTCACCTTCGTCGACGGGTTGATAAGCGACTGCGCGAAGCTCGTAAATGAGCGCAAGCAGGCTGAGGGATGGTTCGACATTTCCAGCCTCAAGGAACCGTTCCGCGTCGAGGGAAAGAAGACGATGGGGTATGAGGTCGCGGAGCAGCTCGGCTGGAAGCTGCCGGACGCGATTTTCTATCCGACCGGTGGCGGCGTCGGGCTAATCGGTATGTGGAAGGCTTTCGAGGAGATGCAGTACCTCGGCTGGATCGGGAAGGATCGGCCGAAGATGATCGCGGTACAGGCAGCCGGCTGCGCTCCGATTCCAAAGGCGTGGGATGAGCACAAGTCGACGTCCGAGTTCTGGAACGACGCTCACACGATCGCGGCCGGCCTGCGTGTTCCGAAGGCGTACGCGGATTACATCATCCTGAACATTCTTCGCGACAGCAAGGGTACTGCGGTGACCGCAACTGATGCGGAGATGCTGCAGGCGGTTTCGTCGATGGCGTCGAAGGAGGGTATCTTCGCGGCGCCGGAAGGGGCGGCAACGCTCGTCGCCTACGACAAGCTTATTGCCTCGGGTTTCCTGAAGCCAAGCGATCGGGTTGTGTTGTTCAATACAGGGTCAGGACTCAAGTACATAGACGTGGTGGGCGGGGGAAACTAGGCGGGATTGGCCGGAATGTCGATTCTGACCTTTTCTGTTCGACTACTCACCGGCAGCAACTTCAAATCACCCTGGCGGAGCTTGAGTCATGAAATACCTGTGCCTGATTTACGAGGATGAAAGCATCTGGGCAACGATGCCGAAGGCCGATTCGGACAGAATGATGGCCGATTACGGTGCCCTGACCGGAGATCTCCGGACGAGCGGAAAACTGGTGGCCGGCGAGGCGCTTCAGGCGACAACGACTGCGACGACAGTCAAGGTTCGCAGCGGAAAGACGCTTACGACCGACGGGCCATTCGCGGAAACAAAGGAACAGCTCGGCGGATTCTATCTTGTCGACGCGAAGGATCTGAACGACGCGATCCAGATCGCCGCGCGAATCCCGTCGGCGAAAACGGGGTCTATCGAAGTGCGCCCAATCATGAACTTCGGCTGATCTGAGGACGATCAGTGGAATGACGGATGCCACGACGCAGGTGCGCGAGATCGTTGAGAGTACATATCGCTCCGACTCGCGCCGCGTCCTGGCAACACTGGTTCGGCTGCTGCACGACTTCGATCTGGCGGAGGAAGCGCTTCATGACGCTTTTGTCGCCGCAATGGATCGCTGGTCCGTAGAAGGAATACCGGCAAACCCGCGCGCATGGCTCGTCAGTGTCGGACGGTTCAAGGCAATAGATCAGCTACGCCGGCGTGCAACGTTCGACTCCAAACAAGCTGAACTGAAGTATGAGATCGAGAAGGGGCCGGATCCCGATGAAAGGGCATCTGATGAGGACGGAATTACGGATGATCGACTGCGATTGATCTTCACGTGCTGTCATCCTGCCATTGCGATGGATGCGCAGGTCGCGCTCACACTTCGCACTGTTGGTGGGCTCACGACAGAGGAGATCGCAAATGCGTTCCTCCTTCCCGCGCCAACTCTCGCGCAGCGGATAGTACGCGCGAAAAACAAGATTCGCGACGCGCGTATTCCGTATGAGATTCCGGCGCCGTCGGAGCTGGCTGAACGGCTCGATGCCGTACTCGCCGTAGTGTATCTGATCTTCAATGAAGGATACGCCGCAACTGTTGGCGACACGCTGACTCGGGCCGATCTGTGCGGGGAGGCGATTCGGCTCGGACGTCTGTTGGTGGAGTTGCTTCCGGAACCTGACGCCGTTGGATTGCTGGCGTTGATGTTGCTGCATGACTCTCGTCGGCCGGCGCGGACATCTTCCGATGGTTCGGCGGTGCTGCTCGAGGATCAGGACCGCTCGCTCTGGGACCGGGCGATGATCAGTGAGGGTATCGACTTGACTCAGCGTGCGCTGGCTTCCCGTCGCTGCGGGCCGTACACGATTCAGGCCGCAATCTCGGCGGTCCATTCCGAAGCTGTATCATCCTCCGCCACGGACTGGACGCAGATTATCGCGCTGTACGATGTCCTCATGCGGTTGCAGCCCTCACCTGTGGTGGAGCTGAATCGTGCCGTTGCGGTGGCGATGGGTGAAGGCGAGGAACGCGGGTTGGCTCTGATTGATAGCCTTATGGGGAACGGGGAGTTGTCCGACTACTATCTGGCCCACTCCGCCCGGGGGGCGTTATTGGGGCGGCTTGGCCGGCGCGATGAGGCTATTGCTGCGTACTGCACTGCGAGGGATCTCACGGATGGCCCGCAGAGACGGTTTCTGGTCGGACGCATTGCGGCGCTGAGATCGGAGCCCGGACGATCGTGAACAGCTTGAACAGCCGTCCGTCACTCGCAGAAATGTCAGCTTCATGTCAGCTTTATCCCGGTACCTTCCTGATTGGCTTTCGCCATCGAGTCCTATCCTAACAGAGGCTGGTATGACCCGTATTCCCGTTCGCATTCAGGCCATTCTTGCGGCCGCGGTTCTCGCGGCGCCGGCGGCGCTGCTTGCGCAGTCGTTCACGGTTCACAAATACACGATCGGCGGTGAAGGTGGCACCGACTACCTGACCGCTGATCCTGCATCGGGTCGAGTGTTCGTTTCGCGCAGCACGCACGTGATGGTTGTCGAGGGCGCAACTGGAAAGGTGGTGGGTGACATCCCCGACACACCGCGCATGCATGGCATTGCGCTCGCACCGAAGTGGAATCACGGCTTCACCACCAATGCGGGTGATTCGACCGTAACGATGTTCGATCTCAAGACGCTGGCGGTGATCAAGAAGATCCATGCTGGCATCGACGGACTTGACGGCATCATGTACGACGATGGGACGGACCGGATTGTGACCACAAATCATAGTCGGCCAATGGGATCCGCAACCATAATCGATCCTAAGGACGGTACCGTTGTGGCAACTGTCATGCTCACGGGTGGCGGACCGGAAGGCGCTGTTGGAAACGCGAAGGGAAGGATCTTCGTGAATCTGGAAGACAAGAACGCGCTCGACGTCATCGATACGAAGACTTGGAAAGTGATCGCTACTTGGCCGATCGCTCCGTGCGATGGACCAACCGGCATCGCGATGGATCGCGCAGCCAATCGCATCTTCTCCGGCTGCGGAAAGACATCGGTGGTAACAGACGCTTCGACTGGCAAGGTAGTGGCGGAGATCTCGAACGGTAACGGTGTCGATGCGCTGGGCTGGGATCAGTCGCAGAAGTTCATGTACATCCCCGCTGGTCGCGATGGCAACGTGACTGTCGTGCACGAGGATTCGCCGGACAAGTACACCGTAATTGCGACCGTCGCGACGCAGCCCGGTGCGAAGACGATATCGGTTGATCCGACGACACACACGGCGTATCTGTTCCAGCCGGAGTACGGACCGCCACCGGCCCCACCTGCTGGAACGACGCCGGACTCGAACCCGCGCCGCCGACCGCGTGGACCAATGATCGGCACTTGGTTCATCTCGATCACGCACTGAGCCACGCGATGAGAGATGCGCTGAGAGCGGTAGCGTAACTCAACAAAGAACGGCCCCTCGGTGACGAGGGGCCGTTTTGATTGGTACGTGTCACCTTGCAACAACAGTCTTACGATCAAGCAGCCAGGCAAAGAATAGCACTATCATGGCAAGTGGTAACGATACGAGCCCTGCGAATAACACCAGTGCTATTGCTATCGCCGCGATCAGTTCGAGTATTCCGTGAACGGATATCGACATATGCGGGTTGAGCTGCAGCCCGATCAGAACGATCGCCCACGGAACCGCCGCGACGACGAGGTACACGGTCAGTTTGCGACCGGAAATCCGGCGGATCGCCAACGCGCGTTCCGATCGCGTGAGCCAGATTGACGGGCCCAGAGCGAGAGCCACAAGCACTGCACCGGCCACTGCGGCAAGAGGAATGATGATGTACGAGTGCATCATCGAATAAATCTAGATGTAACTCAGCCACCAGTCGGATCTGCGTTGTTTGAGAGCGGCGTACCACCGAGACATCGGGTAGAGCAACAATACGACTACCGTCCAGGTCAGGTATATACCTGGAAGTCCAAAGCCCCATCCCGGAGGTGTGGCTGTCGGGAACTGGGTTATTTGCGGTGATTCGAACATCCAGTGCACCTGCCCGAACCGTACAAGGCAAATAATCAGCGCAATCGTGTGTATCACCGTGATGTGCACCATGTAATAAAACAGCGGCACCTTGCCAACGATCAGCGCGGGGCGAAGAAACCGCGGCGTTCCGCCATCTACCGCGCGCAGGAGCAACATCGCGGGGCCGAGTGTCATCAGCAGAAAGAGCAGCGACGGCGCGTACTTTGTCGTGTTGATGAAAGACAGAAAGGTGAACAGTGGGGAGTGCTGTCTGGACCACGGGCTCGGATCACCGTAGACGTTCAGCGTGCGCAGCACTACAAACGCTGTTATTAGACCAACGCCAAGTCGCAGCAGGAATGCACGCCGCCGGTCCGCATCCCAGTTGAAGATCTGCCCAAGTGCGTATCCTGCGGCTGTGACGCCGATCCACGGAATAAGCGGATACGCTTCGAAGATCGTGAATCTCGGCGTCGACACTATGAATCCCGGAACATGGAGTATCGACCATACTGGCGCGAGTGCGCCGAACGAAGCCGGATTCACGGAATCGAGCAGATTATGTGTGGCGATCAGTACGACTCCGAACCAGCCCACATATCTGGTCGGTAGATGTACCAGCGCGGCCAGGACTATCATAGCGCAGCCCAGCGCCCACAACACGGAAAGCAATGACAACCGATAGTCGAAGTTGAACTGCCATCCAAAGCAGCGTGTGACGACCAGCTCGAGGAAGATCAACCAGAGCCCGCGCGTCCACAGAAAGTGCGATAGCTGAGGGATTGTCTTTCGCCGCAATGACAGAAAGGCACCGGTTCCGGTAAGCAGGAAGAACACCGGTGCGCAGAAGTGAGTGATCCAGCGAGTGAAGAACATCGCGGTCGTAGTACTGCTGAGGTCGGTCGGGTTGATCCCGGGCGTGCCGACGAACTCGCGAACATGATCGAGCGCCATGATGATCATGATGACGCCACGCAGGACGTCGACAGACTCGATGCGAAAGCGCGCCGGCCGAGTTGCAGCGGTCATGCTCGGCATGCCAATTGCTCGCGTTGCAACCACACGAGGATCACGTCTCGGTCACGGTATGCCCGGACGCACACTGCTACCTCTGTCGATATTATCAAAGTCCGCTCCGGTTTCTGTCCGGTATCCTACCGAAAGGCAATAATGACTATCAGCCCACTGGCCGGCAAGCCGGCACCGCGTGACATTCTTGTAAACGTTCCGCGCCTTATGACGGCGTATTACTCCCGGATTCCCGACCCGAAAGTAGCCTCGGAACGAGTGGTCTTCGGAACGTCGGGACATCGAGGCTCGGCGTTCGATTCCGCCTTCAACGAGGATCACATCCTCGCGATCACTCAGGCGATCTGTCTGTATCGGAAGCAGGCCGGCACGGACGGGCCTCTATTTCTGGGCATCGACACGCACGCACTGTCCGCGTCGGCGTTTGCTTCGGCGCTGGAAGTGCTGGCCGCGAACGATGTGACCGTGATGATCGACGATCGCGACGGATATACGCCGACACCTGTGGTATCGCATGCAATCATCACGTACAACAAGGGACGCACGAGCGGACTCGCCGATGGAATTGTCGTCACACCGTCGCACAATCCGCCGGATGACGGCGGCTTCAAGTACAACCCCACGAACGGCGGGCCAGCCGATACCGGGATAACCAACTGGATCGAAAATAAGGCAAACGAATTTCTTGCCAACGGCCTCAAAGGCGTTCTGCGCATTCCGCTGGCGCGCGCGACGAGCGCTGCGACCACGCACAAGCACGACTACATGGACGCGTACATCAGCGACCTCGGTGCGATAATCGATTTCGATGCGATTCGTGGCGCCAATCTGAAACTCGGCGTGGATCCGCTCGGCGGCGCTGGCGTCTTCTACTGGGCGATGATCGCCGAGAAATACCGGGTGCCGATCACCGTCGTGAGCGACGATGTGGATCCAACATTTCGATTCATGACGGTGGACTGGGACGGCAAGATCCGGATGGACTGTTCGTCGCCGTACGCGATGCAGCGATTGATCGGCCTCAAGGACCAGTACGATGTGGCGTGGGCGTGCGATACAGATCACGACAGACATGGGATAGTCGCGAAGAGCGTTGGGCTTCTGAACCCGAATCACTATCTCGCGGTCGCAATATCATATCTGTTCGATCACAGGCCCAAATGGTCGCCGACAGCCGGAGTTGGGAAGACGGTCGTGAGCAGCAGCATGATCGATCGCGTGACGGCACGACTAAAGCGCCCGCTCAAGGAGACGCCGGTTGGGTTCAAGTGGTTCGTGGATGGATTGATGAGCGGCACGATCGGCTTTGCCGGCGAGGAAAGCGCGGGCGCATCATTCCTGCGACGCGACGGCACGCTCTGGACTACGGACAAGGATGGAATCATCGCCGGTCTGCTGGCCGCGGAAATGACCGCCGTGACGCACAAGGATCCGGGCGAACTGTACAAGGCTCTCACCGGCGACTTCGGCGATCCCGTCTACGAGCGAATTGATTCGCCGGCTACGCCCGCGGAGAAGACGGCACTGTCCAGG
>DATBNQ010000053.1:0-23114 GCA_036554185.1 Gemmatimonadaceae bacterium | reverse complement strand
GAGTTGTTCACGCCGGATGCGAGACCCGCACGAGCCTCACCGAGTGCCGTGAGCGCGACCGTGGTGAGCGGTGCGACGAGCGATGAAAGGCCGAATCCGAATACGATTGCAGCCGGCAATACCGAAGTGACATAACTTGCGCCGGGACGCACCAGCGCAAACAGCAGCATGCCAACTGCCGCCACGAGAGACCCGGCAGTCATCGGCAGCCGTGCTCCCCGTCGCTCGGCGAGCCGGCCTGCCATTGGCGAGATGATCAGCAACAGCACGTTGATTGGCATCAGCGATGCGCCTGCTGCAAGCGCGCTGTAACCCAGCACGTTCTGGAGCTGAAGCATGAGAAGGAAGAACAATCCCGTTAGCGCGGCGTATATCGCAAATGTGGCAGCGTTGACGCCCGTGAACTTGCGCGATGCAAATGCGTCCGGCGGGAGGAGTGCGTCTTTCGTGTGATTCTCCACTATCACGAATGCAACGAGCAGGACGATTCCCGCGAGCCCGAGCGAGGCGGGATAGAGCGTCGTGAATCCGCGATCGGGTCCGAGCATGAGAGCGCCGACAATCGCCGCGAGTCCGAGGGTCATGAGTGCGGCGCCGGCATAATCGACCGTCGCCGCGGACTTCCTTTCCTTGATTGCTCTGCCGGCAACAGTCACGGCGATCGCGCCCGCAATAGCAAACGGCACCGTTATCACGAACACGAATCGCCACGACGCTGCATCCACGACCCATCCGCCGAGCAGCGGTCCTACCGCCGTTGATACCGCCGACCATGACGCCCAGTGACCGACCGCGGCGCCCCGTGCCTCGCCTTCGAACGTCGACTCGAGGAGAGCCAGGCTGTTGGGTACGAGCACTCCGCCGGCAATGCCCTGGAACACCCGCGCGATGACGAGCAGAATCAGAGTCGGCGCGACTGCGCACGCGAGCGACGCAATCGCGAATCCGACCAACCCCCACGCGAAGACCTTACGGCGCGAGAATCTGTCGCCGAGCGCGCCGCCGAGCAGGATGAGCGCGCTGAGCGTGAGAAGGTAGCCGTTCATCGTCCATTGGAGACCGGCGATTCCGAGATGCAGATCGCGCGCGATGGCCGGAAGCGCGACGTTCGTCACACTTCCCTCGATGAATACCGCTCCGGAGCCGAGTATCGATCCGATGAGTGTCCAGCGCTTGGCGGAGTCAGTCAATTGGACAGTTGGGTTCTGGTTTGTGGTTACCGTAGGTTCAAGTCAAACCCGGGCCGCACGCATAAATCTTACACTGCGGATCCATGCGAATACGATTCCGATCCGCATTTTTGAGGAGTCGGAGATATGCAGGGATTGGGGTCAGAGTGCACTTCCATTCGGACTCAGGAGACTTTACTCTCGTATCTTGACGACGCCAAGCGAAGTCGTGTGGAGAAGCAGAAGCTGGGTCAGATCTTGCGCCGCGCACATTTAGCCCGTGTGCATCACGCAAGATCTGACCCTAGATTACTTCTGCAAGGCAATTCATCCGAGGCTCCGACGTGCTAAGAAAAACGCTTTCGCTTTGCGGAGTCCTGGTGGCAGCTGCGGGCATGTTGTGGCTTTTTGCCATTCATCATCTGTTCGCCACCAACTACGTGCTGTTAGCAGTTCAAGCATGTGCCGTTCTTCTCATGATCTGGGCCCGCGCGACGTTTGGTCTTCGCAGCTTCCATGCAACTGCTAACACAACCAAGGGCGGCCTCGTTACAACCGGGCCGTACCGCTATTGGAGGCATCCCATATATGCCTCCATCATCTATTTCGTGTGGGCTGGCCAGGTGGAGATGCCAACCGTAGCTTCTGTCTCGCTGGCGTTGGCAGTAACCGCGGGGCTGGTGGGCCGAATGGTGCTTGAGGAGCAGTTCCTCGTCACCGCGTATCCCGAGTACCTGGAGTACATGCGTCACGCGAAACGCGTGGTTCCATTCGTCTTTTAGGCGCTCGTTTGCCGCCTGACAATTCATTCAAGCGTGCGCCTCCGACGAACGTATCTGCATCAGAACGCATGAACGGACGACATCTTCCGGAGGCATATAGTGAGTGCTTCTCTTCAAGCCGTGCATCCTGTTCTTGGTGCTCGCGATGTAAGTGAAGTCGTACGGTTCTACGAGACTCTCGGGTTCGTGGTAGTCTTTCAAGACGACCTGAAGGATCCGAAATACGTTGGCATACAGCGAGATGAAGTGCAGTTGCATATTCAGTGGGCTGATGCACAACAATGGGCGTATCCGATCGATCGCCCTGCATTCCGCTTAATGGTCAGCGATGTCGACGCGATCTTTGAGGAATTTCGTGAAAGCGGAGCGGTCCGTCCGGATACGAGCGACGGCAGCCCATGGGCCGTACCTGCTGACACGCCATGGGGCACGAGGGAGTTCCATCTTCGTGATCCGAGTCGCAATAGCCTGCAATTCTATCGTTCGCTGCACGATTGAGTATCAAACCGAGATGACCCGGGCCAGGAGCGAAACATGAACGTAAAGAAGCAGATCAGCGAATACCTTGCCGCTCAGCCGGAGCCGAAGCGCGGTGACATGCAGACGCTGCACGGCATGATACTGAAGCTGATGCCCGACTGCAGGTTGTGGTTTCTGGATGGCAAGGACGAGAGCGGCCGAACGGTCTCCAACCCGAACGTCGGGTACGGACTCCGGACCATAGCCTACGCCGATGGGCGAACCCGGGAGTTCTATCAGATTGGCCTGAGCGCCAACACGAGTGGAATCTCCGTCTACATCATGGGGCTCGATGACAAGACGCATCTGTCCAGGACCTATGGTGGTGACATCGGCAAGGCGAGCGTGACGGGGTACTGCATCAAGTTCAGCGCACTTCGCAACATCGACCTGGCCGTGCTCGAAGCGGCGATCCGCGACGGAATTGCGCAGACGAGCGCGTGACGACGCGCCGCGGTGAAAGTAGGGTCAGAGTACACTTCTCGTAGTAAATGCCGCCAGCTGTTCGCGCCAGGACGCTCCACAAGAAACCCCACTCTGACCCCGGTTTCACGATTTACGGCGTGGCGTCGAGAAAGTCGTTCACCATCGGGACGATGATTGCCATGCGCTGCATCAGCGTCACGTGGGTGGTGTTGGGCAGGATGGCCAATCGCGATGCGGAGCGCGCCTGCATGTCGCCGTGGACCTCGCCACCCTTAAGGCGAAACATCTCCGCGACGTGGGCAAGCCGTATTCCGTCAGCGTCACCGAAGATGAAAAACATGGGCGCCGTCGTGGCCTTGAGGTTGTCGGCTCCGAGGTCGTACCCTTTCGAGGCCTGGGCGGCGAGTCGCTGAACGAACCTGGGAAAGTCGTCCGGAGTCGGACTCAGCTTCTTGTACTCGATCTCGATGGGCGAGCCTTTGAAATCGTCCGCGGTGAGATTCCGGATAGCTTCGGCCGCTCCCGGGACCATGCCGTCACTGCGAAACGTGGACGAAATGATGACTGCCTTCCGCACTTTGTCAGGATGTCGGATCGCACACTCCATCGCCACGGTTCCGCCCATGCTGTAGCCGATAAGATCCGCTCGCGGGATCTTGAGATAATCGAGCAGTCCAGCCACGTCGTCGGCGAGGTTTTCGTACGTGATATCTCGCGCGACGTCCGCCGTCCGGCCGTGACCCTGCATTTCGACGGCAATCACTTTCCGCGTTTTGGAGAGATCCTCGATCCACCCGCCCCAGTTGTTGGTGATGGTCATGAACGCGCCGTGAAGCAACACCACTGGTTCGCCGCTGCCGTGGATTTCGTAGTACATGTTGACTCCGTTGACTGGTGCGTAGCCGGTAATCGGCTGGTTCTGCTGCGCCGACGCGTTAGCCGCCGCGAATGCCATCAGAAGGAAAGCTGCTGTCCGCATGATTGTGTAATTCCGGTTCATCCAAACGCTCCTTGCAAAATCACCCGCTACGGGAATCGCTGGTGGATAAATTGGCTGCGTCATCTTGTCTCCGTGCCTGATCAAAGGCTGGCGAGAAGCTCGTCGAGCTGGTCGAGCGCCTCGGGCAGCGCGCCCGTCGATCCGGTGTCAACCGCTTCTTCCGTGGGATAGAGATCGTGCACGACCAACAACGTCTTGCCGGCACTTTCCTCGAAGGTCACCGTGGTGATGGTCTTGCCGCTGTCTCCTTCATCATTGGTCCAGACGAGGCGTGAGTGCGGTGTCACTTCGAGGTACGTGCCGAAGAACTCCATCGTCGAATCTTCGTAGGGAAACACCAGACGATACTGCCCCCCGACGCGAACATCCAGTTCGCAGGAAAGCAGGGTCTGGCCATACGATTTCGGCACCCACCACCTTCTGAACAGTTCTGCCTTCGTCCACGCCTCGAACACGAGGCGCGCAGGAGCGTTTACGGTTCGTGTGACGACGACTTCGCGCGCGGACTTCCGTTCCAGCGTCGTGTGGTTCTTCGTGGGGGTGGCGTCACTTCCTCTTTTTTCGTCCATGGATTCTCTCCTTGCGGTTTAATTCCTCGACAACGTTGTCCAACTCGTCGAAGCGTGCGCTCCAGAGCTGGCGGTACTTCTCGATCCACGCCGCCTCTTCCTGCAGTCCGCGGCGGCCGAGCCTGCAGGTCCGCACGCGGCCAACCTTCTGCGTGGTGACGAGGCCCGCCTGCTCCAGGACGCCGACATGTTTCTTCATGCCGGTGAGGGTCATGTGAAACCGCTCGGCGAGGACCGTGATCGAAGCGTCCGCACGCCCGAGCTGCTCCAGCACGCCGCGTCGGGTGGGGTCCGAAAGCGCCCCGAACGAGGCATCGAAGTGGCTTTGGAAATACTGAACCATACGGTTCAGTATATGGCATGGTGTGACGGAATGCAATGGTGGGCTTACACAAGGGGTGGCGAGGTCAACTCGAAGGATCCATATTCGCGTCCGTTCAGTTGCGCGTCGCAGCTGAGCTCCGCGTCATGTCACAAAGTGGGAACGATCCAATGCCTCGGTACTTGATTTCGTTTGATGACGGCTCGATGGACCATATTCCTGATGAAGATTTTCCGTCGGTGGGCGAGGCAGCGCACAAGGTGCTTCGGGAGGCAAAGGCCGCCGGGGTCTGGATCTTCGGTGGTGGTGTTCGACGCCAGCAATCGACCATCGTTGCGACAGAAGGGACCATCACAGTCGGGCCTGTGCCCGAGACAAAGGCGGTTGTTGGCGGGTTTTCGATCATCGAGGTCCCGTCACGCGAGGAGGCACTCGATTGGGCTGCCAGGATCGCCGCTGCATGTCGCTGTGCGCAGGAAGTTCGCGAGATCATGTTCGACCCGGAGTCCTGATAGAAGTTTGCCCGATACTGTCGCGTGACAATTCACTCAAGCCGACGCCGCCTCGCGGCGCGGCTACGAAAAACCAGCGCTATTCTCTGGCTACAACATGCGGCAAATTTGCTTTCCTACTGTAGTGTGACGACAGTATAGCTGAATGTTGAACCTGTATTGTAGCCAGACTTCAACATGAACCGACCAACCCGAACCCCGCACCTGGTGCCCCGCGCGCTCAGTCGCGTAGAGTGCTATCAGCCTCAGCCGACCCGGTCGTTGCATCGAGCTCAACACCCCGACTTCGCTTGGCGTCGTCAAGATACGAGAGTCCACTTCATCCTGAGCTCAGGAAATTGCACTCTGACCCCGGTTTCCCACCACCATCCATCCTCGGAGGTTCGATGAAGCGAGTCACTGGCATCGGCGGCATTTTCTTCAAAGCGAAAGACGCGCCGGCACTGCAGGCCTGGTACAAGCGGCATCTCGGAATCGATGTTCAGAAATGGGGCGGCGCGGCTTTCGACTGGACAGATGGCAACGGCAAGCCGGTTGCCGGAACAACGGCCTGGTCCATCGCCTCGGCGGAAAGTGATCAGTTTGCGCCGAGCACTGCGACGTTCATGGTCAATTACCGTGTGGAGGATCTCCACGCCCTGCTCGATGCGTTACGCGAAGAACGGTGCAACGTTCTGGAGAAGGTCGACGATTCCGAGTACGGAAAGTTTGGCTGGGTGATTGATCCGGAAGGCAACAAAGTAGAGCTCTGGCAACCGCCCGCGGGCCAGTGACCCGGACGAGCGGCGTTGACACGTGACGCGCGTCTGGAGTCGCGCTCGATGTAGGGGTGGCGGTCCCCGGATCAGCATCGGGTAATCTGAAATGGCGGAAACATGACGTTTCTCTGGCGCAGGAGAATTACGCTCCTGTCAGCAGTCCTGATCGCGGCGACAGGTACGGCGTATGTTGCGCGGCGCACACTGCTGCTCAACATTGCACGCGTCGCGTTGAACCCTGGGTTGGTGGATACGTGATCAAGCGAGAAGACGGATCGGTCCCGGAAGATCTGCAGTCGTGGGCGTGGCAGGTGACGACACTCGATCAACGTTCCTGGCTCTCTGCAATGGGCGACCCCAATCCGATCGCCGATGCGTCGGTGGCTCCCAGCGTCGGGAAGGTAATGATCGACGGTCAATACCTGCCGCTCTGGCACGGCGTCATGCGCAGCCACAGTGATCCCACCGACCACCCGAGCGGCCCACCGGCAACATTGGTGGGAATGCCTCCGACGTCATCGTGGCCAGCCGGGCTAAAGTCGTTTCACGACGTTCAGTTGGACGGTTACTTTGTTTGCTGGGTCGATTCAGGAAGAAACGTTTCGGTTGTGATCTACGCAGTTGCCGCAAGCTATGCAGGTCAGTCGGAAACGGCGCACGGCGATCGCACACGTATCAATGCCGAGCTGTTGAGCTTGATGAAATCGGCCAAGCTGCAGGTCGTGAATTAGCGACTGTCGATTGTCGGCGTCGATTCCGCATGTCACCTCCGGGCGATGGGCGGAATTTGCGCGGCCGCGCCTGACACTTGGCTGATTATCTTCTCTCTTGTCTCATGGCTCTCATCGTCTTGCTCCGAGGGGTCAACGTCGGCGGACACCGGACATTCCGCCCAACTGTTCTGGCGAGAGAGCTGAGCAGCTATGAGGTCGTCAACATCGGCGCCGCCGGCACGTTTGTCGTCCGGAAACCCGGATCTCACGCCCGATTCCAGGCCGCGTTGCGCCGGAAGCTGCCGTTCGAAACACACATTGTGCTCTGCGACGGCGACGATCTACTTCGACTCGAAAGCGACAATCCATTTGGACCGAAGCCGGCAGACCCGGGCATCGTCAGGTTTGTGAGCTTTCTGTCGGAGCCCGGCCGCCCCCGGCAGTCGCTTCCAATCACGTTGCCCCCAAGCAGGGAGTGGCTGGTGAGAATTATTGCGTTGAAGGATCGAATTGCTTTTGGCGAGTACCGCCGTCACATGAAGACGATCGGCTATCTTGGTCAGATCGACAAGCTCTTCGGTGTCCCGGCAACCACTCGGAATTGGAACACCGTAACTGCGATTGTGCGGGTATTGAGAGGCGAGGGGAAAGTCCGCTGCTGATGGTATAGACGGGAAACGGAGGATTGAAATGGAAAGCCAGAAGACTGCGGCAGTCTACATCGTGTGCATGGCGGCCGTGATCGTCGCGATCGATTTTCTCTTCTTCAGGAATCGGTTCTGGGAACGGCTAACGGTGAACGCAGGAATCGTCCTGGTTTTTGCAGCCTTCTACTTCAGATTTGCGAAACGTCCGTGAGCAAGGCAGGCACGGGCCGCGACGCGCCTTCGAGTTAGCTTCACGCCTCACGCGGATCAGGAGGCAGCATGGTGGAGCAGGACATGACAAGCCAATCAGTTCATCGGTGGTACACGCGTCCGGTCTTCTTCGTTGCTGATGTGAACCGTGCGATTCGTTTCTACATCGACATGCTCGGCTTCGAGAAGGGTTGGCACGAAGGCGACGGCGCCGGAACTGTCTGCCAGGTCAATCACGGAGAGTGCGAGATCATTCTCTGCGAGGACGCAACGCGGCAAGACAGAGGGCGTCTGTTCATCGAGCTGACGGCGGTTGCGCTCGCGGATCTTCGCCGAGAGTTCGTCGAGCGCTCTGTTTCCACCAGGGAAATCTGGTGGGGGTGCGACACGCTGCAGATCGATGATCCGGATGGCAATGAGCTATTCTTTCCTCTTCCGGGCTAACAATGCGAGTGTAGTCTTCTCGGCACACAGCGTGGCACATTCCAGCTTCGGTGCTCTGGTGCCGTCGGGTTTCAGACGGCGCTCGACGATACGCGGACGGCCTGGTCGTCGTGACTGAGTGCATCGACCATCGCGCGGACGATGGTGGTGTCGGTCTGCCACCAGTCTGCTTCCAGTCCCGGCAGACTGTCGTTGCGATGACGGCCGATTGATCGGCGGATGGCTCTCGCGGAAGCGTGGAATTCACGTGCGCCGCTGCGGCGGGCCACTTCCCTGATGTTGTTCGCGTCGAGGCCGGCGCCGGCCATCATGTGCAGACGCGAACCGGCCTGTTTGACGAATCCGGCGATGCGCGCTGCACCGGCGAGCGCATTCGCTTCGCCGCCTGAGGTCAGTATCCGCGCGCAGCCGAGCTGGATGACCGTGTCCAGCGCACGGGCCTGATCGTGCGCGGTGTCGAAGGCGCGGTGGAAGGTCACGCCGAGCTGTCCGGCCGCTGCGATCAGCTCGCGGCAAGCAGTCTCATCGACATCACCATCTATATCAAGTGCGCCGATGACCACGCCGTCACAGCCCAGCTTCCCGCAGCTCTCGATGTCACGCAGCATCACATCGATCTCGTGTGCGTCGTAGCAGAAGTCTCCAGTGCGTGGGCGGATCACTATGTACAGCGGAATGCGTATGCGATCGCGGGTGCTGGCCAGGGTTCCGTAGGACGGCGTGGTGCCGCCATTGCCAAGGTCGGCACACAGCTCGATGCGGTCGGCGCCGCCATCCTGCGCGGCCAGAGCGGAGGCAAGCGAGTTGGCGGCGATCTCGAGCGAGCAGCGGCTCACCGGACGACGTTGCCTGCATAGATCGATTCAGCGGCGATCAGCTTGTCGTGCAGGCCGGGCGTGGCGTCGTGCATTGCGTAGACGAAGCCGGGATGGAGTGCGTACGCACCTACTTCACCATGTTTGTTGATGGCGAGGAAGCACACCTGCAGCGTCTTGCTCGCCGCCGGCCGCTTGTGAACGACACGCTTGATGGCTTCGCGACAGGCTTCCTTCGGCGAGCGTCCCTGTCGCATCAACTCCACCACGAGGAAGCTGGCCGAGTTGCGGATCATCTCCTCGCCGACGCCTGATGCAGTGGCGGCGCCGACTTCGTCGTCGGCGTAAAGACCAGCGCCGATGATTGCACTGTCGGCGACACGACCGTGCATCTTCCAGGCAATGCCGCTCGTGGTGCAGGCGCCAGCGAGCGTGCCGTGGGCATCGAGCGCCACGATTCCGAGCGTATCGTGATCGTGCGCGTCGCCAGGCGTGCCGGTGCGCTCGGCATTCATCTTCGGGTTGTACTTCGACTGTTCGAGCCATTGGCGCCAGGCCTTGCGCGCGTCGTCGGTGAGCAACGGCTTCTTCTCGAAACCCTGCGATACCGCGAACTGCTGCGCGCCGTCCGCGACAAGCATGACGTGCGGAGTTTTCTCCATCACGGCGCGCGCAACGGAGACCGGATGCTCGATGTCCTCGAGCGCGGCGACGGCACCGCAGCCCCCATCGCCGCGCATGATGCTCGCGTCGAGCGTCAGCACGCCATCGCGATCGGGATAACCGCAGTGCCCTACAGTGGTATTGCACAGGTCGCCCTCCGCCCAGCGCGCACCAGCCTCGACTGCATCGAGCGCGGAGCCGCCACGTGCGAGCACGGGCCACGCCGCGGCGTTGGCGCCGACGCCGAAATCCCAGGTCGACACGACTCGGCCTCCGATCGCACGGCCAGTAACGGTGTCGTCCGTGACGTTCATGCGCGGTAGAGCCAGCGCACCCGTAGCGAGTAGTGAGCTCTGGAGGAATTGTCGGCGGCTGGTCATTGGGATTTCGGTGTAGGGAAGCGGGAGCGGGGGGGGCGCGCGATTCAATCGGCGCAGGAGAATTATGGTGCATGACTGCGCCGCGCGCAGGGGGGCGGGGGGTTGTCTCCCACTGGACGAATGGCAGTTGTCGAACCAAGTTGGATGCGTCACCAACCCCGACTTCCATGCCCAGTCGCCGCAGGTTCATCGCGTCAATGCTCGGTGCGAGCGCCACAATGCCCGCTGTCCTCCCCGCCATGCGCGCCGACGCGTTTCGGCACCTTCGGCGTGCCGACGAGCGTGCTGGCGGCCTTCCGCCGGCCTCCGCTGCCGATGACGAGTCTTACTGGGGAGAGATCCAGCGCGCGTTCGACATCGATCGCACGATGGTGAATCTCAACAACGGCGGCTGTTCGCCCGCGCCCACGCACGTGCTCGAGCAGATGATCCGCGACCTTCGCTTCTCGAACGAGCTGCCCGTGGATCACATGTGGCGCGTGCTCGAGCCCCGCATCGAGTCGGTGCGCCGAGACCTCGCCGCCGAATTCGGATGCGATCCCGAGGAAATGGCGATCACGCGCAACGCGTCGGAAGCCAACGAGACCATGATCTTCGGGACCGACCTCGCGCGCGGCGACGAGGTCGTGTTCACTACGCAGAACTACCCCCGCATGCAGAACGCCTGGCGGCAGCGTGAGCGTCGTGAGGGCATCGTGCTGAAGCCGGTAAAGATCGAGACACCGGTGGCGAGCACGGCGTCGTACCTCGAGCACATCAAGGCCGCGATCACGCCGCGCACGAAGGTGATCGAGATCATGCACATCAGCTTCCAGACGGGTTACATCGCGCCAGTGCGCGAGATCGTGGAGCTCGCTCGGCCGCGCGGGATCAAGGTGTTCGTGGACGGCGCGCATGCCTTTGCGCACTTCCCGTTCAAGCGCGACGATCTAGGATGCGATTACTATGGCACGAGTCTGCACAAGTGGATGAACGCGCCAATCGGCACCGGTTTTCTCTATGTTCGGCGCGACAAGGTCAAGTCGCTGTGGCCGCTGATGGCAGGCGGGGTGGAAGAGGAGGACAACATCCGCAAGTACGAAGAGATCGGAACGCATCCGGCCGCGAACCACAACGCAATCTCCGTCGCCGTCGCGTTTCACCGGTCGATCGGTGCGGAACGAAAGATCGCGCGTCTGAGGTTTCTGCGGGATCGGTGGGCGCGCCAGGTGCTCGCATCGAGCGACCGCGCTCACATGATCACGAAGATCGGCCCCACCGAAAGCGGAGCCATCGGCGTGCTGGCGATCGACGGAATGGATCTGGGCAAGCTCGGTGGGTGGCTGCTGGAAAAGCATCACATCGTCACGACGCCCATGGTGACTGATGAGTTTCAGGGAATCCGCATCACACCGAGCATCTATACCACTCTCGAAGAGGTCGATATGTTTGCGGACCGCGTGTCGGGAGCCATCAAGCACGGCCTAGTGTAACGACGGGGACGGCAATCCACACCGGTAATGAAAACTCTTCCCGTTCTTGCGACTCTTCTCGTGGCCGCCGCGTGTGCGCGCTCGACGCCACCGGTTGCGCGCGCGGCGTACATTCCGCGTACGCGCGCCATCACCATAACGACGGTACCGCTGCTCGTGAAAGAAGAACAGAGCATGTATCCGTTTCTCAAACCGGCGTTCGCGAAGGGCGGCGTGCTCGATGGAAAGGAGGTCTACGCCTTTTCGCCGAGCTCCATCACGGTGGTCGAAGGCGACACGCTCCGCCTCGACATCATCAATCCCGAAGATGACGCGCACTCATTCGTGCTTCCGGACTTCGCCGTTTCGTTGCCCGGCGGAACGGCCACCCAGGCGACATACGTTGCGAAGCACGCCGGCATCTTCACCATCCAGTGTGCCGTACCGTCACACCTGCCGATGATGGCGGGACAGTTGATTGTGCTTCCCGCTCTGACGATGGCGGGCGTCGCGCGACAACCGTCTTGACACCTGCCGCCAGGCGCGGCAGGTTCTACCGCGTCGAGTTGGCGTTCCTTGCTGCAAATTCCCGTGTTGCTCCTCCGTTCACCGATGTTCTCCATGCCGATGTCCCGAATGCGTCACGCAGCCGCCATCGCGCCTCTCCTGATTCTTGGGACGGCGTCATCGAGCGGTGCACCCACCAGACGGAACACCGGCACAGCGCCGCCGCCAGTCGCGTTCAACGACAATCGCGTTTCAGCCGGAGTGGTTCGAGCCGGCGTGCTCGACGTGCATCTCGAGGTGGACACGGGTGAATGGCACCCGTATTCCAAGGACAGCGCCGGCGTTCGGATCCTGGCATTCCGCGAGGCGGGGCATCCACTCGAGACACCAGGCCCGATGCTGCGTGTGGTTGCCGGTCAGCGAATCCATGCATGGGTCACAAACCGCGCATCCACCACGCTGGTGCTGCACGGGTTGTCGTCACGTCGCCGCACAGTCATGGACACGCTAGTCGTGCCGTCCGGCGCAACCCGCGACGTGGAATTCACCGCCGACGCCGAGGGGACGTACTACTACTGGGGCTCGACGACGGGAACCGATTTTGAGAAGCGGCTGTACCAGGACGCCCAGCTCAACGGCGCACTCATTGTGGATCCCACGGACGCGAGCCGGCGAGCGCCCGATCGTGTCTTTGTCATTCAGTGGTACATCCCGGGACACGACTCGGCTGGCAACCCGGACCGTTCGAACGGGGTCTTCACGTTCAACGGCCGGCCGTGGCCGAATACGGAGCGCCTGTCGTACCAACAGGGCGACAGCATTCGCTGGCGAATCATCAACGCGAGTGCGGACGTGCATCCGCTGCATCTGCACGGCTTCTTCTATCAGATCCGCGCCCGTGGAGATGTCCAGCAGGATTCGGTGTACTGGCCGGAGCAACGCAGGATGGCCGTCACCGAACTTCTGCTCGACGGCACCACCATGGACCTGGCCTGGTTCGCCGACAGACCCGGCTCGTGGCTGTTTCACTGTCATCTGAACTGGCATGTGGTGCCGAATCCGGCTGTCGGAGCGGAGATGCAATCCGACTCACTCCGCGACCATGAACTGCTCGTTGGTCCCGTGATGCACGACATGATGGACCATGCGCGCACTGGAATGGGTGGCCTGGTGCTGGCGATCAACATTCATCCCAGAAAAGGATGGCATGATTATGCCGGACCACGCCGTCAGCTCCACCTCTACATCGAGAGCGACTCTGCGTCCGCGGACACCCTGCGCCGCTTCGGGTATGCTCTGACCGAAGGTAACGCCCCCGAGCCACACGGCGCCGCGATACAGTGGCCAGGACCCACGATCGTGCTGCACCGCAACGAACCGACGAGCATCACGGTCGTGAACCGTTCGCCAGAACCGTCACAGGTTCACTGGCATGGGTTGGAGATTGACAGCTACTACGACGGTGTGGCCGGCGTCAGCAGTGGCGGAGGCAAGATGGAGCCGATGATCATGCCGAACGACTCCTTCGTCGTGCACATCACGCCGCCCAGGACAGGAAGCTTCATGTACCACACGCACATCAATGATATCCGACAGCAGAGTCACGGCCTGTATGGCGCGCTCGTCGTCCTGGACAGCGGCCAGCGGTGGGATCCCGACGCGAACCGCATCTACATACTGAGCACGAACGCGCAGGACGAACCTATCGTGGACGGCGGAGACATGCCGCCGGTCGCGACCTTCCAGGCGGGCAGGACATACCGGCTGCGGCTCATGAATATCACGCTGGACTCGCCTGAACTGGAATTTGGCCTGGTGCGGGACGGTGCACCTGTCGAGTGGACCCACGTGGCCAAGGACGGATTCGCTCTGCCGGCGTGGCAACGCGAAAGCAGCCGCGCGCTGCAGCGTGTGAGCATCGGGGAGACGTATGACATGCAGGTAAAGTTTCCCAAGCCGGCCGAACTGACACTCGAGGTGCGGCGGGGCGATGAGAAGCTGATTGCGCGGCAAGCCATCCGAGTTGTCGCTGCCGCCACGAGCCGGGCCGCGCTGCAAGAATAGCTCTCGGGGACGGAGTGGGGACGGACTCCGGAGGAACTTTCTGCCGGGGGGGACGCCGGCGGGGGACGGAGCAGGGACGGACTCCGAATTACTTTCGAGCCTTCGACATCGCTGTCCAGCTCTACGTCGAGGAGCACGGACATCTGACTGACGCCGTGCGTGAACGCGTTGGAGTTCGATGAGTCGTTGCCTGACGAACGGTGCAACTGACAGCCGATTTATTGATTTGTGGCGGCGGCGCGGCCACTCTTATTCGGTGGATTCCGTGCGGGTACCGGCCGCCCGTGCACCGAGCCGCCCTCATGAGCGCCTTCGCGTTCGAGGTCGTAATACCTTACGGGATCCTACCGGACATCGATGCGGAGGTTTGAGGACATGGGCAAGCTCGTATTCGGCATGATGCAGTCGCTCGACGGCTACGTCGACGGCGTCGATGGGAAGCTGGAATTGCCTCCGCCTGGCGTTGCGCTTGGCCGTCATTTCATGGATCACGTCCGCGGCCTGGCCGGCTCCTTGTATGGTCGACGGATGTACGAGATCATGCGCTACTGGGACGAGGATCGACCGGAGTGGGATGCGGGCGACCACGACTTCGCGGCGGCGTGGCGGGCACAGCCGAAATGGGTCGTCTCACGTACGTTGAAGTCGGTCGGCGCGAACGCCACACTCGTCGACGAGAACGTCGATGCGTTTGTGCGCAGACTGAAGAAGGACGTCGAGGGTGACATCGACGTCGCGGGGCCAGCGCTGGCGGCGAGCCTGACTGACCTCGGGCTTATCGACGAGTACCGTCTCTACTTTCGCCCCTTCGTGCTTGGTGGCGGCAAGCCGTACTTTGTCGGCGCCAAGCCACCGCTCCGCATCATTGCCAGCGATCGCGTTGGTGAGGACGCGGTTCGGGTGACATGTGTCCCGGTCTGAGCGCTGGGGACGGAGTGGGGACGGACTCCGGATGTTGGGGACCGCCCGCTGGGGACGGAGTGGGGACGGACTCCGGATACGTACCCCACTCACCTTCCAGTAGGAGCCTGGATGCGCCGTTTGCGATATAACGTGGCGATGAGCCTCGACGGGTACATCGCCGACGCTCAGTCCGGCTTCGACTGGATCCCGAATGACGACACCGTCGATTTCGCCGGCCTGTTCGCGCGAGTGGACACGTACCTGCTCGGGCGGCGCACGTATGAGACGGTCCTCGCGAATGGCGAGCCACCGTGGCGGGCCGGCACGCGGATCTATGTCGTGTCACGAACCCTCCCAGCGGGATCGCACGATGGCGTGACTGTCGTCGACGATGATCCGGCCGCACTCGCAAGGTCGCTCCGACATGAGTCGGGTGACGGCGAGATATGGCTGTTCGGTGGTGGACAGCTCTTCGCCGGGCTGCTAGCGGCCAAGCAGGTGGACGCTGTCGAAATCACGGTGGTTCCGGTGCTTCTCGGGAGCGGCGTGCCCGTTGTCGCAGCCTTGCCCGAGCGGACGTCGCTAACATTGACGCACTCGCACGTATACCCGAGCGGGATGGTCGCTCTGCATTACTCAGTTCCCGACGCCGCTGGCTGACCGCCGGGGACGGAGTGGGGACGGACTCCGAGTTGAATTCAGTCTTGCGCGATCTTCGATTACGCCAGCAGCCGCGTCCACTGAGCGGTGTCCGTGTACTGATGGAACGATGCGATCCGGTCGCCATCGAAGCTATAGACGTGGCAGAACGGCGCGTCCAGCCTGGCGCCCATGTGCTTCATCGTCCCACCGTAGCGGCCGAGCACGATGATATAATCGCCGCCGTCCACAAAGTGATCGGGCGCCACGCTGAAGTTGTCGATGGCGGCGAGCAAGCGGCCGAACACGCCTTCGCCCACCGCCTGCGCGCCGACGTAGGGATTGTGGTCGGACAGCGGGTTGCCCTCGGCCTCCCACCAGTGAATGTCGGGCGCCATCGCGCCGAACAGCACCGAAGGATCGTTCTTCGCAAACGCGGCATAAGCCGCCTGAACGGTCTGCACTCTCGACATTGGCTGCTCCGGCGGCAGATGATGATTTCAATCAGGAAGTGCGAGTCATAACCTCGATGTGTGCGTTCAACAAGAGGCGGGGACGGAGTGGGGGCGGAGTGGGGACGGACTCCGGCGGAACTTTCTGCCGGGAAAATGGCACGAAAATGGGGTCAGATCTTGCGCCGCGCACATTGCGCGCGTGTGCATCACGCAAGATCTGACCCTGGATTATTCTGGCAAATTCGGCGGAGAGCAAGCGTGACGCGCGCGTCGCATACCGTGTGTTTCACGCATGCGGTGATAGCGCGGCGAACACAGATCATCACCCGGCGTCGTCTAACGTGGCTGACAGGTCATTGAAGTTGCCGGGGCGGCTCGGCTGGCTGGGACGGTTTCCGAGAGACCAGGAGCGGCGGCACTAGCGCCGCACTTACGGGGGCGCGAAAATTATCCGCGTGGATACTGCCTCGTGACTTCCGCCGAAAGACTCGCCTCCGCACTCGTAGATCGGTACACGATCGAGCGCGAACTCGGTCAGGGTGGTATGGCGACCGTGTACCTCGCGCACGATGTCAAGCACAACCGCAACGTCGCGATCAAGGTACTGAAGCCGGAACTCGCGGCCGTACTCGGCGCTGAGCGGTTCGTTCAGGAGATCGCAACCACTGCGGCGCTGCAGCATCCGAATATTCTGCCGCTCTTCGACAGTGGCAGCGCAGGTGGATTCCTCTACTACGTAATGCCGTTTGTCGAAGGGGAGACGCTGCGCGCCAAGCTCGACCGCGAGACGCAGCTCGGCATCGATGAATCGGTGAACATCGCCGTCGAAGTTGCCGACGCGCTCGATTATGCGCACAGGCACGGCGTCGTGCATCGCGACATCAAGCCGGAGAATATCCTGCTGCACGATGGCCGCCCAATGGTGGCCGACTTCGGTATCGCGCTGGCGGTGAGTGCTGCTGCTGGCGGCCGGATGACGGAGACGGGTCTCTCACTCGGCACTCCGCACTACATGAGCCCGGAGCAGGCGACGGCGGAGAAGGATATCACTGCGCGCAGTGACATCTACTCGCTCGGCTCCGTGCTGTACGAGATGCTCGCGGGTCAGCCACCGCATCTCGGTGGTTCTGCGCAGCAGATCATCATGAAGATTGTGACGGAGGATGCTGCACCCGTTACGCAACACCGCAAGTCAGTGCCGCCGAACGTCGCTGCAGCAGTGTCGAAATCCTTGGAAAAAGTTCCGGCGGATCGCTTCGACAGCGCAAAGGCCTTCGCCGAGGCGCTCGAGAATCCGCATTTCACGACGGCGTCCGCGAGTGCAGCTGCGTCGTCGGCATCGGGTGGGCGGTCGCTCCGGTTGTGGATCCGGAGTCCCTGGTCGTGGGCAGCGCTCGTGCTGCTTGCTGGCGCCGCGATCGGTGCGTGGGCAGCGACGCGTGCCGCGCGCGGCTCGGCCCCAGTCTTCGCGCAGCAAACGTACGATGTGCGGGCCATCTACAACGCGCGGTTCGCACCCGACGGCAAAACCATCGTGTTCAGTGCAGCGGGCCCCACAGGTCCGACGCCGCGTCTGTACGTGATCCGCCCGGACAATCCCGATGTCGTACCGCTCGGACCCGATTCCGTACACCTGCTCAGCGTGTCATCCACCGGACAACTCGCCGTGCTCACGCACGCCCGGTACGAAGGACACCGATTGTTCACCGGGACGCTGGCTACGCTTTCCCTGGGCGGTGAGTCGCCGCGCGAGCTGGAGAATCACGTACGCGAAGCAGACTGGGCGCCCAACGGAAAGGATCTGGCGGTCATTCGCGATACAAACAACGTGGATCATCTCGAATATCCCGAGGGAACCGTCATCGCGCAGACGTCCGGCTATTTCTCCGACGTGCGCGTGTCGCCGTCGGGAGATGCGGTGGCGTATTTTGACCATCCTAGCAGATTCGACGACCGCGGCTCCGTAGTGATCGTCGATCGTGCGGGACGAAAACTTGCGCAATCCGCTCCATACCCCGGCATTGAAGGGATGGTGTGGCGTGCCGACGGGCGCGGAGTGCATCTCTCTGACAGTTCCGGTCAGTTTGCCGGCGCAATTCGAGAGATGGACGTGGGTGGCGCGGAGCGTACCGCACTCACGAATGCCGGCGCACTGACCGTCCAGGACGAATCGCACACGGGCCGCATGCTGGTCACACAGGATGAATACCCGACGCAGGTCTTCGCATTCGGGCCCGGCGCAGTAACGGAAAAGAACCTCGGGATTCGGGATTACTCCATCATTTCTCCGTTGAGCGATGACGGCCGCTACCTGGCGTTCTCCGACGAAGGTGCGCTGGGCGGCGCCGATTACACGCTGATGCTGCGCAACACCGACGGGTCTCCGGAAATCCGTCTGGGCGAGGGACAGGCGATCGGCTTCTCCGCCGACGGCAAGTTCGTCCTGGCCGACGTGCCCAGCACCCAGCCGCGTCTCATGCTCTATCCGACGGGCGCGGGACACAGCCGCCAGCTCAAGATCGGCAGGTTCGACGAGTTGAACTTCCTGCCCATCGCCGATGCTGTGTTCGATCACGACTCGCGCTTCTTCTTCTGCGGCGTACGGCATGGTGAGTCGGACCGCTGCTACGTGGGTTCAGTCGATGGCGACTCCATCACGCCGGTGACGCCTCCGGGATCATCACCCGGTCTGATCTCGCCCGACGGCAGTTCAGTGCTGGCGATTGGCCCGCAAGGGCCTTCGCTCTTTCCGGTCGCCGGCGGAGCGCCCACACCGATGCGCGGGCTTCAGCATGGGGACAGCCCGATCCGCTGGAGCCCCGATGGGCGTGAGGTGTGGGTGGCGCGTGCAAGCGCGGGTTCCGCGATGAAGATCGACGTGTTCAGCGTGAACCCGGGGACGGGATCGCGGCGACCGCTCACGACCATCGTTCCGCAGAACCAGAATGGGCTGCGTTCCGTCGCATTTGTCACGTTGGCCAATGATCCGCGGGTATACGCGTACACGCGGTACAACTACATGTCGCTGCTCTTCGCGGTAGACGGAGTGAAGTGATCAAGAGGCGGGGACGAGCAAGAGGCGGGGACGGAGTAGGGACGGACTCCGCGCGGACGGAGTGGGGACGGAGTGGGGACGGACTCCGCACGGAATTGATGATGCGTGCCCTCGCTCTCCCCTCGCCTAAACGATCTGCGCCCGCGGCTTCGGCACGAATTCGAGATGCGGGTCCGGGACACACGCCTTCACCTGCTCCCGGATCGCGCCCTTGACCGACCAGCACTCCTCGAACACCGAGCAGTAGCAGAATTCGACCGTCAGGCGCCTTACGTTCATGGCTTCGTCGAACATGTCCCAGTAGCGAGCGTTCGCTGGCGTCTTGTCGATCTGGAAGATCAGCCCGCGGTCCCTGGACGCGATGAACCGCGTGGGCTCGTCGTCGTACACCGGGACCAGCAGCTTCACCGCCGTGTCCGCCGCGGCGGGCCCCACGGCAGTCCGGATCAGATCTTTCACGTCAGTCACGTAGTGGTCGCCAAGCCTGATCTTCAGACTCTGTTCGTCGGCGGGGCCAACCCCGCGGTTCAGTAGTTCGACGGAGATGCGCTCGGCCCCGTTCGCCGCGTCGAGCTGCCCGTCGCTGACGCCGGCGACCAGATAGGGGTAGGAATTCGCCTTCAGAATCCGCGACTCGATGCGGGCGTTGTAGATGGCGATACCGATCGAGCAAACGGAAATGATCAACGCCGAGATCGCGGCGGTCCACTCCAGCCAGCGCGGCAGGCCGGAGGCCTTGTGCGGATGATGCGGCAGTTCGGGGATGTCAGACGCCATGCGACCGTGTTTGATTGTTTTTCCTGTTGGCGAAGTATCACAAAAAACGACAACTGATGGTCACTCGAGGCTCGTCATCAATGGATGGAGAATCTCGACTCGACGCCCGGAGCTTCTTCGGCTCGACCCGTGATTGCTTTCCGGGCGGCGCCGTAAACGGGAGAAGATACGTTTATTAGCGACCATGGAGCAAGCTTGCAACTCTCAACCGATCTGACGAAGCGTGCTGCGCTCGTATCCAATTAATTCGCTCGCAGTCCAGCTGAACGCTGGATGACGGGAACCACCACGCAAAGAACGAAAACGTGACGATGAACCGAACTCATTTGGCCATTGCGATTTTGTGTGCACTCCAGCTTACGGGGTCACGCGCACACGCACAAACGTGGCAGCCATCACCAGGGCATACGCAGACGCCAATCTGGCCAGGAACGCCGCCCGACGCGCAGCCAACTCCGGGGCCGGAAACCGTGGTGACTACCAGCCATCTCGTGGGCGGGCGCCATTACCAGGCAATCCTGAACGTCTCGCGGCCGACCATGACGATCTATGCCCCGCACGCGAAGAACACCGGCGTCGCGGTTGTGGTGCTTCCCGGGGGCGGCTTCAATTCGCTGGCGATCGATCTCGAAGGCACCGAGGCCTGCGACTGGCTGACAGCCAGCGGCATCACATGCGTCCTGTTGAAATATCGCGTTCCGAGCGAGCCTTATAACTCGCATTGTGACTGCTATCCCGACGACTTTGCGACTTCCACGCGATCGTTGGAGGATCTGCAGAGAACCATGGGACTGGTGCGCCTTCACGCTAGCGAATGGCAGATCGACCCGAACAGGGTGGGCGTATTGGGGTTTTCGGCCGGCGGATATCTCGCAGCAGAAATCAGTACGAAGGATCGGCAACGCTTGTACGCACCCATTGACGCTGCCGACAAGCAGAGCGCCCGCCCCGATTTTGCCGTGCTTGTCTATCCGGGGCATCTCGTGACAAACGCGGACAAGTTGAATCCCAATGTTCCGGTCGCCCGCGATATGCCACCGACATTCATTCTGCAGGCAGAGAACGCGACGGTGGACCCGGTGCGCCAGTCTCTCGTTTATTACACTGCCCTGGCGAGAGTCGGTGTACCAGCGGAGCTGCACATCTACGCGAAAGGCGGGCATGCGTTTGGATTGCGACCCACAGCCGATCCTGTCACGCGCTGGCCGGCGCTGGTTGAGACCTGGCTCGCGACGATCGGCATGACCACGAAATGAGCGTACCATCCAACCAAACGTTCCGCGGCATGGCGAACATCGGTTGAGATTTTGCCACGTGCCTGGAATCGCTCCGCACGGCGCAGGACTTGACCGCGGAGCGGCGAGCCGTTGACCGCCAGTGAGGCACGCGATGTGCCCCCTCATTATGGTCGTTCAACGTCATGGAGAAACATCGTGAAAGGCTTCATAGAGGACATCGAGAACATTTCAGTGAAGAACCAGGAGTTCCGCCGAGTGCTTTATACGGCGAAGAATTGTCAGCTCGTCGTCATGGCATTGAAGCCCAAGGAAGAGATCGGGGCGGAAGTGCACAAGTTGGATCAGTTCTTTCGAGTGGAGCAAGGGACTGGGGAGGCGATTCTTGACGGCGCGCGGACGGCGATCCAGGCGGGATTTGCGGTCATCGTTCCGGCCGGGACGAATCACAATATCATCAATACTGGCAGTGTCCCGCTCAAGCTCTACACGATTTACGCGCCGCCCAATCACCGAGACGGCGTCATCCACCATAGCCGCGCAGATGCGGAGGCTGACAAGGAAAAGTTTGACGGAAAGACGACTGAATAAGTCTCCGGGATTTGGCGCATTTTTGTAACGCAGATCTGGTTGAGCCCCGCCTTCGTCGCGAACGGCGGCGGGAACTGAAGCTCATAGTCTGCGCATAGTCTGCGATGCTGCACCATCGGCGATTGTCTTACATGATGCGACCACTTCGGAATTCCATCAACGTAACGTTGGACGGGTGCTGCGATCATCGTGCAATAGCCCCGGACCAGGAGCTGCATCGTCGATCCTGACATTGTTGCACAAACGGAGTCGGTCATGCGCTTGTTGTTAGCTGCGGTTCTCCTTTCCAGTTGGATCGTACGGAGCGCGGTTGCGCAGGTACCCGCATCGGAGCGAACGAACATCGCGGACAACCCATCATGGACCGCGCCGCAGGATCCCGTTCGTGTCTATGGCAACAGATGGTCTGTCGGGCCTCAGGGCCTCGGCGTCTTCCTTATCACTGCGCGTACCGGTGCTGTTCTGATTGACGGCGGTGTACCGGAGGCTGTTCCACTGATTGAAGCGAACATTCGACGGCTCGGCATCAATCTGCGCGACATCAAGTGGATACTGAATTCGCATGCGCATTTCGATCATGCCGTCGGGATAGCGCAACTCGCGCATGACGTGGGCGCGCAGGTAATCGGGAGTGCCGCGGATACCATATTGCTGCCACGCGGCGGTCACGATGATTCGCATCCAGGCGTGGTGCATTTCTGGGAGCGTGTGGCCAGGCGTAAGCAGGGCGACGCGAACGCATCGATGGATTCCACGGGGTGCATCGCATATGCGAACGATGCACGCGAAAGCTTCGAGGAACAACTGTCGAAGCAGCGTGCGAGGTAATATGAGAGCGACGAGTTGCTGGTTTGTTGCATGCTAAGCGCTTCCGGTTGAGGACGTCCGATCTCAGCGCGATCGTCGTAGGCAATCTCCCTTGTGGAGCCGACAAACCTGGGCATCTTATGTTAAATGCAAGTCGGAGTTCGTATGAACACAGGCGGCCACTCCAGCGAGTCTCCGAGAGGTTCTCGGCCGCGGGGCGAACTGTGGATTGGGCAGCGTGCGGGTCTGTCGGCGCCGTTATCGTGAACGTCGTGTGGCGACAGTTGGACTTGCCCTGCGACGTCCCGAAGAGCGCTGGCCATCTTGCGCTGGCTGTGATGCTTTCGCAACCGACGAGCAAAGTGGGGTCAGTGTGCACTTTTGTGGTCAATGCCAACTACTGGCGCCAGAAGCGCTCGCAAGCAAGTCCACTCTGACCCCGGTTTCAGGCTAGTACCCGTTAGACGAACGGGTACCGTCCGTCAGACGCTCAGCGGAGGTGTTCGCGCGATGCCAAAGACGTGGAAGAAGGGCCGGGGAAAGCTCGGAGTCCTGGATCCGCTGCTCGGCGAGTGGATCGCAGACGCGGTCACACCGATGGGCTCCGTTCGTTGCCGGCGAACGCTCGCGAAGACGCTCGGCGGGACGCGCATCGAGATGCGCGTGCGCTGGGAGTTCGCGAAGGACCGGGCTTATGAGGA
>DATBNQ010000049.1:0-7769 GCA_036554185.1 Gemmatimonadaceae bacterium | reverse complement strand
GTGAGGGCTCTGTCGCGCCCCGCGAGGAACTGATCCCAGGGTGAGTTGTTCAACGTCAGCTTCGCTACGAGGAACCCGGCGATTGCGTTCGATGCGTATGCGAAGTTCATCTTGTCGAATCGCTTGCCCGGATACGCGTCCTCGAACATACGCCGGTACTCGGGAATACTTCCGAGCCGGCGCATCAATCCCGCCCAGATCGCCGCGTAGTTGTCGTCGGGAATCTGGGTGAGCTCGTTGCCGGATTGACCGCGCATCTCCGCGCGCGATGTGACCGGAAACATTGGCTGTGCAGAAATCGCCCCGAACTCGAACACGCGCGTCATCGCCGGCGTCAGTTGCGTTGCGGCGGGTGTATGGAACTGGCCGCGACGGTTGACTTCCACGCGTCCGTCCCAGAACATGTGCTGCAACTCGGCGATGTCGAAGACCGCCGGTGCGTTGCGCGCGATGAACACACCTTGCGGATGCGTCCGCGAAGGGCCCAGGCCAGTCCCGCCCGCGCCGATCGACAGGCTTCGTCCGTCACCCGTCGCGAAGGCGGGAAGGTGACATGTCGAGCAACTGACGTCGTGGTTTCCGCTCAGGATCGGGTCGAACATGAGCGCCTGACCGAGCTGCACGAGCGCCGGCCGTACGAATCGTGGATCCTCGAGCCGGCCGATTCCTCGTTGCGCGGCGAGCATGCGCACGAGCCGCGGCGTCGTGATGTCCGACGCGCTGATCTGGTCGCGCGCAGCCGACGGTGACAAGCTCGCTGGTGCGGTCGGTTGCTGGTCCGTGCAGCCGGAGAGCAGCAGGGCTGCTCCGGTCATCACGGCCGGCACGATCCAATTTCGGCGACGCATCACTTGCTCCTGTTACGCGGGTCGTCTGCTGAATGCACGTAGGTGATGGCAAAGGGTCCCATTCCGTGCACCTGCACGATCGTCGGGCCCCGCGCGATCACATAGTGGTGCATGTTTGCCGGTGCAGTGACGAATCCGCCCTGCGTGAGCGTCGCTGCTTTGCTACGATCGATATTGTCGCCATCGGCGAAGAGAAGTTTGCCGCTGATCACCGTCACCATCTCATCCGTCGGATGAAAGTGTGGCGGCACGACGTAACCGTTCGGCATCTGTAGTCGCAGTGTGTACACGCCACTGCCAAATGGATTGCCCTCAAGCACGGCGATCTTCGCCGCTGGTGGCAGAACGGGTGGTACTGGCCCCCACTTGATGTCGGAACCGGAATGCGTAACCAGATCGGCTGGCTTCTGTGCAAGCGCGGTGTTCGCGACCAGCAGCAGGACGGGGATCAGCATCAGGCGCATCGAGAGGGGCTTCATGACTGTGCTCCAGCGGCTTGGATATGAATGCGATGTGACCGGCCACGCTCAACCCGCACGGACGACAAGTGCCGCCGGGGCGATTCGCGCGACCGGGCTTCTATATAGTGAGATCGGAAATCGGAGATGAAAGGCGACACGCAGCCGGTTATGCAGCGGGCGTCCGGCCGTCCGCCGCCGCGCCGTCCCGGCGAGAACGGGCTTGCCGAGCGGCGTCGGCTGCTTCTTGTCCGAACGACGAGCGCAGCGCATACTTTGCTTCAGCCGCACGCAAGGGAGACGATGGGCAGCATCGATCGCGACCGCTGGCAACTTCTCGAACCGCTTCTCGACCGCGCTCTGGATTTGACTGTCGAAGAGCGCGAGTCGTGGATGGACGAACTGCGCGTGCAATCACCGGCGCTCGCGGCGGATCTCGCGCTGCTGCTGTCTGGCGAGAGCATTGCCGACCGGCGCGGATTCCTCACCGAGATTGTCGGCGCGAAACTCGACGGCCTCCGGCTTGGCCCGTACACCCTGGAACGGCAGATAGGCGCCGGCGGCATGGGCACAGTATGGCTTGCGCGCCGCACCGATGGACAGTTCGAGGGACACGCGGCGGTCAAGCTGCTCAACCTTGGACTGCTGAGTCCGTCTGGCGAGGCACGCTTCCGGCGCGAGGGGTCGGTGCTCGCGCGCCTCACGCATCCGGGAATCGCGCGGTTGATGGATGCGGGTGTGACGCCAGGTGGTCAGCCGTATCTCGTGCTCGAGTATGTCGACGGAGTGCGCATCGATAGCTACGTAACGGAGCACGACCTTTCACCAGAGGCACGCATCCAGCTCGTGCTCGACATGCTCGCCGCAGTCGGTCATGCGCACGCGAATCTCATCGTACACCGCGACATCAAGCCGTCCAACATTCTGGTGACTCGCGACGGCACGGCAAAGCTG
The DNA here is from genome assembly GCA_036554185.1 of Gemmatimonadaceae bacterium. Taxonomy (GTDB): domain Bacteria; phylum Gemmatimonadota; class Gemmatimonadetes; order Gemmatimonadales; family Gemmatimonadaceae; genus Fen-1247. The sequence continues at coordinate 5,509 of DATBNQ010000049.1, read as the reverse complement.
CTCGACTTCGGGATCGCCAAGTTGCTGAGTAGCGACATCGATGACGAGTCCGGTGCGCTCACAGTGGAAACGACACGCGTGTTGACGCCGGAGTTCGCGGCGCCCGAACAGGTATCCGGCGAACCGATCACGACGGCGACGGATGTGTACGCTGCGGGCGTACTCCTGTACATGCTGATCTCCGGTCAGCACCCCACGGCGATGGGATGCCGTACACCCGCCGATACTGTCCGTGCGCTGCGCGAGGTGCGTGTGGCTCGTCTGGGGCTCGGCGATCTCGACAGCATTCTCGCGAAGGCGCTGCACAAGGAATCGCGGCTACGGTATCAGACCGTGGACGTATTCGCGGACGATCTTCGCCGCTTTCTGCGCCACGAGCCGGTCCGCGCACGGCGTGACTCGCTCGCGTACCGCACACGGAAGTTCGTTCGCAGACATCGCGCTGGCGTGGCTGCCGCAACGATCGCTTCGGTGGCCGTGCTCGTTGCCACGGCGTTCTCACTTGTCCAAATGCGTGAGGCGCGACGACAGCGGGATGCTGCGTTGTACGAGAGTCGGCGCGCGGATGCGCAGGTGGAGTTCCAGTCTCAGCTCATGTCGCAGATCGGCGACAGGCCGATCACCATGCGCGAGATCCTGGATCGCTCGCGTAACGCACTCGAGCGAGAGTACGGTGGTGATCCGCGCCTGCTCACGCCGATCCTGCTCCAGCTGTCCGCGCGTTATGCGGAGCTGGGTGATAGCAAAATTCGCGGCACGCTGCTCGCACGCGCTGACTCGCTCGCGAGCTCAACGGGAGATCGTGCACAGCTGATCGAAGCGCGTTGCGACATCGTTGACAATCTGCGCACGGAGGGTCGATACGACGAGGCACACCAGCTGATGGATAGCGCCGAGTCGATGCTGCGCGCGACACCGAATCCGCGCGCGGAGGTGATCTGTCTCCAGACACTGGCGGATCTGGAAAATGAGACTGGCCCTGATCATGAGCGCGCGGCGCCTGCGATCCGCCGCGCCATCTTCATCCGCGACAGCCTTGGCCAGACGAAGGACATGGCGTACGTCGGCCTGTTCTCATCTCTCGCAGACGCACTCGACGAGCAGGGTCGGCATCGCCAGTCGCTCAGCATTTACGACAGTGCAATGGCAATCCTCGACCGAAGCGGCAGGGGCGAAACCATGACGCGGGTGATCCTTCAGCACGATCGCGCCGTGGCGCTGGCTGCCCTCGGTGAAGTTGCCGCGGCGGAGCGGTCGCTGCACGACCTGCTGGAACGCATGAGGCGGAGCGACCCAACGGGCGATCTGCCGGCGCAGCCGCTCATCCATTACGCGCACGCAGCCCTGTTTGAATGGCACGCCGATTCCGCCGCGAGATATTTCGGCTTGCTCGCGCGTCAGGCGGTGAAGCAGAAAGACAACTACTGGGAGGGACGCGGGCTTTTCGGCCTTGCGCAGGCGCAACTGCGACTCGGCGATGTCGCTGGTGCGCGACGCACGGCCGCACGGTTCGATCAGATCGTCGCACATCATATTACATGGGCCACCGACGATCAGGTAATGGATCGCAGGATGCTGCACGCGCTGCTCCAACTACAGGCAGGCGATACGGCATCGGCGCACGCATTGATCGTGCAGGTTCTGCGGTCGAACGGGTACTTCAAGGGGACGCGCAGAAAGAACTTTCGCTCGGCGCTCATTCTCGCGGCAGAAACCGCGATCGCGCTGGGGCATCCGACCGAGGCGCTCGGTTACGCGCGCGATGCGCGCGCGAAGGCCACACTTGATTCACTCACGGAGACGCGGAGCGCATACGTCGGTGAAGCACGGCTGGTCGAGGGACGCGCGCTGCTGGCGAGCGGTGACACATCGAGTGCGCGCGTGGAGCTTGCGCGTTCGATTGTGGAGTTGCGCAATGGGGCCGGCGCTGAACATCCGCGAACACGCGAAGCGGAGATGTTGATTGCCGCGCTGCAGGGACAGAAGAGATCGCCGGGATTGTAAAATTTCGTCATCCGGCCGCCCGCCATCGAGCACAGCCTTCGGCGGGATGATGACTCTCTACGTACCCGCCTCGTCATCCATCAGCGAGTGCTGCAGGAGCAGTCGCGCCTTGCGCCAGTCGCGCTGCACCGAGCGCTCTGACGAGCCGCGGAATCCGGCGATCTCCACGAAGGCGAAGCCGCAGAAAAAGTGCAGGTCGACGAGTTCAGCGAGCGCGGGATCGAGGTGCGCAAGTTCCTCCATTGCTCCGCCGAGTCGCTCGAGCTCCTCCGAGCGACGCAGCGTTTCGACCGATGGTTGCTCGTCGTCGGCGAGAGTGATCTCGAGTTGTCGACCTCGCTTCAATGCACGTCGTCGTCGTGCGTAATCGATGACCAGTCCGCGCATGGCGCGGGATGCGTACGCAAGAAACGATGGCTGGTCGGCAAACACGACCTCCTTGCGTCCCGAGATATTGAGATACGCCTCGTGCAGCAGAGTCGTGGCGTCGAGCGTGATGGTGGTGTTGCTGCGTCTCAGGTTGTACTCGGCGAGGCGATGCAGCTCGCGATAGAGCAATCCGAACAGCTCGTCGGCCGCAGCACGATCGGATTCAGCGCGCTGGATGAGAAGTTCGAGGTCCGTCTCCACTCGTGATCGTAGCATTTCCCGGGCTCTTCCGCCAGCAGGAAAACTGAAGGGCTATTGCGGGAGCTGCTTTCCACCCCGAATGACCGGTGCGTGAGCGCGAAGCCTAGGGCGCCTTCGGGCCTTTCTCGAACAACTTCGACCACTCGCCATATCCCTCAGCCTCCAGGTCTTCCACCGGCACAAACCTCATCGACGCCGAGTTCATGCAATACCGGAGTCCTGTCGGACCGGGCCCGTCATCGAAGACATGGCCCAGATGCGAGTCCGCCTGCGCCGATCGCACTTCCGTCCTGGGGACTCCCAGCTTGTAATCGACTTTTCTCGTCACACCCTTTTCATCGAGGGGTTTGGAAAAACTCGGCCATCCGCAATGCGCATCGAACTTGTCGAGCGAGCTGAACAGCGGCTCGCCCGACACGACGTCGACGTAGATGCCCGCCGCATGATTGTCGTTGTATTCGTTCTTGAACGGCGCTTCCGTCGCCTCATGCTGCGTCACGCGATACTGCTCGGGAGTGAGCTTCTTCCTCAGTTCCTCGTCACTCGGCTTCTGAAACTTTCTTGTTGAATCCATTGCACCCACTCACGGATTGGAGAGCACGCGGCTCCATCAAGTGTGGTTGTAGATCCAGACCACGCCGCTGTACGAGAAAGTTAGCGAGCTGCGGCTGAACGTGCCGCCGCCGGTGAGCGCGCCCGTGTACTGCGTGGTGTTCCCCTGAGTGCTGTAGCTCGGGTAGAAGACGACGGCGTTGGCGCTCTGGGTCCAGGTGCCCGACTCGGCGTCACTCGCAGGCGAGGTCGACACTCCGTTGGAGATCGTCTCGTTTATCGTCTCGCTGTAGGTGCCGTTGCTCTGCAGAGTATAGATGTCACTATTGATAGTGATCGTGTTCGCTCCTGACGTGTATGTGAACGGAACGCCGTTGTTGTTCACAGACACGAGTGCGTAGCTGCCACCGACGGTCGTATTGCCGAGGCCCGTCGTGTCGGAGCACGCAACGAATGCCGCGGCTGCGCCGATTACTGCGAGCGACGTAAGGAGGGGTCTGAGTGCTGTTGCGAATGTGCGAGCGCGCATGAAGGTAATCCTCTTGGAATCGTGCAAACTGCGTGAAATTGCCTGCGGAACCGTATCCGCCCGACGTCCGGATGATGATGTAGTACTCGCCCAATGCGGTTTGTGTGCCACGGCGTCGCCACGCGACAGAACGTACGTGCGCCGAAGCCGATCTGTTCGCGAGTCGCCTGGGTCAGACTTGTCATCTGGATGTCATCTGGATGTCATCTGGATGTCACCTGGGTGTCATCTGCGAGACTCTCTTTTGCACGCGATCGCACACTGGTGGCGATGTCAGGCTGTTAACAGTTTCAGAGTCAATTGCGAGCGAATATTCGTGCGTGAAGCCTTAACACCGGGTGCACGTGCGTGTCTAATGATGTGGAAGGAAAGGCACGATCAGGTGTAGACGTGTGTGTCAACTGGAGGCATCATTTTATGACTGCAAGATTCGTCAGCACAGTACTCAAGGCAGCAAGCGTGGCGGCTGTCCCTCTCGCAATGTTGGCAGCATCAGTGCCAGCGAGTGCACAGGGCGCAGGCCAGCGCACGCTTTTCGAGTGGCGCGGGAATGTGGACCAGGAAGTTCGCGTTCAGATGCAGGGCGGCCGCACGGCTGTCATCGGCATGGGTCCGCGCGAGTCGATCGGTTACCGAAATGCACGCGCGATGAGCAGCGTGCCGTCCACCAACGGATACGTGAGCGTACAAATGCTCGAAGGACGCGGCGTCGCCGACGTCGTCCAGCAGCCGCGCGCTCAGAATGGATATACGACCGTAGTTCGCATTCGCGACACCCAGAGCGGTGCCGGACAGTACGACGTCGCCGCATACTGGCAACCGACTGGCAATTACGGTTATGGCAATACGGGCGTGTACAACGATGGGCAATACAACAACGGGCAATACAACAGCGGTCGGTACAACGACGGTCGTTATAACGACGGTCGCTACGACGATGGCCGTTACGGGAATGGTCAGTACGGTCAGTACGGTCAGTATCCAGCGCCGGTAATTGTCCAGCGGCCGGTGTACGGAAGCCGCGGAGACGATGGGAAGGCGCTACCAGTTCCTCAGCGCGGCAACGCGTATCCGTCGCGCGACGCGGGTCGGTATCCGTCGACAGTGGTTCCCGGTTTCCCGAACCCCAACGCGCCGCGGGGAAAGGCGCTTCCGGGCTCGGCTCAGACGAGGGGCGAGCAGGCGCCTTCGGTCGTATACCGTCCGGCGCCGAGTGGCCAGAAGGGAAAGACATTGCCGGGTACTAGCCAGCAAGCGCAGCAGAACCAGCAGAACCAGCAGAACTACGGCCATCATCGCGGGCACTAGCACGAGATTGGTGGACGAGTGAACTGAGAGCAGCCCTCCGGATTTTCCGGGGGGCTGCTCTTTATTGCGGATTGCTCGCGGAATACCGGTTGCGGTTCACTGTGCTAGCACCCGCTTGCCGGATTCTGCTGCCAATCGAGTAGCTGCTGTTGCCGGGAGCGCGTGAACGCCGCGTGAAGAATATGGTAAATCGCGGCGGCGCCGTCGCGCCAAGTGATCTTCTTGCCGTCTGCGTACGTGCGGCCGTAGTAGCTGATCGGCACTTCGTAAACGCGTCCGCCCATCTGCGACAGCCTGGCGATCATCTCCGGTTCGATGCCGAATCGCGGTCTTGTGAGATGCATGTTGAGAAATGCATCGCGTGTAAAAGCCTTATACCCCGTTTCCATGTCGGTGACGTTCAGATTTGTGAACATGTTCGACATCAAGGTAAGCCATCCGTTGCCCACTCGGTGCCAGAAGTAGAGCACGCGAGTGGTTCCGGCG
>DATBNQ010000024.1:0-8183 GCA_036554185.1 Gemmatimonadaceae bacterium | reverse complement strand
CTTCGGCGGGATGACGACTTATGCTGAGCCGGCGTCCCCAAGTGCAGGTGCCTCCCGTCAGCTTAAGTCGCAGCTTGCGCGCCTGTTAGTAAATCCATACATTCCAACGACTTAGCCAATTCCATTGGGGTGTTGGGATGACAAAGGCGGACCTCGTCGAGCTGGTAACAGCGCAGATTGCGCAGACTGCCGGCCCCACGATCTCGAAGAAAGACTGCGCTCGCGTCGTCGATACATTCCTCGACGCGATCAAGGACGCTCTTCGCGAGCAACAGAATATCGAGGTGCGCGGATTTGGCACCTTCAAAATTCGCCAGCGCAAGACGCGCATGGCGCGAAATCCACGCACCGGCGATCCCGTCGAGGTCGCGGCGCGTCCCGTGCCCGTCTTCAAGCCCTCGAAGGAACTGCGTGCCCTGATCGCGGACATCGATATTTCCGAGCTCTCAGAGGCGTGAGGCGCTCGGGGTACCGATGAACCTCGCGGTGCGCGTATTCGCCTCCTACGCGGACATCATCGGGTCGGACCGCACCACGGTAACCGTCCCGGAACCAGCGACAGTCGGTGGTGTCCGAGCAGCCGTGGCCGCGCTGTATCCCGCGTTGCCGGCGCACCCGATTATCGCCGTCAATGAGACCTACGCGACGGACGATGTCGCGATCATGGAGGGCGACGAAGTGGCTGTAATTCCACCGGTCGCGGGCGGATGAGTCGAGTGGCAATCGCGACCGACGCAATCGATGTCGGCGCAATCGTGGACGAGGTCCGCGGCTCCGGCCACGGCGCGATTGCGACGTTTCTCGGATCGGTTCGCGACCACTCGGACGGGCGCGCCGTCGCCGGTCTTGAATACTCCGCGTACATGGAGATGGCGGTTCGCGAAATGAACGACATCCTGCACGAGGCGCTCGCGCTCGCGCCCGGTGCAGACATTGTCGCGGTGCACCGCATCGGAAAGCTGAACGTCGGTGACGTGTGCGTCATGATCGCCGTATCGCATGGACACCGAGCACCCGCGTTCGATGCGTGCCGATACATGATTGAAGAGATCAAGAAACGCGTGCCGATCTGGAAGCGGGAACGCTATGCGGACGGCTCGACCGAGTGGGTGAACGCGTGCGCAACTTCGGCGCACGCTGCGCCGCACACTGCGGGTGAACGCGCGTGATCGACGGATTCGGGCGCAGCATCGAGTATCTCAGGATATCGGTGACCGACCGGTGCAACTTTCGCTGCGTGTACTGCATGCCGGAACGCGGCCTCGACTGGATACCTCGCGACGACGTACTGTCCGCCGCGGAGATTCACGACGTCGTAGCACAGCTGGTGCCGCTCGGCCTCCGTCGCATCCGCATCACCGGCGGGGAGCCGACAATTCGCCGCGATGTATGCGACATCATCGCCCGGGTTCGCAGTATCGATGGCGTGGACGACATCGCACTGTCAACGAACGGCGTCCGTCTCGAGGCCATGGCCGGCGATCTGCGCGCGGCGGGGGTGTCGCGAGTCAATATCAGCGTCGATTCGCTTCGCGCGGATCGAATCGCAGCGATAGCACGCCGCGATCTCAAGCTGGACCCGATTCGCGTCCTTCACGCCGCGCTCGACGCGGGTTTCGATCCGGTAAAGATCAACGCCGTCATCGTACGAGGAATGAACGATGACGAGATCGTGCCGCTTGCTCGACTTGCGACGGAGCTTCCGGTTCATGTTCGGTTCATAGAGTTGATGCCGGTCGGCGACATGGCTGACACAGGTTTCGAGCATGTCGTGCCCGCGGACGAGATCCTCACGGTCGCGCGTCAAGCGCTCGGTGTACTTCTTCCCGACGTGGGTCCCGCGCTCGGCAACGGGCCGGCGCGGTACTATCGCGCACCTGGCGCACCCGGGACGATAGGTGTGATCACGCCGATGACTCACACTTACTGCGCGTCATGCAACAGGGTGCGGCTCACGGCGGACGGTCGCCTTCGGACCTGCCTGTTCGGGGACCATGAGGTGGATCTGCGCACGCCACTACGCGCCGGGATTCCACTCCAATCACTGGTCGCGCGCGCCATGGCGGACAAGCCGCGGGAGCACGCACTGCTGCAGCTGAGAACCGGTGGCCTTCGCGCCCTCTCGCAAACGGGCGGTTAGCTGCCTAAGTTAGAGGGATAGCTCGTTACAGAATGAAGTTGGACCCCCACTCAGGACTCGAACAACTTAAATGGTCAATAAAATCACGGTCGTCGGGGCTGGCAACGTCGGTGCAACCACCGCCCAGCGACTCGCAGAGAAGGAGTTGGCGCGCACCGTAGTGATGGTGGACGTCGCTGAAGGAATCCCGCAGGGCAAGGGTCTCGACCAGTGGGAGTCTGCTCCAATCGAAGGATTTGACTCGCGCATCATCGGAACCAACAGTTACGATGAAACCGCCGACTCCGACATCGTCGTGATCACGGCAGGGATCGCCCGCAAGCCGGGCATGTCGCGCGATGACTTGCTCAACACCAATGCCGGCATAGTGAAGCAGGTCTCCGAACAGGTGAAGAAGAGCTCACCGAAGGCGATCCTCATCATCGTTTCAAATCCGCTTGACGTCATGTCCTACGTCGCGCTCAAGACGACGGGCTTTCCGCGGGAGCGTGTGCTCGGCATGGCCGGCGTACTCGACACTGCACGCTACCGCAGCTTCCTCGCTGAAGCTGCCGACGTCTCCGTCCGCGACATCCAGGCGATGGTACTTGGCGGCCACGGCGATACGATGGTTCCGCTTATTTCCTACACGAGCGTCAGCGGCATCCCGATCACGCAACTGATCTCGAAGGAAAAACTCGACGCGATCGTCGCGCGCACACGTACCGGCGGTGGCGAGATCGTCAAGCACCTCAAGACCGGCTCCGCGTACTACGCACCGTCGGCTGCGGCTGTACAGATGTGCGAGGCGATTGCAAAGGATCAGAAGCGCATCCTTCCGTGCGCGGCCTGGCTCCAGGGTGAATATGGCCTGCGCGACCTCTTCATCGGCGTCCCGTGCAAGATCGGGCGGAGCGGGCTGGAGAAGATCTACGAGGTCGAGCTGACGGCCGACGAACGTACCGCACTCGAAGCGAGCGCCGAAGCCGTTCGCGAGCCGATGCGCGCTGTCAAGCTTTAATCAGGGATGAACCGGGTAACCAGATTCTGGCGGTCAACGATCGGCAGGAAGGTCGTCATGGCCGTCACGGGCATCATCGGAATCGGATTTCTCCTGGCGCACATCACCGGGAACCTGCTCGCGTTCAAGGGACCGGACGCGATCAATTCCTACAGTCATTTCCTGCACGGGCCCGGAGCCGAGCTGCTCTGGGCCGCGCGCGTCGTACTGATTGTGGCGTTGATACTTCACGTCGCGGCTGCGTACTCGCTGACTCGGCAAAGTCACGCGGCGCGGCCTGAGGGTTACACCAGGCGAGTGCCGCAGGCTTCGACGCTAGCGTCGCGGTTCATGCGATGGGGCGGGGTATTCCTGCTCATATTCATCGTCTATCACATACTGCATTTCACCACCGGCACGTTTCATCCCGGCGGTGAATACGTGCAAGGCGACGTGTATCACAACGTCGTTCAGGCATTTCATGTCTGGTGGGTCGCCGCGTTCTACATGGTATCGATGGTCTTTCTTGGCCTTCATCTCTATCATGGAGCGTGGAGCTCAGCCCGCACTCTATCGGTCACCGGTGATTCACCACATCCGCTGAAGCACCAGCTATCTGTCGCAATCGCGGTGCTGGTGTGGCTCGGATTCACTCTCGTGCCACTCGGCGTACTGCTCGGCTGGATTGGATAGGTAATGGAACTGAACTCGAAGGTCCCGCCAGGCCCACTCACTGAAAAGTGGGACCAGCACAAGTTCGACATCAAGCTCGTCAACCCCGCGAACAAGCGAAAGTACAGCGTCATAGTCGTCGGGTCCGGTCTCGCTGGAGCATCTGCCGCGGCGACCCTGAGCGAGCTTGGCTACAGGATCAAGTGCTTCTGCTTCCAGGATTCACCGCGTCGGGCGCACAGCATCGCGGCGCAGGGCGGAATCAACGCGGCGAAGAATTACCAGAACGACGGCGACAGCGTGTTTCGCCTGTTCTACGACACCCTCAAGGGCGGCGACTTCCGCTCGCGCGAAGCGAACAGCTACAGACTCGCGCAGCTTTCAGTCAACATCATCGACCAGTGCGTCGCCCAGGGTGTGCCGTTCGCACGCGAGTACGGCGGGCACCTTGCCAATCGCTCCTTCGGTGGCGCGCAGGTGTCGCGCACATTCTACGCCCGGGGCCAGACCGGTCAGCAGCTGCTCCTCGGTGCGTATCAGGCACTGGAGAAGCAGATCGCGAAAGGACTTGTCACGATGTATCCGCGCACCGAGATGCTCGATCTCGTTATGATCGACGGCAGAGCGCGCGGCATCGTCGTTCGCAACCTGATCACCGGCAAGATTGAATCGCACGCGGCAGATGCGGTAGTACTCGCCACCGGCGGTTACAGCAACGTCTTCTACCTGTCCACCAACGCGCGCGGATCGAATGCGACAGCGATCTGGCGTGCGTACAAGCGTGGCGCCGCGTTCGCAAATCCGTGCTACACGCAGATCCATCCGACGTGCATTCCCGTAAGCGGTGATTACCAGTCCAAGCTCACGTTGATGAGCGAGTCGCTGCGCAACGACGGCCGCGTCTGGGTTCCCAAAGCGAAGGGCGACAAGCGTCCTCCGAACGAGATCCCGCCGGCGGAGCGAGACTACTATCTCGAGCGCAAGTATCCGGCGTTCGGCAATCTCGGCCCGCGTGACATCACGTCGCGCGCCGCGAAGGAAGTTTGCGACGAAGGTCGTGGCGTCGGTGAGTCCGGGCGCGGCGTGTATCTCGACTTTGCAGACGCTATCAAGCGGCTTGGCGCAGATACCATCAGCGAGCGTTACGGCAACCTGTTCGAGATGTACGAACGCATCACCGCCGAGAACCCGTACACAGTCCCGATGCGGATCTATCCGGCGCCGCATTACACCATGGGCGGACTCTGGGTCGACTACAACCTGATGACGACCGTCCCAGGTCTGTACGCGCTGGGTGAGGCAAACTTTTCGGACCACGGCGCAAACAGACTCGGAGCCAGCGCGCTCATGCAGGGGTTGGCCGACGGCTATTTCGTGATCCCATACACGATTGGGGACTACCTGGCGCGCGGCGGGATCAATTCAGTCAATACCGACATGCCGGAGTTCAAGAATACCGAGCGTGAGATCGCCGAGCGAACGTCGAGACTGCTCTCAATCGACGGGAAGCGTACGGTGGACTCCATCCACCGCGAGCTCGGCCACATCATGTGGGATTATTGTGGAATGTCTCGCAATGACGCGGGCCTGCACAAGGCCCTCGAGCTCATCCCGCAGCTGCGCGAGGAGTTCTGGACCGATGTAAACGTCCCGGGCTCCGACGTGGAGCTGAATCAGGCGCTCGAGAAGGCCGGACGTGTTTCAGATTTCCTCGAGCTTGGGGAGCTGATGGTTCGTGACGCGCTCAACCGAACGGAATCGTGCGGCGCGCACTTCCGCGAGGAGAGCCAGACCCCTGACGGTGAAGCATTGCGAGACGACGAGCATTTTGCGTATGTCGCAGCGTGGGAATACGCGGGCGCAGACAAGACCCCGATCCTGAACAAGGAACCGCTCGAGTTTGAGAGCATCCACCTCTCGACGCGGAACTACAAATAATGAATCTCAAGCTTCGCGTATGGCGCCAACCATCTGGCAAGGACACAGGCAGACTCGAGACATACGAGGCTCGTGACGTTTCGCCGGACATGTCGTTCCTCGAGATGCTCGACGTTGTCAACGAGGAGTTGATCACGACCGGTAAGCGGCCCATCGCATTCGACCATGACTGCAGGGAAGGGATTTGCGGATCGTGCGGCATGATGATAAACGGTGTTGCTCACGGTCCACAACGCGCAACGGCCACGTGTCAGCTGCACATGCGCACGTTCAAGGACGGCGACGAGATTCTGATCGAGCCGTGGCGCGCGCAGGCGTTCCCGATAATCAAGGACCTCGTCGTGGATCGCAGCGCGTTCGATCGCATCATTCAGCGCGGCGGCTACGTGAGCGTGAATACCGGCGGTGCGCCGGACGGCAACGACATCCTGATTGGCAAGTCGAACGCCGACAACGCGATGGATGCGGCGGCCTGCATCGGGTGCGGCGCGTGCGTGGCCGCGTGTCCGAATGCTTCGTCATCGTTGTTCACGGGCGCCAAGATCACGCACCTCGGCAACCTCCCGCAGGGACAGCCCGAGCGCGACCGTCGCGTTATCGGCATGGTCGAGCAAATGGACATCGAAGGGTTCGGAAATTGCTCGTGGTTCGGGGAGTGTCAGGAAGCGTGCCCCAAAGAGATCAGCATCGACGTGATCAAGCAGATGAACCACGACTACGTCGCCGCGTCGGCACGCGGTTCCAACAACGAGTAAATCGGAGCGGCCCAATGGCAAGAGAGTCCACAAACGATCATCCAGAACCGAAATTCGTGGACTCTGAAACCGCATTGGGCGGCGCTGACGCGGTGGAGAAGACGACGTACGTCGTGGGCCAGGGAACCGATCCCAACGCGCTCTCACCCGTGGGACGGCCTGCGGAGGTCGGCAAGCGCGGCGTGAGTCCCCTCGTTTGGGGGATGTTGATAATACTTGTGCTGATTTTCGTCGTGTACGCGTTCGGAGTATTCAGGGGATAGGCGCTACGGTTTCGACACCCCTACGGCGAGGCGTGCGCGCTGCGGAGCCGTGCCTGGATAAGCATGCCGGCCATGACCACCAGAATGCAGCCAAACCGAAGCCATGACGTGTCCACCCGTTCACGCGACTGGATCGACATCGTCACACCGGCACCGACGGCACCGATTCCAATAACAAGCTGCGCGAGCGCCTCGTTGCGACTAATCGCCCGTTCAGCCCAGCGGCTGAGCGCGCGCCCGATCATTGCACCGCCCGCGCTGATAACGCCGATCGTCAGGAATAGCCAGAAATTCCCATGCATCCTTGGCCGCCGTTGTTAATGTGATCCGAACACGCTCCCTTCGCGCGACCGGCGACCAGATCGTCAAGCGTCGCCAGCGACCCTCTCGTTAGAGCCTTGGCAGCGTCACCCCCGACTGCCCCTGGTACTTGCCTTTCTTGTCCTTGTATGAGGTGATCGGAGGCTCGTCCCCCTTGAAGAACATCACCTGCGCTATCCCCTCGTTCGCGTAGATCTTGGCCGGGAGCGGCGTGGTATTCGAGATCTCCAGCGTGACATAACCCTCCCACTCAGGCTCGAACGGTGTCACATTTGTGATAATCCCGCAGCGGGCGTAGGTCGATTTGCCGACGCAGAGAGTGACTACATCCCTCGGGATGCGGAAGTACTCGACCGAGCACGCCAGCGCGAAGGAGTTGGCCGGGACGATGCAGACATCTCCCTCGAACTCGACGAACGAGTTCGGATCGAACTGCTTGGGGTCGATCAGTGAGTTCATCACATTGGTGAAGATCTTGAACTGGTTCGACACGCGCATGTCGTAGCCGTAGGAGCTGACCCCGTAGGAGATCACGCCGGAGCGGATCTGGCTGTTCTCGAATGGCTCGATCATCCCCTTGGCGGCCTGCTCGATGATCCAGCGGTCTGACTGAATGCTCATTCAATTCCGAGTAAATCGTTTCCGTTGAAAAGAGTCATAACATAAGCTAAAATCTTGCTAGACGCATTAGTGAAATTTTTCACATGCGGTTTGGCCTGCGATGGCCGCTCTCCCTCAATACGGCATGGCGCGAGAATACTTTCCAATCCTGCTGCTCCTCGGCTTCGTTGCGATGAATGCCGTGTTGATCATCGGGGTGTCGGCGCTCACGATCAGAAAGCGCCCGACGCCGGTCAAGCGCGCTGCCTACGAATCAGGAATTCCGGCGATCGGCAGTGCTCGGGAACGCTTCTCCGTGGCGTTCTACATGATCGCGATGTTGTTCATCATATTCGACATCGAAACCGTCTTCATGATTCCGTGGGCCACGTACTTCCGACAGCTCTCGTGCAGCACGGAGCTCGTCAGCGGAGTCTGCGCGGCCGGATCGGTCTCGTTCTTTGGCCTTGGCGAGATGCTGATATTCATGGCGATCCTCGTCGTGGGTTTCGTAT
>DATBNQ010000015.1:0-71664 GCA_036554185.1 Gemmatimonadaceae bacterium | reverse complement strand
AGCAGGTAAGCGTTGCCGAGTGCCCGCCCAAGAGACTCGCGCAGATCAGCTGTCACTATTGATACCAGACTCGCACGAACTGATACCACTCGTTGATCGAGGTCATGGCCTCCTCGGTTTCAACCCGACCGTCTATGGTTCCTTCGCTCCTGTCAGCAGTGATGTTCGGTAGCACCACTGTCTCTACAGTAATAATCTGGGGAGTCTCTGCGGCAATCCACGCATTTGCGGCCGCGACCGCGGCGTCGAAGTTCTCGAATTCATCGCTATGAAGAAGCCCGCGCTTGATGACGTGCGGCGCGAAGTCACGATACCGAATCATTGTCCGTTTGGGGGTTGTGGTCGCGATTGCGCGGTCGTCGAGTCAGGCACCGCCGGTACGTCGTCCTTGCCCAGCTTCTTGCGAAGAATATCCTCGGCCTGTGCGTATGTCGCGCGAAGATCGTTCTCCGAAGTGACCGTTTCGCGAAGGTAATTCCCTGCACTGTGCACCGCCATCTCGGCCTCGCCCGGCTTGAAATCACTGGCCTGCATGACCGCCTGGAATCCCGTGCGGCTGTCCTCGCGGAATCGATCCTGAAGCGTGTAGGTGAGCGATAGCGCGGCCACCGTTTCGTAATCCAGATGCGTGAGCGCGCCAGTCGCGAGCGCAGTCTGCCAGGCCGTTTGCAGCAGCGAGGGCGGACGCAATCCATCGATCCCGACCGCACCCTGAAATTGAGCCTGCGTATGTATCGCGTGCGTCGAGTCTACGTGGGCAAGCATCGAGCGGAGTCCTTCATGATACGGCAGGATGTCGTCAATCCTGGCTTCGTTCTGCTTGATCTCCTTCGCGAAGCTGATCATCGATTGAGTCGCGAGATTCTGAGCCGAACGACGCTGTTTCCACTGATCGACCCACAATGCCAATAAAATGCTCACGGTAACCGCGATCGATTGGACGATGACCTCGGCGAGCCAGGCTGGTTTGCGCATGATTGTCGACTAACCGGAGAATCGATGCGCTACTTCAGCGGATACCCAGGGTCCGACGGAAGCTTTCCGTCGATTCGCAACACTCGCGCGTTTGGTGTCGCCTCGGACGCGAGAACGAAGGTGATCGATCCCGGAATTACACCTACGAGATTGATCGCCATGTCGGAGCTGTACACGATCTTTGGACCGCCAGCAACCTCTGCGCGAAACATCTTGCCAATCCAGTACTGCCGGAACTGATCTTCGTCCATCCTGTATATCTCGTCGAGCACCACCTCGCGTTCGTGCGCAACAGGCGCCCGGACAAGGAGCGTGATCTTGGAGCGATCGGGCCAGAACTGTTGCTCGCCAAGGAATATTCTCCGCAGCTCCGTGAACGAGATATCTGTCACCGTAGATTTGGGATTTACTACGATGGCGATAGCCTGACGGGAGCTGCTCTGGGACCTCGCGACGTGCAGTGGAAGGCACAGGATGATCGCGCAGACCAGCGCGACCTGCTTCCAAAGCGTGCCGCGGGTTGCCGCGGTTGTCGCGATTCTCATGGCTGCGCCTCGGAATGGTCACCACCGCCGCCAAGATCCGGAACGGTGAAGCTCGCCTGCACGTACGCGCCGTTCGACCAGTTGTCGGTCTGGAAGCGCTCCCTTCTATACTCCGCCTTGAGAGCGGCGAACGAAGTGAAATCGTACCTCACACCGCCGATCCCGCCCTCATATCCAAGATTCAGCGGCGCAAATATCACATCGGTCGGCGACACTGTCGTTCGCTCGGCCCGTACGTACGGCTTCCAGGCGCGCGCCGAGCCGTTCAGCCGATACGCGAGTTGCGCATAGTATGCGTCGCTTCCGGTCGTTGATCCGCCTGCGGCCGGTGAATGTGCCAGATGTACGTATTCAGCGATGAACTCGGGCTGCTCCCGCTGCCAGGCAACGTACGCGGAAGAGATCCCTTCATCTGCCGTAACACCGCTCGCCGCCGATATACGATCGCGATAATAGCCAATCCCCATCTTCATTCCAAAAAGCGCAACAGGACGAGCAGACAGCGAAGCAGCCAACGCGCGGCTCCCGTTCACATCGCCGGCGTCGCCGGCACGAGAGATCGTGCTGCCGCGACCGTTGCCAACTCCCAGCATGTACTGAAGTCCCAGATCCTGCAGACCGATGTTGCCTTCCGCGAACGCTCCCACGAAATGAGTCGGTATCAGCTGACTTCCGAACTTGATCATCTCGGGGCGCGAGACCGTGGTCTGCAGCCAGGTGCCATGATGAAACGCGGTGTTCCAGTAACCGATCGGTGTGTGGTAGCGTCCAACCGAAATCTTGAACGCGTCGTCAAAATCGTATCGCAGGATGGATCGCTCCACCTCGAACGCGTAGCCCGTTGGCTGGGCGGTCGCGGTGAATTCGCCGAAGTAGTTGAGCCTGTCGGTGAAACTGACTATCAGATGCCCGACCACCTGACCCAGCTGGAAGCCCGCTGGAATCTTTCGGTCGGTGACGAGGTATGATGCGTCCCCGAACAACATCGCGTGGACGACGGGTTGAGTTGGCGCGGCGTCCTGCGCTCGAGCAGCGCCGCCCGAAATGACGATGAGCGCTCCAAGTCCAGCCGTAACTACAGCACGCATTCGCAGAACCAGTCTGAAGACTTCCCCGGAAAGACTGCTGGGGAACTACGGCATAAAATACGATTATCCGACGCACCGCGGCAAGCCACGGCACGTCGGATAAGCCGAAATCCGCTCAGGGGTTCTGGTTCGGGAGCGGGTTTGGCTGCCCGTTCGGGTCACCCTTCTGCATCTCGCGAATGCGCTGGCGCATCTGCGCCTGGAGGCCCACGTACTGCGCAACCTGAATTGGCGACATGAAACCCGACAGCTGTTGCTGCTCATCCTGTTGCAGCGCGAACCGCTTTACCTGCAGATCGTGAGCCTGTGCCATCAACTGAGCGACCCTGTTCTGGTCCGCTCCGCTGCCTTTGGACATCTCGTCTCGGAGATTCGAGCGAACGGAACGCTCCTGGTCGACCAGTGCATTGCGCTTCCCGCCTATGTCGGCATTGACAGCGCGCAGGCGTGAGACCTGATCGTCGTTGAGATTCAGTCGCTCACGCACAACCTGCTCGGTTCGCTGCCGGAAGCGTT
Source organism: Gemmatimonadaceae bacterium (assembly GCA_036554185.1). Lineage (GTDB taxonomy): Bacteria > Gemmatimonadota > Gemmatimonadetes > Gemmatimonadales > Gemmatimonadaceae > Fen-1247. The sequence continues at coordinate 68,540 of DATBNQ010000015.1, read as the reverse complement.
GCTCGAGGATGTCTCTGCGAGGCGCCTGCTCGGCGCGCGGTTGCGGGCGAACAGCACGCCCCCTTCCAGCACGCCCGCCGCCCTGCGCGCTCGCGCTGGCCGCGCACAATACGAACGCCGCGATTATCGAAAGGATCTTCATGCGGAATCTCCCACTGCAAGCGGTCCAGCGAGATCTTCAAGTACGACCGGCGTCACCGATTCAGGGTCTGACGTCGGCATGGCCTGAAGGTTGTCCAGGTCCTTTGTAAGTTGCGCAAGTCCCGCGTCACTGAGATCGTTCGTGTTCACGAGGGCAATCCCGGGATCAACCGCAGTCGCACCGACGCTCGCCGAACCCTGCCCAACTCCCGCGCCGCTCGAGTTGTGGATTACGAGCGCCGAGATGCCGACAGCTCCGATCAGACACGCTGCCGCAAGTTCCATGTATACCCGCTTCATCCCGCTCGATTTACGACGATATGGCGGGATCGCCGCGCCAATACGTGTCACGTCGATCGGAATCACCGGCGCACTTTCGAGTACCGAGCGAATGATCGCAAGCTCCGCGGCGCAGTCATCGCACGCGCCCAGGTGTTCCTGGACCCGCACACGCTCCACCTCGGCAAGCGTTCCATGAGCAAGCTCCGGAAGCACCTCCCGTATCTCTACATTCTGGCAATCATTCATCATCGAGAAACTCCTTGACCGCGCGCATCGCGTTGTGGTAGTGGACGCGCGCTGCGCCCTCTGTGCTCCCAACCAGATCCGCGATTTCCTTGTACGAAAGTCCCTGCTCCAACCGCAGAGTGAAAACCTCTTTCTGCTTCGGCGAAAGCCGTGCTACCGCTCGCCGTACCCGCAACATCGACTCGTCGGCAACCATCGTGTCGAGCGCGTCAAACGTAGTGACCGCATCGCCCTCGTCTATTGTCGACACAACCCTGCTCCGTCGCTCCGATCGTCGTCGGTCCAGTATCAGCCGCCGCGCGATAGTGAATAGCCACGTGCGGAACGCACTGTCACCGCGGAAACTATCAATCGCGCCAAACGCGCGTACGAAAGTGTCCTGAACCACCTCGTCGACACTGTCCCGCTCACCTTCTCCGGTAACAAAACGCGCCAATCCCGGAGCGTGGCGCTCCACAAGTCTGGTGGCTGCCCTCCCATCCCCGTTCCGCCACTGGCGAATCAGATCCGCGTCGGTCGGTTCGTCGGTGACAGGCTGGGCTGTGACTTCCACACGCTAAATAGACGCCTTCGGCACTCGAATGTTAAGTGGCAGCGGTTGACGGATTTACGTCCCCTCGATAGCTTCTTTAGAACAAGCGTTCGATGGTACGGAACCCGCCCGTCTCGAGAGGTACTCAGCATGTCCGACGAAACCACTCCCACGACCCCACTCTCCGGCACACCATCTCCTGCGGCATCAGCAGCCAGTCCGCGCGCACCGAAGCTGGAGACCCTCCTGGCAGCCGCGGCCACCACATTCGCGACTCGCGGATATAGCGGAACCAGCATGCGGGATATCGCGCACGACTCCGGAATATCGCTTTCCGGGATCTACTACTACACGCGCGGCAAATCTTCGCTTCTCTACGAGATCCAGTCACGAACGATCGACGCTCTAATCGCGTCGGCGGCTCAGGCGCTTTCCACGGTCACCAAGCCGGCCGATCAACTCCTCCAGTTCGTCGAGAACCACATCTCGTACTCGAATGACCACCCCGCATTCGTGAGGGTGCTCTCGCACGAAACCGCACCCGACGGAACCGACGAGCGTCGCGAAGCTGTGGAGCTCAAGCGACATGAGTATGTCAAGGTGCTCCGCGACATTCTCGATCGCGTTCGCCAGGAATACGCGGCTCCCGTACCGACCTCGTTCGCCGCCGACATGCTTTTCGCCATGATGAGTGGTCCGCGCCAGTGGGGAGTCTCGGATACCGAGTTGAATGTCGGGATCGCCTCCAGGCTCATCTACGACCTGTTTGTACATGGTTTCACCGGTGGCGCCGCCGCGACTCGGCCGTGACGGAGTTCATCGCGCATCGCGGCGTCCATGATGTTTTCACGGAAAACACGATGGACGCCTTTCAACGCGCGCTCGATCTCGGCTTTCGTGCGATAGAGCTCGATGTGCATGTCACGGCCGACGGGATTTGCGTCGTCCATCACGACGAAGCCGTGGTAACGCCAAAGGTCGCGCTGTCGATCCGCGGGACCTACTTCGAGACGCTCCACGCATCCGCTCCGCTGCTGCCGCGGCTTGACGAGGTGCTCGATCTTGTAACCGGAAAGGCGCACGCCTACGTGGAACTCAAGAATCGCGGCGTCGAACCCGAGCTGGCGGAGGTGCTCCGCAAGAGCGCCGCCGAAGCTTCGGTTCACTCGTTTGATCACGAAGTGGTCTTGCGCATGAGGCGCATACTGCCGCAACTTCGCACCGGGATTCTTCAGACCGGTCGGCTGGTGGACAGCGTGAGCGCCCTCAGAGCCGCCGAGGCAACTGATCTTTGGCAGTGGCACGAGTTTGTGGATCGCGCGCTGGTCGAACAGGTGACGGCTGCTGGCGGAAGAGTCATCGCCTGGACAGCCAATACACCGTCCGAATGGCGCGTGCTCGACGATCTCGGCGTAGCCGGAATCTGTACTGATCTTCCAATAAGTCCGACGCTGGCGTCAGTTCAAAGCTCTCACACTCGAGGCCCATCTCTGGATGCGAACAACTAGTCTTCTATTCCTCTGTGTCACTGGTGTCGCGTGCGCACAAAACCCCGCGCCCACACCGGCTGCAGCACCGGCGCAAGCCACCACTGCAAGCGCTTCCAAGTCCACATCGTCGTCATCGCAGGATTCCGCCGGCAAGCCCGGCCTCGGCGCACTCTCGGTTCCGTTCGCGAATCCGTTCCCCAGCACGTACGTGCCGTTCCCGTCGCGCACGACGCTAATCCGGAACGCGACAATCATGACGGCGGCTGGCCCGACCATGCAAAACGCGTCCATCCTGCTGCGAGACGGCAAGATCATCTCCGTCGGCACATCGGTCACGGCGCCTGCCGACGCAGTCGTGATCGATGGCACCGGGAAGTACGTGACACCAGGAATAATCGATGTCCATTCGCACCTCGGCGTGTACGCAGCTCCAGGTGGCGAAGGGCTGAACGACGGAAATGAAGCGACCAATCCGAACACGGCGAATGTCTGGGCAGAGCACTCTGTCTGGCCTCAGGATCCGCAATTCCCGCGCATCCTGGCGGGTGGAGTTACGACAGTTCAGATTCTGCCGGGCTCGGCGAATCTCTTCGGCGGCCGAAGCGCGATTCTCAAGATTGTGCCGTCACGCACGGTTCAGGGAATGAAGTTTCCCGGCGCCAAGTACGGGTTGAAGATGGCTTGCGGCGAAAACCCGAAGCGTGTTTACGCCGGCCGCGGGCCGTCTACTCGCATGGGCAACGTCGCGGGTTATCGCGCAGCTTACATCCAGGCAGCCGAGTACAGACGCAAGTGGGACGAGTGGAACGCAAACCATAAGGGTGCACCACCAAACCGGGACCTTGCATTGGAGACCCTCGCCGAAGTTCTGCGCGGCGACATTCTCCCGCAGATGCACTGCTACCGCGCGGATGAGATGGCGCAGATGCTGGACGTCGCCAAGGAGTTCGGGTTCAAGATCCGCGCGTTTCATCATGCCGTGGAAGCGTACAAGATCGCGGATCTGCTACGCGAGAATGGCACAGCCGCCGCAATGTGGGCGGACTGGGGCGGTTTCAAGGAAGAGGCTATGGACGGAATCCAGGCCAACATCGCGCTGGTCGACGCCGCCGGCGCACGCGCAATGATTCACTCCGACGATCCGTCCGGTTCTCAGCGTCTCAATCAGGAAGTCGCCAAGGCGATGTACGCCGGCCGCGCGGCTGGCATAAACGTAAGTGAAGACGAGGCGGTAAAGTGGATGACGATAAACCCGGCGTGGGCCCTCGATCTCGATAGCAAGATCGGCTCTCTCGAGGCAGGAAAAGACGCCGATGTCGTGCTCTGGAGCGGCGACCCGTTCAGCATCTACTCGAAGGCGGAGAAAGTCTGGATCGACGGCGCAATGATGTTCGATCGTGATGACCCCGCGCAGAACTGGCGCACAGATTTCGATCTTGGCTTTGTGAAGGGAGGGAGCCGCTGATGAACAAGCATCTGCTATTCTGCGCAGCTTGCGCAACGTTGGTAACTGGTGCCGCGGCTCAGGCACAGACCGTCGCGATCACTGGCGGAACGGTCTACCCGGTAACTGGGGCGCCGATTCAGAATGGGACCGTCCTCATAAGGGATGGAAAGATCGTCGCCGTCGGCGCAAACGTATCCGTGCCATCCGATGCTCAGCGGATCGATGCAACGGGCAAGATTGTTACACCAGGATTCATCGATGCTAACACGCAACTCGGGCTCGTCGAGATCGACGCGGAGGGTGCGACGCGCGACCTCAACGCGCGAGGAACCGATGGTATTGCTGCTTCATTCCGCTCATGGGACGGACTCAACTCCGAATCGGTGATGTGGGCCCCTGCCAGGAATGGTGGCGTGACATCGGTCGTCGTCGCGCCCAACGGTGGCCTCATCGGCGGTCAGGCGTCCGTCGTCGATCTCGTCGACGGGAGCAGCTCGCAGATGATTCGTCGGGCACCGGTGGCAATGGTTGCACAGGTGAACGATCCCCGCGGAGCCGGTACCGGCGCGCGCGGCGAACTGATTGGCAAGCTGCGCACGTTGCTGGAGGACGTGAAGTTCTACCAGGCTCACCGTAGCGATTACGATCGTGCAGCCTCGCGGAGTCTATCTGCACCGCGCGGCGATCTCGAGGCGATGATTCCCGTTGTCGAAGGCAAGCTCCCGCTCGCGATCGACGCCGACCGCGTCGATGACATCGAAGGCGCGCTGCGGCTGGCGAAGGAGTACAATCTCAAGATCATGATTGTGGGCGGCGCCGAGGCGTGGCTTGCGGCAAACGATCTTGCCGCTGCACACGTGCCCGTGATTGCCGGAGCAATGAACAATATTCCAACCAGCTTCCAGACGCTCAATCAGCGGCAGGAAAACGTCGGGATACTGAGCAAGGCGGGCGTGCCTGTCGCGATCATCGGCAATAACGGCGACGGCGACGAGGAGTCATTCAACGTTCGGAACGTCAGGTACGAAGCCGGCAACGCTGTTGCATACGGGATGTCGCACGACGCCGCGCTCCGGGCGGTAACGCTCACGCCAGCCGAGCTGTTCGGCGTTGCCGATCACGTCGGCTCGCTTCAGGTTGGTCGCGACGCGAACGTCGTTGTGTGGAGCGGTGACCCATTCGAGTTCTCCACGCGGGTCGAACACGTATTCATTCACGGCAAGGAATCGATGTCACCGAGCCGGCAGGACATGCTGACGAAACGATATATGACACTGCCACCCAAGTACGAGACGAAGCCGTAATGCGCTTGGCGCGAGGGTGCTGTTGAACAGGAAGCCGTCTTCACGTCGAGGGCGGCTTCTTCTTACCCGGGCTAGAGTACAATGACCAGAAAGTATCTTCTAGTCGCGGCGCTATGCATAGCGACTCCGTGCGCGGCACAACAAGGCGTCTCGTCGGGTGCTCGTGACGCAGCGTCGCTTCGTGCGACGGCTCGGCAGTTCCGCGCATCCCATGAGCCGAAGATCCTGCGTGAGTTTGCCGACTTGCTTGCGATACCAAACGTCGCTGCTGATCGGGCCAACATCCGCCGTAACGCTGATCTGCTCATCACGATGATGCGAAGTCGTGGTATTGATGCGCGATTACTGGAACTCGGTGATGCCCCTCCAGCCGTGTATGGCGAGATCATCGTTCCCGGCGCGACACGCACCGTGATTCTCTACGCACACTACGACGGACAGCCCGTAACGGCGTCCCAGTGGGTGACCGCTCCGTGGTCGCCCACGCTGCGCAGCAGCTCCCTGGCCGCCGGTGGCACGCCGATCCCGTTCCCCACCGACACTGGAGCACGTGTGAGTGGCGAGGCGCGGCTTTATGCGCGCTCCGCCGGCGACGACAAGGTCAGCATCATCGCGATGCTAGTGGCGCTCGACGCACTTCACGCGTCCGGTCGCTCTCCCTCGATCAACATCAAGTTCCTGTTCGACGGAGAAGAAGAGGCCGGATCACCGCACCTGCTTCAGATTCTGGAGCGATACAAGGGTCTGCTGTCCGCTGACCTGCTGCTATTGTGTGACGGCCCGGAACACCAGAGCCGCCGTCAGCAATTGCTGTTCGGCGTACGCGGTATGACCGGCATGGAGCTTACGTTATTTGGCCCGACCAGCGCGCTACACAGCGGCCATTACGGCAACTGGGCGCCGAACGCCGGTGTGATGCTCGCGAACCTCATCGCAAGCATGCGTGACGACGACGGTCACATCAAGATCGCCGGCTTCTATGATGATGTGGCGCCCATCACCGCTGCTGAGCAAGCGGCGATCAAGGCGGTGCCGCCCATCGATTCAGCACTGCGTCACTCGCTTGGCCTGGCGCGCACGGAGGCCAATGACGCGCCGTTGGCGGAGCGCCTCATGATGCCAGCGCTGAACGTTCGTGGACTGAGCTTTGGCAGCGTCGGTGAGCACGCCGCGAATGTCATAGCGACAGAGGCGCGCGCGTCGTTTGACTTTCGCCTCGTACCGAACGAGACCCCGGAGCGGGTCCGTGATCTGGTGAACGCGCATATTCGTCGCCAGGGTTACTTCGTCACCAGCGACAGTGTGACCACGGCGATGCGTCTCGCGCATGCGCGCGTTGCACGCGTGGAGTGGGCCAGCGGTGGTTATCCAGCGAATCGCACGTCGATGGCTTCACCTGTCGCCCGCGCCGTCATCAGCGTCGTCAGGGATAGCGCTGGCAACCTACCGATCGTGTTGCCAACCATGGGGGGAAGCGCTCCGAGCTACATGTTCACGGAGGTCCTGCACCTCCCGGTTATCATCCTGCCGATCGCGAACTATGACGACAATCAGCACGCCGCGAACGAGAACCTGCGGCTTCAGAATCTATGGAACGGGATAGAGACCTACACGCAGCTCATCGGCCGCCTTGGCACCGTGGATTGGCACTGAGTGAGGCCACGGGATTGGCAAAAGAAAAGGAGCCCCGAGTGGGGGCTCCTTTTTAACAGGTCGCCAGTGCGGTTAAACCGTCGCGGCTTCCGTCGGCTGCTGCGGATACACGCTGATCTTGAAGCGCGTCTTGCTCTTGTGCTCGAACTTCACGACGCCGTCGATGAGCGAGTAGATCGTGTAATCGGAGCCAAGGCCGACGTTGCGGCCAGGGTGCCACTTGGTGCCACACTGGCGAACGATGATGTTGCCGGCGACCACGCGCTCGCCACCGAACTTCTTGACGCCGCGGAACTGCGCGTTGCTGTCGCGACCGTTGCGAGTTGAGCCTACGCCCTTTTTATGTGCCATGTTTTTCTAAGCCTCAGGCGAGTGTGATGTCGCCGATCTTGATCTCTGTGAAGCCCTGACGATGTCCCTGCTTGCGCGCGTAGTTCTTGCGACGCTTCTGCTTGAAGACGATGATCTTCTCGCCGCGTCCGTGCTTGACGATCTCAGCGGCGACTGACGCGCCCTTGAGAGCCGGCACGCCGACATGGGTATTCGTGTCATCGTTGCCGAGCAGCACGTCGGAGAACGTGACTTTTGCTCCGGCATCGCCGACAAGCGTAGGAATTCGATAGGTTTTGCCGGGCTCGACGCGGAACTGCTTGCCGCCGGTTCGGATGATTGCGTATGGCATGGAATCGTATGGTTTTGGTGCAGCCTTGAAGTATAACCGCCCGGGTCTCCCGACGGTAGTGGCCGGCGTGGCCTCCGCAACACTATCCGCGCCGCACACCGGACACCGCGAAGAGACCGTGGGCCCCGGGGCTCTACGCCAGCGCGTACTGCTGCGTGACGTCGCGCCCCTGGGACTTCACAACTAACTTGAACTCATCTGGCTTAAGTAACGGATCATCACGCATTTCCAGCGAGAACGACGCGGACTTCTGAAGCTTCTGGACCAGGTCACGCTCCTGCTCCAGAACGTACATCGCGACCTCCGGATGCAGCTTCACCAGCAGGTTGTCGCGGCGTCCCTCGAGCACCATCCGCCGTACCGACCGTTCCATCCTCCGGACGATCGTCTCGGGTGTGAACACGCGGCCGCTTCCCTTGCACGTCGGGCACGCCTCGGTCATGCTCTGATAGTGGCTCTGCCTGACACGCTGACGAGTCATCTCGATCAGTCCCAGATCGCTTACCGCGAACGCCTTGGTGCGAGCACGGTCCCGCGAGAGGTGATTCCGAATCTCCTGCAGAACCTTCTCCCGGTTCGACTTGCTTTCCATGTCGATGAAATCCGTAACGATGATTCCACCCACGTCTCGCAAGCGCAGCTGCCGCGCCACCTCCGCAGCGGCTTCCATGTTGGTTCGGAGAACCGTCTGCTCCGGATCCTTCTTGCCCGTGTACCGCCCGGAATTCACATCGATCGAAACCAGCGCCTCGGTCGGCTCGATGATCAAGTAACCGCCGGACGGCAGGTCACACCGACGCTTGAAGATGTCGCGAATCTCGGATTCGATCTCGAACTTGTCGAAGAGCGGTGGCTCCTCGGCGTGCAGCTTGACGCGCGGGATAAGATCAGGCGCGATGTCTTCGAGGTAATCAACGATCTCGTTGAACACCTGCTTCGAGTCGACCGTGAGTGAGTCCACCTTGGCGCTGAACAGGTCGCGCACAAGTCCGCGCGTGAGCCCGGTTTCGCGATGGATCACGGCGGGCGCACGCACGAATCGGGTCTTTTTCTTGATTCGGCGCCACTGCGATATGAGCGACTCCAACTCCCGCTTCAACATGTCGGGAGTCACATCCTCGCTAACCGTGCGCACGATGACGCCGCCGGATTTCTCGGGCAGAAAGCCGCGCACCATCTCCTTCAACCGCTGGCGCTCGGCACCCGCTCCGATCTTGCGGCTCACACCGACCTTGGTACCGCCGTCGGGGATGTAAACCAGAAAGCGGCCAGCCAGCGAAATCTGCGCAGTCACGCGGGGCCCCTTGGTCGAGATTGGCTCCTTCGTAACCTGGACCAGAATGTCCTGGCCGCGCTTCAGTGAATCCTGGATTGGCGGAATCTTGCCGCCGCGCCGATTGCTTCCGCCACCAGCGTGGCCGTTGCCACCGTTGCCACCGTTCCCGTTGGTCGGCTCGGCGTCGTCGTCATCGTGGTCGTCAGGATCCGAGTCATCGTCGAGATCTGCCGCCTGAACGTCCGACGCGTGGAGGAAGGCACTCTTCTCCGTCCCGATATTGACGAAGGCTGCCTGGATCCCGGGAAGAACAGCTTCGACCTTCCCGAGGTAGATGTCGCCGATCATTCGGCGAGTGTCTGGGCGGTCGACCAATAGCTCGACGAGCCGGTCGTCCTCCAGAATCGCGATGCGCGTTTCCCGCGCAGCCGCGTTTATGAGGATTTCACGTTTCATTGTAGCCCGCGCGGGCATGGGATCGTACTACGGGGTCCCCACCCACTTCGCGGTCCAAAAGAGAAATAGACTGGGGCGCCGAGAAAGCCGGCGCCAACGTGTATAAAGTTACGTTCGAAGAGTCCGGAACGCCAGCCAAATCATTGCCAGAACATAAGTTAGGCCGGCCTTCCACTCGCCGTGCTTCATATAAAGAGCCGGATCGAACCGGTTTGTCGAGGCTGCATCACCGCGCCAGGGAGCGGGGCGCGGAAAAAACAGCGGCACCTGAGCCGCGTATCGCCCGTAGGCCTCGGGAAACCGCTCCTTGATGTTCACAATCTCGCGCTGCATCGTCGGGTAGTAGATCAGAAGAAAGAACACCACGACGGCGACCAGCAGGCTCCAGTGAGCAGCGACGGCGAAACCCGCCGCGATGAGAAAACTCCCGAAGTAGAGCGGATTGCGGGTGTGGGCGTACGGCCCACTCGTGGCCAGCCGGTCGTTCTTCAAGATGTGCCCCGAGGCCCAGGCGCGCACCAGGACTCCGATCAGCGCTACCGTCCCACCAAGGGCGAGTGAGCCGACCGTGGGGTGTGCAAAAATGATGTACGCGATACCAAGAACAAATCCGAGCGGGATTCGAAGCGTTTTGGCCAACTCGGAAGCGGTCACCCGGCGACCTCCCTCAGAATGTGCCGGCCAATGACCAACCGCTGGATCTCCGAGGTCCCCTCACCTATCTCACAGATTTTCGCGTCGCGCATCATGCGCTCGACCGGATAATCCTTGGTGTACCCGTAGCCGCCATGGATCTGAACCGCCTTGGTCGTCGCCCGCATTGCCAGCTCGGAGCAGAACAATTTGGCCATCGCCGCTTCCTTCCCGAACGGCTTGCCGTGCTGCGCCAGCCACGCGGCGTGAAAGACGAGGTGTCGTCCGGCCTCGATCTCCGTGGCCATGTCCGACAGCTGGAACTGGATTCCCTGAAAATCGGCAATCGGCTTTCCGAACTGCTTCCTTACCGACGCATACTTCAGGGCCTCCTCGTACGCGCCTTCCGCGATCCCCAGGGAAAGTGCGCCGATTCCAATCCGCCCCGAGTCGAGCGTCTGCATGAAATTCGTGAAGCCCTCGCCCTCCCTTCCCAGCAGATTCTCTTCAGGTACCTCGACGTCCTCGAAGACCAACTCGCGCGTATCCGACGAGCGCCAGCCGAGCTTGTCTTCCTTCTTGCCGGCGCGAAACCCTTTCATCGCAGGGAGCGATTCATCGTGACCGACACCAACGGCGCGAGCCGAATCCAGATCGGTCGTCGGTTTGGTGAGAATGAAGGAACTGATGCCCTTGGTTCCGCGAGTGGCGTCCGTCACGGCTGTAACTACGAATATCTCTCCAACACCACCGTGCGTAATGAAGATCTTGGAGCCGTTCAGCACATACCGGTCACCACGTTTCTCCGCTCGCGTGCGCGTTCCACCTGCATCGCTCCCCGCCGACGGCTCCGTCAGCCCGAATCCGCCGAGTACTTTGCCGGACGCGAGCAACGGCACGTACCGGTGTCGCTGTTCGTCGTTGCCAAACTTCACGATCGGTGAGGTTCCGAGCGTGGTGTGCGCGGAAATTGTAATCGCGTGTGACGCGTCCACCTTCGCCATCTCGTGAATGGCAATGATGTATGAAGTGATGTCCAGCCCCGCACCACCGAGTTCTTCCGGCCACGGTACGCCGAGCAATCCTAGCTCACCCATTCGGCGGACGTTTTCCCAGAGAAATTTCCCCTCGGCGTCAAGCTTGGCGGCGACGGGGGCCACGTGGTCGCGCGCGAATTCGCGTACCGTGTCACGTACGGCAAGGTTCTGTTCGGAAAAGTAGAACGTATCGTCCATTCGTAGGTTTTGTTACGTCTGATCTTCGATGAGCGCCGCGATGAATCGCGGGCCGAAACGCTCGGTTTTTACCGGACCAACCCCGCGAAGGTCCCCGAATGCAGCAAGGGTGCGCGGGCGGTGAACGGCAATCTGGCGCAGTGTTTTGTCGTCGAAGACAATATATGGAGGGACCTCCTGCTCTCGCGCTATCTCGCGCCGCAGGGACCGGAGGCGGTCGAAAAGCTGCTGCGCGGCGGGTGGCAGATCATCCGTAACCTCCGCCTTCTTCCCTCCGGAAAACACCGCCTTCAGGGCACCGACAGCGCCGGCTCGAGTTCGGGCGCCAGCACGGGGGCGCCGGACAGCCTCGGCCTTCGGCGGGCGCTCGACGGTCGTGCCCTGACAGTTGTCGCAGCCAGAGCAACCATTTCCCGCGGCGGGGTCACCGAAATACCTGAGTACGAATGCGCGCCGGCAGCTCTTTGCATAAGCATATTTCTGCACGGCTTCCAGCTTTTCGAGTTCAGCGTCGCGGCGCCGGTCGAGGGACTTCCAGTCGACCTTGAAGCTCTCGAGCTCTCGGGTCGGTGACGTGAGCGTCACCCCGCCGCCGACCCGCTGTGCGGTGATGAATTGCCGAGCCTCGAGACTCTCCAGCGTGTCCTGAATCTCCGGGGGTGCGCCAAGCCCGGAAGGAAGCGCCGCAACGTCGATGATCGCGCCAGCGTTCAGAGTCTTGCCCGCGGCCCGCCACAGGGCGCGGAGAACTCCAAGCGCTATAGCGTCATCATCGTTGGAAAGTTCACGCTTGATCCGATCCGACGTAGCGAGAAGGCGCACGCGCACGAGCGACGCAGATTCCTGCGCCTTCATGATGGCTCCGGCCTGCTCCAGAACCCGTAACGCACTTTCAACGTCGCGCCCGCTCGCCTTGCCAGCAACGAAACCAGCGAGTACCTCGGGCGTGTCGCTCACCGTAGCAGTCTCATCGGCCCTGCGCTGGAGCGTCGAGTATACGCGAGTGACCAGTTCACGTTCCGGATACGAACCCTTGATGAAATACTCATGCGTGAAGCGGTCCTGAAACGCATGCAGCAGTATCGCCTCCGAGGGATCTCCATCTCGTCCCGCGCGACCGGCTTCCTGGTAGTAAGCCTCCAGCGTTCCCGGCATCGAATGATGAATCACGGCACGCACGTTCGCCTTGTCGATCCCCATGCCGAATGCATTCGTTGCAACGATGACTCTCACGCGTTCCGTCATGAACGATTCCTGCACGTCGTGCCGCTGGGAATCGTCGAGGCCCGCATGGTAGGCCGCTGCTGAGATGCCTTCACGCTGCAGCATCCCCGCGATGCGCTCCACGGATCGCCGCGTCGCTGCGTAGACGACGGTGAGGCCCTTGCGATCTCCCAGCACCTGAACGAGAAGGTCATCCTTTCCGGCGTCGTTGCGCGCCGGGAGAACTGAATAGCTGAGATTTGTCCGGTCGAATCCCGTGATGACGACTTTCGGATCTCGAAGCGCAAGCTGCCGCGCGATGTCACGTCTCACGGTAGGTGTCGCGGTCGCCGTCAGCGCAATCGTTGGCGGATCACCAAGCGCCTCGCGCACCGACCGCATGCGCAGATAACTCGGCCTGAAATCATGGCCCCACTGGCTGATGCAGTGTGCTTCGTCGATCGCAAGCAACGAGACTCCGGCGCGCGCGAGTTGCTCCGCCGTGCTACCGGCGTCGAACCTCTCCGGCGCCAGGTACAGCATCTTTATGTCACCGCGCGCCGCGCGGGCCATCCGCTCGGAGACCTGCCCGTTCGTGAGAGTACTGTTTACGAAGGCGGCGGGAATTCCCTTTGCTTCCAGCGCGTCGACCTGGTCCTTCATCAGCGAAATCAGCGGCGATACGACCACCGTCAAACCCGGCAACAGAAGCGCCGGGACCTGATAGCAGAGCGACTTCCCGCCGCCGGTGGGCAGAATGACGAGCGTATCGCGTCCCTGAAGCACCGATTCGACCGCCAACTCCTGGCCGGCGCGGAAGGCGGGATAGCCGAACGCCGCACTGAGCGTCGCTCGGGCGTCGTCAAGAGTCGGCGTCGTCATGTCACAAGATTCAACGGCAATCCCGCACCGCACGCATCGCGGCTGATCCGCCGCAAGCATTCAATCGCACGGATGAAGCGGCGATCAGACCGCTCTCACGAAATGTCCACGCGTGAATGCGGAACCGACTACCGATCGGACTCCGTTCCTGGTTGGCGACTCGCCGGCGACAAGCGCATCGACGGTGGCGCGGTAACCAGCGACGATCTCCGCGACAGGATCGCCCGGAACGTTGAACACGGCTGTGAACGAACGCACCCCCATATCCCACAATCGCGGAATGTACTCGGACCCTTCAATGGGCCGTGAATGCAGCAGCCGATTGCGACATGCGCTGTCGGTGGCGAGAGCGAACGTGTATCCAGCCGGATCCGTGAGCGAAACGTTTGGATGCTTCTGCACGCACAGATCACGGCACGTGGTGGGGACGCGATCGAACGCCGCCGACAAGACGCAGTGCTCCATCGTCATCCCTTCAGGCCGTCCGTACACCATAACATCGAAGCCGCGGCCCCGTCGAGGAGCGACCAGCGCGGCGAGCTCGTCTGTCGTCAGTTCGATCGACGGGACGATTCGGCGGACGCCGTGCTCGAAAAGATATGCAGCCGTATGCTGGTTGAAGCAGTTGACCGCGTAATCCGCGACGACGTCGCGACCTTCGCGCGCCAGCTCAACTGCGAGACCGGCGTGGCCGGAGACGATCGGTAATCCGAGCGCGAGCCACTTGTCGACGGATGGGCGGTCGTCCGGACGGACAACACTGGGTGTACGAATGCGAAGCGTAACGCCGGCAGATGCGAGATCCGCGGCGAGCGTGCGGACTCGAGAGATCGGTGGCGTCGGATGCCGAAGGAAGGGATCGAGGACGATTTCGGTCGCGCCGGCAGCGGCGGCAACCCTTGCGTCGTCAAGATCGTAAACTTGCACGCTGACCGATGGGATATCGGCGTTCCCCGTCCCCATCTCGGAAATACCAGCAATCGCATTCGAAATCCGCGCTGCTCGCTCGTCAATCCTGGATCTGTCATCCCACTGTGAGCGTTGCTCCAGGTCGGCGATGGCGCTCTGGCGCATGTGGTTGAGCACGCTCACGGGGAGGAACATGCCCGACTGCAGGCCGTTGGCGTCAAGATTCCGCAGCACGAAGCTTGTCTCCCCAAGACGCCCCAACTGCGCGCGCAACTGGGCAACATCGAGCGCGCGGCTGGCCGCAGGAACGAGCGCAATCTCGCTGTGCACGATCACATCGCCGAGCCCAGTCTTGAACACGAGCTTGAGCGGCGCGCCCGCGTTCCCGAACGCTGCAACGTCGAGCGGGCGCTTGTGTGCGGGCGTCAGCTCGACACCAGCGAAGCTCTCCCTCGCACGCGCGAGCAGCACGGAATCCGAGCTGCGTACGACAATGTCTCCCGTACGCGGTCGCGCGCGCAGTGTCAGCGCCTGACGAGCCCCTCCCTTCGATTCTCTGAGAGTGCGGACGGCGGTCACGGTCGCGCCAACGGTTTCCGTCGGCACAGCACCCTCAAACGCGATGCCGTCACCCACCTCGATGCGGCTTGACACGTCCACGATCACTTCCCGATCATTGATGCTCGTAACGGTGCCCAGGACCACACCGCGATTGTCAGGTTGATCTCGAGTTACATACTCTTTGCCAGCCCGACCGCGGTACATCCCTGGAGTGAAGCCGCGACTGAATATCTGAACGAGATCCTGAACCTCCTCGACGGGAGGCGGAGTGCGGTCACCGTCGCCGATACGCGTCAGGAAGTCCCGGTATCCGCGCGTAACCGTGGCGACATACTCGGGCCGTTTCTTCCTCCCTTCGATCTTCAGACAACGCACGCCTGCGTCGGCAATATCCGCGAGTGAATCGTATGCTCCAAGATCCTTCGCTGATATCAGGAATCCGGAATCCAGGGTCTCGCCGGTCTCAGCGTCAGTAAGCGTGTAATCCTTCCGGCACGATTGTGCACATGATCCCCGGTTCGCACTTCGCTCGGAGATCATTCCGGACATGTAACACTGACCACTGTACGAAATGCAAAGCGCGCCGTGTATGAACGTCTCGAGACCGAGGTTCGGTACTGCCGCGTGAATCGCGCGAATGTCTTCGAGTGTATTCTCGCGCGCAAGCACCACCCGGTCGATCCCGAGTTCTTGCATGAGGCGCGCGCCTGATTCATCGTGCACGGTCATCTGCGTCGAGCCGTGGATCTCGAACCCTGGATAAACGCGACGAATCAACGAGACGAGTCCAACGTCCTGCACGATCGCGGCATCGATGCCCCGGTCGATTGCCTCCCCTAGAAACTCCAGCGCCTCCTGCAGCTCACCCGGTTTGACGAGTGTATTCAGCGTGAGGTAGATCCGCGTACCGCGGGAGTGAGCGAGAGCGCACGCTGCATCGAGTTCATCCAGCGTGAGCTGCGCGCCCTCATCCCGGGCGTTGAACTTCTCCGCACCCAGGTACACAGCGTCTGCGCCATTGGCGACGGCTGCCCTGACAGCGTCGAGAGAGCCCGCAGGCGAGAGGAGTTCGGGAATGTTTCGGGTGGTACTCACCCTCACAATCTAATTATGCTCTCGGGCGAGCGAAACGAAGCAGAAAAGCGGCAAGAAGACACGCTACCGCGGCCCACCTGTACTCCGGCGCCCCGGTTCGGATCGACCAGGCGAAGAGCACCAGAGCGCACGCTCCCAGACCGAGCTTCGCGCCATCGAGGGACCTCATCCGGGCCTCGCGAACCGCAGGACTCCGGATCGAAAGTCTGCCGTCGAGCGTGCCGCGACGTTGGTGCGCGCGCCAGCCAGGACTCCGTCTCTGAAATCGAGACCGTCCAATTGATAGAACAACGTTTTCGTAAGAGCCTGCGCACTTGCGGACGATTCGGCGATATCTCTGGCAATCCTGTCGACCTGCTGCACGAAATCGTCGCCGGCAATCACTCTGCTGACGAGTCCCATGTCGAGCGCTTCGCCGGCCGATATCCGTCTACCGCTCGCTACGAGTTCGTACGCACGCTTTTCGCCGACAGAACGCCGTAGCATGGTCATGACCATCGCAGGCACGAATCCAACCAGGACTTCGGGATATCCGAATTGTGCGTCTTCGTGCGCGATGACGATGTCGGCTGCGGTCGCCAGTCCGGCACCGCCCGCCAGGGCGCGACCACGCACGGCGGCGATCACAGGCTTTGGCATCTCTCGCATCGCAATGAACACCCGCCCCAACGCTTCGGCGTCAGCGTAGTGTGCTTCCGGCGCCGCGTCGAGCATCCCGGCGAGAGCGGTAAGATCCGCACCTGAGCAGAAATCACTGCCCTCGGCTGTCAGTAGTACGACACGCGTTCCGGTGTGTTGCGCGCAGGACGTCAAGGCCTGCAGCAGCTCGTGCGTCGTCTCGTGATCGAGTGCGTTACGTTTTTCCGGGCGCGCAAGTACAATCCGGGCGATGCCTTCGTCAGACTCGACGCGAATTCGATTCATGCGGCCGGCAGGCCAAGTGACCGCGCCTCCTCGTCCGGTACGTCAAGCACCATTCGGAGGAGTGCCGTCGAGTAAACCTTCCCCTGCGCATCGGTCTTGAGTGACAATGTTCCGCCGCCGCCGAGTGCGCCATGCAATAGGAAATTCAGCGCGTTCAGATTGGGTATCTCGAAACGATCCACCTCGCCGGTGATCATCCCCTCAAAATGTTGTGTGACCCGCTTCTGGGTCAGCTCGCGGTTGATCAGTGGAAACCATTCGGGCTTGATCGCGATCACACCGACATTTGCGGTGTCACCCTTGTCGCCGGAACGGGCATGCGCGATATCCAACAGCCGCACTTTCATGACACCATCTCCACGCGGGTCTGGACAACCGATTTGTCTATCAAGGCGGGCCAGTAGGCCACGATCTCCTCGACCTTTGGTCTGCCGCCGGCGAATCCTGTAACGCTTGGTGGCCCGTTCAGAACGAGCGGCGCAATCTCACGCGTGAATCGCTCGACCATTGCACGATCGTCACCTCGCACTCCTACCCGAAGCTGAACCTCCGGTGCGTTCGCCCCGGAGTCACCCGCGAGCCTTCCGTGAGTCGCCGAAACGCCGACGAACTCCGTCAGTACCTCGTCAAAGCGCAGACCCAGGCGCTCCAGTCGCGCGCGAAGTATTCTGTCCGCCGACTGCGCCTTCTCGAGCGCATCCGGCCAGGAGTACACGAGCGTCCCAACCGCCTTGAAACCTGCGCGATATGCGATCGAGACCTTGAGCTTGTCAGTCGGAGGGCTTCCCTTGATTCCGTAGACACGCACCCGATCCGTTCCGACGTCCTCGAGACGAATGGTCGTGAAGTCAGCTATCACGTCCGGCGTGATGTACGCGTGCGGATCACCCATTTCGTACACGAGTTGCTCCGCGACTGTGTGTACCGAGACACGTCCACCCGTTCCTGGATGCTTGGTGATTACGAAGCTGCCATCCTCGTAAGCATCCGCAATCGGGTAACCGACGTTGGCAAGATCGGGAATGTTGCGCCAATCGTACAGGCAGTTGCCTCCCGAACATTGTGCGCCGCATTCTATGATATGGCCCGCGACGATCCCAGCGGCAAGCCGATCGTAATCCGTGTCCGACCACCCGTACTCGAATCGAATGGGAGCCATGGTCAACGCGGTATCGGTCGAACGTCCCGTGATGACGACCTGCGCGCCACGAGTCAGCGCCTCGACGATAGGCTTCGAGCCTATGTAAGCATTCGCGGATAGTACGCGATCCCGCACGGACTCGAGCGCCTCCCCGGTTTCCATGTGCGCAAGTTGGTGTCCCTGCTCGATGAGTTCGCCGAGCCTTGGAAGCAGATCGTCTCCCGTTACGACTCCAATTCGCAGCGACTTCCCGCGCTTTCTGGCAACGCCCTGGATTGCCGCCGCGCACGCCGGCGGATTCACACCGCCCGCGTTCGCGATCACACGCACGCCACGCTCGGTCACTGCATCCAGCACGGAGTCCATCGCACCAACAAAATCGCGCGCGTATCCCATCGTCGGATCGCGCTCCTTCTGTTTCTGCAGGATCGACATGGTGACCTCGGCCAGATAGTCGAGCATCAGATAGTCGACCGGGCCGTTCTCCACCTGCTGGCGTGGAGCATCCAGCGAGTCGCCCCAGAATCCCTGTCCGCCTGCGACGCGCACTACACGTTGGGTCATTGAATGATCAGGCTGATAACGGAGGAAGAACGAACGGCCCGAGATGTGGGCCGGCGTTGTTGAGCGACGCCGTCAAGGCGGAAACCAGAACCGCGCGAGTGTCTTCAGGGTGCACGATCGCGTCGACGTAGCCTCGCGCAGCCGCATAACGAGCGTCGAGCTGGTGTTCGTAATCAGCACGCATCTCATCGACCGACGCGGACAACTGCGCGTTGAGATCCGTCCCCGCTTTCTTCGCGGCGTCGATCGCAGGTCCATGCACGGCCTGAATCGCCGCCTCGCCTTCCATGACACCCATGCGCCCCGTCGGCCAGGTAAAGACGAAATCAGGATCGAATCCCTGCGCAGCCATCGCGTAATATCCAGCGCCCGATGCGTGGTTCAGCGTCAACACGATCTTTGGAACGCGTGTGGTCGCCATCGCCTCGACCAGTCGCGCACCAGCCCGGATAATACCCTCATGCTCGGCTTCGGGACCTACCATGAAGCCGGAAACGTCCTGAATGAATACGATCGGGATCCCCTGTCGATCGCAGCGGTCGATGAAATACGCCATCTTTTCCGCCGATTCTGCGTAGATGATTCCACCGAACCGGGGCTTCTCTCCCTCGCGCCCCTTTACGAGGCCGCGCTGGTTGGCGATGACCGCTACCGGAATGCCGCCAATGCGTGCATCGCCACAGATAATCTCCGCGGCCAGCCCGCTCTGGAACTCATCCAGTGCGCCATCGTCGACGATGAGCTTGAGCAGTGCGTGCATGTCGTACGACATCCGGTGATCGGCGGGCAGTAAATCGTAGATCGCCGGATCTGTCGCCACAGCCTGCATCGGCGCCGCCACGGCCGGACGCGGCAGTCGCGAAATCAGGTCCCGGATCTTTGCGATGCACGACGGGTCGTCGTCGACGGCGTAGTGCGCTACGCCGCTCACTCTCGTGTGCGTATCGGCGCCGCCAAGCGTCTCGCTATCGATTACCTGTCCGGTCGCGCCTTTAACGAGATTCGGACCGCCGAGGCCCATGAACGAAGTGCCCTTCACCATCAGAATCACATCGGAAAGCGCCGGAAGGTAGGCACCACCGGCTATGCACTGGCCCATCACTGCGGCTATCTGCGGGATGCGCAGATAGCGACGCATCACCGAGTTGTAATAGAAGATCCGGCTCGCGCCGAACTGCCCGGGGAATACGCCGCCCTGATACGGAAGGTTCACGCCGGCCGAGTCTACGAGATACACGATCGGAATCGTGCAGCGCATCGCAATCTCCTGTGCGCGCAGGATCTTCTTTATCGTCTCCGGCCACCATGACCCAGCCTTGACCGTCGGGTCGTTCGCGACGATCACCACCTCGCGCCCGTCTACTACTGCAAGACCAGTAACAACTCCGGCCGATGGGGCCTGGCCATCGTACTCGTCGTACGCAACCAGCATCCCGATCTCCAGAAAGCGACTCCCCGGGTCGCAGAGGAGTGCCACGCGCTCTCGCGCCGACAGTTTGCCTTGCGAGTGGAGTTTCTCGAGCTTCCTGACGCCGCCACCCTGTTCCAGCGTGTGCTCGAGCTCGCGGAGCTCGGCATCCAGCGACCGGAGTCTCGAGGTCACGCGGTCTGTGCTTCGCGCGCCTCGAACCAGTTGTGGATGTATTCCACAAGCTCGCTCGTAGGAGTCCCGGGCCCGAAAAACCGGCCCGTGCCGCGAGCCTCCAGCGCATCCATGTCTTCGTGTGGGATGATTCCACCGCCCGTGACGAGTATGTCTTCGCGTCCCTCGTCGCGCAGAAGATCGAGCACGCGCGGGATCAGCGTCATGTGTGCCCCGCTCAGGATGGACAGTCCAACGACGTCGACGTCTTCCTGAATCGCGGCCGTCGCGATCATCTCCGGCGTCTGGTGAAGGCCGGTGTAGATGACCTCCATACCGGCGTCACGGAGCGCGGCGGCAACCACTTTGGCGCCACGGTCGTGGCCATCAAGTCCCGGCTTGGCGACTAGTACTCGGATAGGACGCATCTTGCTCGATTCCGATGGTTAGAAGAACACGGGTTCGCGATACGCACCAAATACTTCTTCCATGGCGGCGCGAATCTCGAATAGGGTGCAGTATGCGCGGGCACAATCCAGAATGAATGGCATCAGGTTGGCGTCAGTACGTGCTGCCTCGCGCAACGCGTTCAGACGCGATTGTACCAGAGCGTCATCTCGTGATGCACGCATCTCGGCCATCCGCGCGCGCTGCTCGCGCTCTGCTTCCGCACCGACCTTGAGCAGCGGGATGGTCAGCTCGCCCTCCTCCGTGACGAACTCATTCACGCCGACGATCGTGCGCCGGTGTTGTTCGATTTCCCACTGCTGCCGCGAGGACGATTCCGATATCTGCCGTTGCAGCCAGCCGGTCTCGAGGCCTCGCACGACGCCGCCAACTTCAGCAATCTTTTCGAACAGAGCCTCGGCCTCTCCTTCGAGCTTGTCCGTCAGCGCCTCTACATAGTACGATCCGCCGAGCGGATCGGCCACGTTCGGGACGCCGGTCTCGTATGCGAGAACCTGCTGCGTGCGCAATGCGACCTGGACAGCCTGCTCAGTAGGCAGCGCGAGTGTCTCGTCCATCGAATTCGTGTGAAGCGACTGAGTCCCGCCGAGAACTGCGGCCATCGCCTGGTACGCAACACGCACGACGTTGTTCATCGGCTGCTGTGCTGTGAGTGTCACACCAGCAGTCTGCGAGTGGAAGCGCATGATCAGCGATCGCGAATCCCGGGCGCCGAATCTCTCCTTCAGATGTCGCGCCCATATCCTTCGCGCGGCGCGGAGCTTTGCTATCTCCTCGAAGAAATCGTTATGGATATCCCAGAAGAACGAGAGTCTCGGTGCAAAGTCGTCGACATCCAGGCCGCGCGCGATCCCGCGTTCCACGTAAGTGAATCCGTCAGCGAGCGTGAACGCGAGTTCCTGAGCTGCCGTCGCTCCAGCCTCGCGGATATGGTAGCCCGAAATCGAAATTGTGTTCCAGAGTGGTACCTGCTCCGCCGACCATGCGAAGTTGTCGACAATAAGCCGCAGCGCTGGCTCGATGGGATATACCCACGCGTGCTGGGCCATGTATTCCTTCAGGATGTCGTTCTGAATAGTGCCGCGAAGCTCTTTCACGTCGACGCCCTGTTTTTCCGCTGCCGCAACGTAGAAAGCGAAGAGAATTACAGCAGGCCCGTTGATCGTCATCGACACGGACACCTTGTCGAGCGGGATGCCCTCGAACAGTGTCTCCATGTCAGCGAGACTGGAGATTGCGACGCCGCACTTGCCAACCTCGCCCTCGGAGCGCGGATGGTCCGAGTCGTAGCCCATCAGCGTTGGGAAGTCGAAAGCAACCGAAAGTCCGGTCTGGCCGTGCGACAGCAGATACTTGTATCGCGCGTTGGTTTCCGGAGCGGTGCCAAATCCGGCAAACTGCCGCATCGTCCAGAGCTTGCCGCGATATCCCGTGGGATGAATTCCGCGTGTGAACGGAAACTCGCCGGGTAGTTCCGTTGCGGCCCCGTCACCGGCAACATCGAGCGCGGTATAGAGCGGCTCGACCACGTCGCCGGAATTGGCGAATAGCGCGTTGCGCTTTTTCGCCGCGTCGTAGCGCGCGCGCCATTGCGCGACCTCTTCGCGCAATCGATCAAGTTCCAACATTTCAGCCGTTGTCATGCGTCGACTCCAGTCAACAGTGGACCGCTCCGTCTCAGCAACTCGTCGGCGACACTGAACGGAGTCGCCGCCCCCGATTCGAGGAGGTCAAGCTGCGAGTCGAGCCACTTGATAGTATCGGGATCTTCCCAGAGGCGTGCCCGCACGCGTTCTGACACCACTTCGGTAACCTGATTCCTGAGCCTGCTGCGCCGGCGCCCCTTGAGCCCTCCGGACGTTTCAAGATAATGAAAGTGACGATCCACGGCCTCGAGGAGAAGGTCGATTCCCTCGCCCTTCGCGGCGACCGTCCCAAGCACGGGCGGAGTCCACCGGTCGGCATCGTCAGCCTTCGCAGCCTCACGGGCGATGCGAATGGGATTGAAACTCTTGAGTGAAACTCCGTGATGACCCGGCATCTTCGCCGAGGTCGATCCGCGCCGGAGCCCGAGCATCAACTCGATGTCGTTGCGGAGCCTGTCAGCTCCCGGCCGGTCGCCCTTGTTGACAACGAAGATGTCAGCGATCTCCATCACTCCTGCTTTCAGTGTCTGGATGGAATCACCCGACTCCGGCACAAGAACGACGACGGTCGTGTCCGCGGTCCTCGCAACGTCCAGTTCGGTCTGGCCCACTCCAACCGTCTCGATGATGATGCGATCGAATCCGAAAGCGTCCAGCACATCCGCTACTTCAGCCGTGCGCGCAGAAAGCCCGCCGAGCGAGCCGCGCGTTGCCATCGAGCGAATGTATACGCCGGGATCGAGCGCAACCGATTCCATCCTCACCCGGTCACCCAACAGTGCACCGCCGGTGAACGGTGACGTGGGATCCACGGCGATCACCCCGACGCGGAGCTTCTCGCGACGGAGCGACTGGACGATCAGATTGGTGATGGTGCTCTTTCCCGCTCCCGGTGGGCCGGTGATTCCGAGCCTGCGCGCGCCGCCAATATTCGGATGCAGCCGCGTCATCAGCTCGTCGTATCCCTTGCGATGGTTCTCGACGATGCTGATTGCGCGGGCGAGCGCCGCAAGTTTGCCGGCCTCGAAGTCCGCAATCAATCCCTCAAACGATTGCGGCAATCAAAGCCTCCTGACGGCGCCACATCTCGCCCGTCATTCGCTGGTCACCTTCGTCGTGGATGTAGCCGAGGACGTGCAAAGTTCCGTGGATCACCAGGCGCGCCAATTCTTCCCGGATGCCGATTCCCCGTTCGCGCGCGTTCGCGCCGGCGACTTGCGGAGCGATGTAGATGTCGCCAATCACCGCGGCGTCTCGCTGCGCGCCAGGGCCATTCGCGTGCAGCTGAAACGTTATTACATCGGTCGCACCTTTATGACCGAGGAATTCCCGATTGAGCCTCGCCATCCGCGCGTTCGTCACGAACGTCACGGAGACCAGTGCGTCCCTGACATGCTCACGCCGGCAGACAGCGCGCACAACTTCGCGCACGCGCTGTTCCGACAACGCGATGCGCACTCCCTCACGCGACACATCCACCGCTATGCTCACGCGCTCACGGTGTCATGCGCTGGCGCGCGAGTCAGGCTTCGGCGCGATTGCGAGAGGACGGGACGGCGACGGATACTCGACGCGCCCGTGGTACATGCCCGTGAGAATCCGAACGAACTGCTCGCGAACAATTCCCAGCTGGCGCAGCGTAATCGGCGCGTCGGCAAGTTGCCCATCCTGTATGCGCGCGGCGATCGTCGCTTCGACTGCAGCTCGAATGGTCTGCGGCGTGGGATCTGCGAGCGATCGAACCGTTGCCTCCGCCGCATCGGCAATCATGCAGATCGCCGTCTCCGGCGTCTGCGGAATCGGGCCCGGGTAGGCATACTCGGCTGGATTCACCGAATCGTCCCGCTCTCTTGCCTTTGCCAGAAAATAGGCGATCGGCAACGTTCCGTGATGCTCGGCTATGAACGCCCGGACAGGTTTGGGTACACCGTTTTCCTTGGCGAGCTCTATACCGTCACGTACGTGTGATCGGATTATCGTTGCGCTCGTTGCCGGCTTGAGCTTGTCGTGGGGATTGCGGCCGCGCGGCTGGTTCTCAACAAAGTGCTGCGGCTTGCGGAGCTTCCCGATATCGTGGTAGTACGCCCCGACCCGACCCAGCAGCCCGTCGGCACCGATCGCGTCGCACGCAGCCTCGGTAAGGTTTGCCATCGCAATCGTGTGCGCGTAGGTGCCGGGTGCTTCAAGGCTGAGTCGCCGCAGGAGCGGCTTGTTGAGATCGGCCCACGCCAACCATCGCAGATGGTCGGGAATCCGGCGCCAGCGTTTCGCCCGGTACAGCAACAGCGATCCGGCAGCTACGAAGAAGGCCGTTACGAAGTCCCCCTTTCGACCAGGAACGAGCACTGCAACGGCGATAGCAATCGCGAAGTAGATCAGCGGATCGAGTATCAGCCTCGCCGCAACGGCGACGGCCTCGAGGATGATGTCGAGACGCGGCACGAAGGCCGTTCGAGCGGCGGCAGCACTCTCGCGGCGCGCGCGTTCAGGAGGCTCGGCCTCCTGCGCTGCATCGCGCTCGGAGAGCCGCTGCCAGAGATTCATCGGTTCAGCCCGTAGTGTCTTCCGCGTACGCCTTGATGATGTCGCGCACCAACCGGTGACGCACCACATCGGCATCCGTGAAGTAGAAGAACGAAATCCCCTCGATTTCAGCCAGTACGCGCTCTACCTGCACCAAGCCGGAATCTTCGCGACGCGGAAGATCGATCTGCGTCTTGTCGCCCGTAATGACGACGCGGGAGTTTACGCCAAGTCGAGTCAGAAACATCTTCATCTGCGCACTTGTGGCGTTCTGCGCTTCGTCCAGAATCACGAATGCGTCGGCCAGCGTGCGGCCGCGCATGTAGGCCAGCGGTGCGATCTCGATCGTACGCGTCTCGAGCGCCTTCTGCACCCGCTCGGGCGGCATCATGTCTTCAAGCGCATCGTACAGCGGACGAAGATATGGATCCACCTTGGCCTGCATGTCACCGGGAAGGAAGCCCAGGCTCTCCCCAGCCTCGACGGCGGGTCGCGCCAGAACTATGCGGCGCACCCGCTTGCGGGACAACGCGTCCACCGCTGCGGCGACTGCCAGGTACGTCTTTCCCGTTCCAGCGGGACCAATTCCAATGACGATGTCGTTCTCGCTGATCTGCTTGAGATACTCCGCCTGGCCGCTGGTCTTGGGCTGAATGACCTTCCGAATCCCGGGAAGTACGATGCGATCGTCAGAAGCTGACCCGTCAGGCCGCACTCCATCGAGACTCATTCTGAGTACGTCGTCCGCGGTCAGCGGGAGCTGGCGCTTGGCGGTATCGATCATCCGCTGAGCTACGGGCTGAGCGCGGTCCACCTCGTCGCGCGAGCCGCTCAGCGTCATCGTATCGCCGCGCAGCGCGACCCGCGCGCCAGTCTGCCGCATCAGCTCGGTGATGTTCTCGTCGTTAACGCCGGCAAGCGTAAGCATGTCAGCGCCTTCGGTCGAGATGCGCTGAACGACGTTGTCTTCGGAGGCGCTCAATCTGAAATTGGTTTGAGGTGCAATGCCGCAAGCTCGTCCAACGGGACAAGCGTCGGTGCGCCCTCGAACAAGGCACGCGCCGCAGTCGTTTTGGGAAATGCAATCACATCACGCAAGCTGGGGGCCCCGGCAAGCAACATCGCGATTCTGTCGAACCCCAGGGCGATCCCACCGTGCGGCGGTGCGCCGGCGGATAATGCTTCCAGCAGAAATCCAAATCGCGCTTCCGCGGTCGCCGCGTCGACGCCGAGCAACGAAAGTACGCGGCGTTGCAACGTTGGATCACCGATCCGGATGCTTCCTCCGCCGAGCTCGGTGCCGTTGAGTACCACATCGTACGCGAGCGCGCGAACACGTCCGGGATCGCTCTCCAGCATCAGAAGGTCTGCGGGATTCGGAGCGGTAAATGGATGATGCATCGCATCGAGTCGGCCCGATGCGGGGTCGACAGCGAACATTGGAAAGTCCGTAACCCAGACGAGCTCGTTCGACCCGTCGGGAACGAGCGAAAGCCTGCGTGCAGCATCCTGCCGCGTTCGGTCCAGCGCGGTGTTCGAAATATGATCCGGACCAGCTACGAGCAGCATCAGATCACCGTCGGTCAACTGCAGCACTGCTCGTCCGGCGTCCGTGAGCGACTTCGCTGCAGCCCCGTCGAGAGCGCCACCCACGCACTTGATGCGGATGAGACCGGCCGCACCTGCGGACTTCGCGACGAGTTCCATTTCGTCCACCTGCTTGCGCGACAATGCCGCGCCGCCAGGCAGCACAATCCCACGCACGCGACCGCCCGCGGCAATCGCGCTC
This sequence comes from Gemmatimonadaceae bacterium, assembly GCA_036554185.1. Lineage (GTDB taxonomy): Bacteria > Gemmatimonadota > Gemmatimonadetes > Gemmatimonadales > Gemmatimonadaceae > Fen-1247. The sequence goes on along the minus strand of DATBNQ010000015.1, from coordinate 41,876 downwards.
AGTGCGATGCCGAACTCCGACTCCGCGAATACCGCGGTGACATCGCGAATCTGCAGGCCGTAGCGAAGATCCGGTCGATCGCACCCGTAGCTCTCCATTGCATTCGCGTACGTCATTCGCGCGAACGGTGTGGCGACATCGATACCAGCCACGGCAAAGAGTGCCTTCAGCATCCCCTCGGTAAGCGCGTAGATGTCCTCGGGCTCGATGAACGAAGCCTCAACGTCGATCTGCGTGAATTCAGGCTGCCGATCGGCGCGGAGATCCTCATCACGAAAACAGCGCGCGAGCTGAAAGTAGCGGTCCATGCCGGAGATCATCAGCAGCTGCTTGTAAAGCTGTGGTGATTGCGGCAATGCGTAGAACTCGGATGGATGCACCCTGCTGGGCACCAGGTAATCCCGCGCGCCTTCGGGTGTCGGCTTGGTGAGGATCGGTGTTTCGATCTCCAGAAAGCCGCGCTCATCGAGATACTTCCGCGTCGCCTGCAGAAGCCTGTGTCGCAGGATGAGGTTCGCCTGGAGTGGTGCGCGGCGAAGGTCGAGGTAGCGGTACCGCAACCGCACGTCTTCCGCCGGCAAGTTCGATCCCTTCGCCACGACGGGCATGGCGACCGATTCGGCGGGGCCGACAACCTTCATTGCCGTTGCGCGTACTTCGATCGCGCCGGTACTCATATCCGGGTTCGCCATGTTGGCGGGTCGAAGCGCGACCGTCCCTTCAACTATGATGACACTCTCGAGCGACGCGTTCGACGCCGCCGTGATCACTTCGGGAGCCGTGAAGTCAGGATTGAACGACACCTGCACTACGCCTGCACGGTCGCGGAGATTGAGGAACACCATCCCGCCGAGATTCCGTGAGCTCTCGATCCAACCACCCAGCTTTACGATCGACCCGGCGTGCTGGGCGCGGAGTGCGCCGCATAGGTTGCTGCGCTCGGTTGTTGCGGGAAATTCCGGAGCGCTCACGCGGCGTCTGAAGGTCGCGTCTCGACCTGATAATATGATTGCATTTAGATCGGTTAAATTTATATCTGGCAATGGTTTATGGTAGGCCCATCGCGCCGCCGCCTGCCAGCCCAAACATGCCCAAAATCAATCTCCTTAATCTCACCCCCGCGGCCGCTCACGCGACTCTCGAGGCATTCTTCCGCGATCGCGGCGAGCCGTTGTATCGAGCACGCCAGGTCGCGCGCCGGTTATGGCAGGCTCCCGTCAAATCGTTCTCCGAAATTACGGACCTGCCCGTTGCGACCCGAGAGGCTCTCGAACAGTCGTTCGAATTACCTTCGCTCGTCGTCTCAACCGAGCAACTGTCTGCCGACGGCACGCGCAAGTTCCTCTTCCGACTGGCCGACGGCGAGGCTATCGAAACAGTCTCGATCCCAGACGCGGATCGCCTCACGCTCTGCATCTCCTCACAGGCCGGCTGTGCGCTCCAATGCGCCTTCTGTGCGACCGGCAAGATGGGCTTCACGCGAAACCTGGAACCCTACGAGATCGCCGGACAGGTCCGCGAGATGGCGCTTCTCGATCCGCCGATAACAGTCACGAATATCGTGTTCATGGGGATGGGCGAGCCCCTCATGAACTGGCGTGCAGTTGACGTAGCCCTTTCGATCCTCAACGACCCGAACGGGCTGGGCATCGGTGCACGCCACATCACGGTCTCGACTGTCGGGATTCTTCCCGGCATCGTCGCCCTGGGCGAGCGGCCCGAACAGTTTCGACTCGCAATTTCCGTCCACGCGCCGAGCGATGAATTGCGGCGCAGCTTGATGCCGATAAACACGAAATACCCGCTCGCGGACGTGATCGAGGCCGCGAAGAGTTTCGATCGGAGAGTCACCTTCGAATACGTCATGCTCGGCGGAGTCAACGATCGGCCGGCGGACGCGATCGAGCTTGCGCGGCTCGCGCGCGAGTGCAAGGCGTTCGTGAATCTCATCCCACTGCATCCCGGCGGCGCGGGTGATTTCACTCCGACGACCGCGGACGCCATCCGCCGATTCGGCGCTTCGCTCAGGCGCGCCGGAATAAGTGTTGCCATCCGCAAGAGCCGCGGAAAGGATATCGCCGCCGCTTGCGGTCAGTTACGGGTGGAACGGCATCGGAGGCGGCGTCCAGTTGGCGCCGAGTATGACGGTGGCATCGAGATAGCGTGACGTGTCCGGTTTGGGGACCGCTTTGCCACCGATAGCTTTTGCGATCAGGGCCGCCCACTCCGGATGACGTGATCGGTCAAGAACGACGGTGGCGTCCTGCAACCTGGCTGCATTGCCCGACGCCACGACATCGTAGCCACGCTCACGGAGCAGGAAGGTAGCGGCGCGCGCCGCTCCGTGAACCTTGCTCGCATTGAGAATCTCAACCTTGATCCGTACGCCGGACGGAGCGTGTCCTACCGTCGTATCGATGCGCGACGATTCGACGTGTGCAGTGGCTGCTGGCTGAGCGTGGTTTTCGCAACCGGGCAACAGGACCGCGAATGCGATCGTCGCCAACGTCGCGCTCAGAGACGACCATCGTAACATTACTGAAGGCTATTCCAGAGCGCCGCGGTCTCAGGGAAGATGTGATTCCCCTCACGGACAGTCCACTCGAGCCGCATCCGTACGACCTGACGGAACACTGCGTCGAACGACGTCGGCACCTGTAGCGAGAGGAAGTAGCGGTCCTGCTTCATGAACTTGCGGCCGGGCTCCAGGAAGTCGGCCATGAACAGCGCGCGACCAACGATTCCCCAACGCGCGTTTCCCACCGTGTGATAGCGCACGGCGTCCAGAAGATCCGCGCGCGTCTCTCCGTTTCTCTCCAGGGTGATGGCAGCGGCCGGTCCATGTAATAGACCGATCGGACTTTCATTATCGCCCGTAATCCGGCGCAACTCCTCCTCGGTGGCGTCTCGCAACGCATCGTGCAGGACACCAGCGTCCAGGAATGCACGCGCCTCTGCCGGCGGCATACGCATAGCGGCCGCCCACGCATTCAGAAGGCCAGTGACTCTCTGGATATGCTCCGCGCGTTTTTCGCCGACGCGTGCCCATGGGGGAAGGTCAAGCAGCGAGCTTTGCATTGTCAGAGTTGAATATTGTCTATCAGGCGCGTTCCGCCAACCCGAACCGCAGTCACTACCGAGTCGCCGTGCGCGACGACGCTCGGAATCGAGAAATTCGACTCGTTCACAACCGAGAAGTAATCGACGGCAGGTGAGAGCTCATCTCCCAGCACGGCTCGACCCGCCGCTTCGATGGCAAGAGGATCCGTCGCGCCCGCGGCGAACGCAAGCTTCGCCGCGATGAGCGCCGCGCGGATTCGCGGCGCAAGCTTGCGCGACTGATCGTCGAGATAACGATTGCGACTCGAGAGCGCGAGTCCGTCTTCCTCCCGCACGGTCTCCATCCCCTGGATCTCGATCGGAAAATTGAGGTCAGCGACCATGCCTTTGATCAGCGCAAGTTGCTGCAGGTCCTTGCGTCCGAATACAGCTGCCGTCGGCTGGATGGTGTTGAACAGCTTGGCGACCACGGTGAGCACGCCGGCGAAATGTCCCGGACGAACAGCTCCCTCGAACAGCTCGGCGAATGATCGAGGCAGGACAGTCGTTGACGATCCGGCCACGTACATCTCGCTCGCCGCGGGAGCGAACAGAAACGACGTTTCGTGCGCGGTGAGGGCCGCCACGTCGCTATCAAGTGAGCGAGGATATCGAGCAAAATCCTCGTTCGGTCCAAACTGCAGCGGATTGACGAAGATGCTTGCAACCACCACATCGGCGATCTTCCTTGCCGCGTCGACGAGTCCGAGGTGACCGTCGTGCAGCGCGCCCATCGTAGGTACGAGGGCTATACGCGCGCCGTTCGCTCGCGTGTCGGCGAGGCGCGCACGGATCCCGGCAATGGTCGTCTCCGTGAACATCCTGCGTGTCTAGAAGCTGTGATCAGCAGATGGATAACGACGCTGTTTCACATCGTCGCCGTATGCACGCACGGCATCACGCACCGTTTCGGATAGATTCGCATACTGCTTGAGGAATCGAGGCGCGAAGCCTTCGTTCAGGCCTAGCAGATCCGGGAGGACGAGAACCTGTCCGTCGCAGGATACTCCGGCGCCGATGCCGATTGTCGGTGCGCTTATGCTCGCCGTAATGCGCGCGGCGACGTCGGCTGGCATCAGCTCCAGAACAACCGCGAATGCTCCTGCCTCATCCAGACGCTTTGCTTCCTGCACGAGGCGCTCTGCTTCCTCTGCTTCTCTGCCCTGCACGCGCACACCGATCGCGTTGACCGACTGGGGCGTGAAGCCCAGGTGTCCCATCACCGGGATCCCGATCTCGACGAGGCGCGACACGGTTTCCGCGATTCGTTCGCTGCCGCCTTCGATCTTGACCGCCTGCGCACCAGTCTCGGCGAGGACTCGTCCGCAATTCGCGAGCGCCTTCTCGGTGCTGATCTGATACGTAAGAAAGGGCATGTCCACTGTTACGAGCGCGCGCGAAACTCCACGACAGACTGCGGCACCGTGATAGATCATGTTGTCGAGTGTCACAGGCAAGGTCGATTGAAACCCCGCGACGACGTTGCCGAGCGAGTCGCCAACGAGCACGATGTCCACGCCAGCCTGATCGACAAGCCTGCCGAAAAGGACGTCGTACGCGGTCACGACGACGATCGGCTCCTTGCCCTTCCTGTCCCTGATGTCGCGAACCGTTACTGCTCGCGGCGTCGGCGCGCTGCTCAAATCATCACCTCTGCGAGCTCGGCGAGCTCACGCTGCCAGAATTCGCGGTTGTCGATTTCTCCATGCGGCACCTGAAGGTCCGGAGTGTTCCATGTCGTGTGCGCATACTTGACGATGTCCAAATCTATCGTGCGCGGTCCCCAGCGGGCCGTCCGGACGCGGTGGCCGAGCCGCTCAACCTGCTGGAGCTCGGCGAGGAGTTCCGGAGGGGTGAGCGCAGTCCTGACTGCAACCATCTGATTCAGATACGGCCCCTGCGGAACCGGGCCGACGGGTTCAGTTTCTTCGACGCTCGATTCGGCGATGAGTGACACGCCCGGGATTGCCCTGATCCTGCTACGCGCGTCCGCAAGATGCTGCTCCCGGTCGCCAAGGTTGCTGCCGAGCGCAACGAAAGCAATGTCATCCATCCCGCTCACGGGTAATCGACACCTCGGCGAACGCAACGGGCCCCGGAAGCGGAACGTGCGGCTTTCGCACGGAGACTGTCGCTGTCCTAACTCCCTTCACCAGCAGCGCCGCCGCTGCGACTCGCTCGGCAGCGTCCTCGAGATATGCGATGTGCGGTGTTGCCATCACCTCGGCGACAGCCGCGTAGAGTGCGACGTAGTCCACCACATCCGGCGGCCTCACCGTGTCCTCGACCGTCACAGCGAGGTCCACTTCGACGGGCTGCGGCAGCTCTGCCTCGTGCGGAAGTACACCAACGCGAGTATGGAAACGCATGCCTTTCAGCGCAACTCTGTCTGACATCATCAGCTCGCCTGATCGATTCCAGTGCGCATTGACTTCACCAGCGCAATCGCCGTGTCAACGCTCACATCTGCGGCCCTCACGATGGCGCTTCCGACGACAACGCCATCGGCAACGGACGTGACCGCGGCTGCATGCCTCGCGTCAGTCACGCCAAATCCAACACAAATTGGAAGCGTGCACACCGATCGGAGTCGCGCGACTGTTGCGCCGAGTTCCGGAGCAACCGCGGCTTGCATCCCCGTGACTCCAAGTCGGCTGATCAGGTATACAAATCCGCTGCCGTTGCTCGCAATGAGGCGCATCCGTTCGACGGGAGTGGTGGGCGCAACGAGCCGCACGAACGCGAGCGGGCTGGCCGCGATCCTGGACTCCAACGCCGGGTCGCCGCCGACTGGCAGGTCCGTGATGAGCAAGCCATGGCAACCGGCGCGCTCGATGCGACTGAGAAAGTCCGGACCAGCGGCGAGGTACGGATTGAGATATCCAAACAGTACGACGGGGACCTTGAGCTGCGCTTCCGCGACCAGCTCAAGCACCCGATCGAACGTCATGCCGGCATCCAGCGCGCGCTGCGAACTGGCTTGAATGACTGGCCCATCCGCCATCGGGTCTGAGAACGGCACTCCGATTTCGAGCACGTCGGCGCCGGCATCCTCGAGTCCCTGCAACAGCTCCAGGGATCGGGAACGATCCGGATGGCCGGCTGTTGCGTAACAAACGAGCGCCTTCCTGCCGCTCGCGCGCAAGTTCGAAAAACGCTCGTCGATTTTATTAGACGACGTAGTCACTAACCCTGATGCCATACCGGTCCGGATCTGCTGTCTTGATGATCGTGCGCGCGAACTGGCCGTCGGGGCCGATCGCGGCAAGGTCTGTTTCGATTGGCGGTTGCAAGAGATTACCGCGGCCATCACTTACGATAACCACTCGCGGCCGCGACAACATCTCCGGATTCGGATTGGCGGCCAGCACGACCGCCAGCTCGAACGTGTCGAGCACTACCAGCGTGCCGGACGGGTATATGCCCAGCAGCGTAATGAATGCTTTCACGACGACCGGATCCAGACCGCGCTTGGGGTTGTCGCGCATTTCCTGGAGCACCGCCGATGGCGGGTACGGCTTCGTCTGGTACGATCGGCGGCTGGTTGCCGCATCATAGGCGTCGGCGACCGCCACGATCTTGCTAGTCATCGCAAGTTGGCGCGGACGAATGACTCGCGGGTAACCGGTGAAATCGCGCCGCATGTGATGCTCGTGCGCGACGACCATTGCGCGATAAGGCAGTTCCTGCTGTCCCCGCAACTGGAACAACGTGAGCATGCCGAGCCACGGGTGCGCGATGATCCGCCGCCAGTCGTCTTCGTCGAGAGCGGTCGACTTCTGCAGCAGGTCTGTCGGGACGCGCGATTTGCCAATGTCGTGCATGAGCGCACCCACGCCAAGCTCGTACAGCTGAAGCTTGGACATTCCGATGCGCTTCCCGAGCGCGACCGCAAAGATGCAGACGTTGACAGAATGGGTATACGTGTATTCGTCGTATTCGCGTAACGTGGTGAGGCCTATGAGCGACGCTTCCTCGGTGAGGACCTGATCTACAATCGTCTGCACTGCGCGCTTGATCTTGCGCGCGCTCGGGACGCGGCCCATCCGGACCGAGTTGATGACGTCCTTCGTGAGCGCGACCGACTGCGCGTACGTCCGGCGCGCAGCAGCCTTTGCAACCTCGCGCTCTTCGACATCCTCTTCGGCCTCTGCGTCCGCCGCCACCTCGAATGCATCGACGCCGGCCGCGTGCAACCGTCGCGCGAGTTCGTCCGCGTCCGCCCCGGCGCTTCCGCCAAGCGTCGTGAGCAACGTCAGCAGCGAAAACCATTCGCGCGGTGCAGCCTCGCGCAAGACGCGCAGAACGCCGACTCCGTTGGAGCGAAAGAGCTCGAGCACGCGACCGAAGCTCGAGTAGTTGCTCAGGTCCAGCCGCAACCGGGTTCCGTTCACGAATATGAACTCGCCGTGAACGCGGACTTCCAGATCCGCGTCAGTTGCGCGGCTTTCGGCTGCCGCCGCGGCGAGTTCTGCAAGCGACTTCTGAACCGCCTGATGCTCGGGCGGATACAGCTTCATCACTCTGGATGCGGCGTGAATCGCGACAACAAGCGCGCGGCCGGCGCGCCTGGTATTCGCGGTTTCCTGACGCTCGCCGTCGTCAGCCGTCATCGTGCTCAACCGGCACCCCGCAGAGCGCGCGCGGCCGCGCTTCGGACGACGATTTCCTTGTCGCCGGCTGCCTTGCGCAACACGTCCAGAGCGCGCTCGCTCGCCAGCTTTCCGAGCGCCATCGCCGCGCTTGCCCGCGTGATAGGATCTTCTTTTCGGGCGAGTATTCCTCGCGGAATGAGGATGCTTTCGAGCAGCGCGATCGCGGAATCCCCTCCCAGCGTTGCGTATGCGTCGAAGTACGCCGTCTTTTCCGCCGACGATCCTTCCCGAACCAGACGGTCCTTGATCGTGCGCTCGAGACGACCCATGATCGGACGATACTGACGTTCGGCGCATGCCTTCACGACGGCGAGTCGAATGTCACGATCCTCATCCTCAAGGCCGCGTTCGAGCACCTGCATCGCACCTGGTGAGCCGATCTGCGCGAGCGCGGCGATCGCCGCCGCCCGACTTGTATCGGAGGAAGACTCGAGAGCGCGCGCAAGGTGCGCGACCGCAGCGGGAGATTTGAGATCACCAGCTCGGCGCATTGCCTCCAGCGACACTGCCTCATCGTCGGACCCGATCAACTCCATCAGTTCAAGGGTGTTGGAGCTCGCGAGTCGCGTTACCGCTTCCTCAAGTAGTGCCCGCAACTCCCCGTTGCGAGAACGAACGAGATGCGAGACCAGGGGCTGAAGAGCGGCCGAGTTCAGGCGCGTGAAGAGCGTGACGAGGTCCTGCTGCGGCGGCTTGAGACTGGTGTCTTCGAGGACATCCAGCAACTGGTTGAGCGTCGCTGGGTCGCTGATTCGATTGACCAGTTCGGTCAGGCGCTGACGATGGGACGGCAGCAGGTTCTCCGCCCGCGACGTTGCCGCGGCGCTTTCACGAATCAGAAATGCAGTGGCGCGGAACTGCAATCCTGACAGAAGCACCAGCATGAAATTCTCGAGGATCGCGCATACCTCCTCACGGACTGTCGGATCGGTCTCCGTCTCGAATGTGTCGAGCAGCGCCGCCGCAACGGATGGCCTCAAGTCACCGGAAAAGTCCTGTCGGATGGAGTCGTGCAGATACGCGATCTCCTGCTCTTCCAGAAAGTAGAGCGTTGAATCGAAGTCAGAAATACGCGCGAACTGGGACGGGCTCGATCCATACGTACCGACGTCGCTCTCCGTGTCGCCGGGTGCCTCGATGACACCCGCCGGCGCGCCGCCACGCAGCAACTCGGCACCGGGTGCGGCATACCCGTCTCCGCCGGCCTCCTCGTATTTGTATGAAAAAAACTCGAAGTCGCATTCCCAGAACAACGTGACCAGATCTTCGTCACCGCCGGCCTGCGCTCGCACCGCTTGCAGTGCACCGAGAAATCGCGGAAGGTCGCGCGTCTCAAAGCCCTTGCGCATTTCGAACGAACGAATTCCATCCTTGTAAAACATCCACGGAAGGCTCTCGCCACCGCGGTCGGTTTCTGAGTATATCGAGATGTCTTCGTGCGTGAACTCGGTCTCCGTTACTCCGATCTCGACATGATCCGTCCTCGCCCACAGCGCGACCAGCGCAGCGCGCGCGCTGTCCAACGCGCGAACGTGCATCGGATTGTTGGGTAGATACAGCTGGAAGGATCTCACAGCGCGCGCGAGCGACTTGAGCGCTTCGGAAATCACTGAGCCAAGCGGATCTACTGGTGCGCGCGAACTCGCGGGCGGCGCGGCAGGCGGCTGTGCCATCAGCTGGCGCGACTCTGCATAGCGCGGACCTGCGCAACATCCTTGTCTCCGCGCCCGCTGATGCATAGCAGAACCGCGTCGTCTGGCGACCACTTCCCTCTTGTTGCGAGCAGCCACGCGACGGCGTGCGACGTCTCGAGTGCAGGGATCACCCCTTCGAGCCGGCTGAGTACGCCAAAGGCGTCAAGTGCATCCGCGTCTGTCACAGCCGCGTACTCTGCCCGCTTGGAATCGTGCAGGAAGGAGTGTTCAGGGCCCACGCCGGGATAGTCGAGGCCGGCGGAAATCGAATGCGCAGGATGCACCTGGCCGTGCTCGTCCTGCAGGAGATAGCTCAACGCGCCGTGCAGTACCCCCGGTCTGCCGCGAGACAACGATGCGGAGTGATGCTCGGTATTCAACCCCTCGCCCGCCGCCTCGACGCCAATGAGGCGTACGGCTCGATCGTTGATGAACGCGTGAAATATTCCCATCGCATTGGAACCGCCTCCGACGCAAGCGACTACCGCCGAGGGCAATCGACCCGTGCGCGCTAGCATCTGCTCCCGCGCCTCACGCCCAATTACACTCTGCAGCTCACGGACCATGCGAGGATATGGCGCGGGCCCCACCACCGAACCGATGATGTAATGCGTCGTGTCAACGTTCGTAACCCAGTCACGAATCGCTTCCGTCGTCGCATCCTTGAGCGTGCGCGTTCCCGAGCGAACAGGAATCACGGTCGCGCCCATCAGTCGCATCCGGAACACGTTGAGCTCCTGGCGCTCCATGTCAGTCTCACCCATGTACACCACGCACTCCAGTCCAAATCGCGCGCAGGCCGTCGCCGTGGCAACTCCGTGCTGTCCGGCGCCGGTCTCGGCAATTATCCGGCGCTTGCCCATCCGCATCGCGAGCAGTGCCTGGCCTATCGCGTTGTTGATCTTGTGCGCGCCCGTGTGGTTCAGATCTTCTCGCTTGAGATAGACTGGAACACCCACTCGCTCGCTGAATCGCGGCGCGTCGCTCAGCGGTGACGGACGGCCGACGTAGTCACGCAGCAGGTCACTGTATGAACCGACGAAATCGGGATCGACCATCGCCGCGTCAAACGCGCGCTCGAGTTCGTCGAGCGCGGGTATCAACGTCTCCGGCACGTAGCGGCCGCCGAATTCTCCGAAACGACCGGTTGCTTCCGGAATCGTTGTAGTCAACTCTTATGCACTCCGCGCCGCTTCCATGAAGCGACTCAACAGTATTGGATCCTTGATGCCCGGCGCCGACTCCACACCGGATGACACGTCAACTATATCCGGCTTCAATACTTCGATCGCCCGCGCGACATTGTCAGGCGTCAGGCCCCCGGCAACAGCCAACTTCGCTCGCCGTCGAATGGGACCCAGAACTTCTGCAATTTCACCCCATTCGAACGATCGTCCGGTACCGCCAAAACCAGCCGCGTCCCGCGTATCCAGGACGACTGCATCAGCACACTGAAACAGCTCTTCAGCGTCCGCACGAAGGAGCCCGTTCACGACCGGAACCACCGCCCACACCTGATGCACTCCAACTGCTCGTGCCGCCAACACGGATCGCGGCGAAGAATCACCGTGAAGCTGCGCCACTGCAAGCGGAACGGACCGAACGTAATTGCTCAACTCCCCGGCGTGAGGCGTTCCGAACACTCCAACTCTGTACGCGTGCCCGGCATGCTGCAGTATGTTCGCCGCCTGGTTCAGCGTACGATTTCTCGGACCGCCAGCGAAGATGACGCCAAGGTAGTCGAATCCAAGCGCCACTGCAGCTTCAACATCGCCAGCACGCGTGAGACCGCAGACCTTAATCTGGACGCGCATCCCGCTCCACGCTCACGCCACTGAGAGCCCGCACGGCGGCCAACGGATCAGGCGCGGCGGACACATATGACCCCACCAGAACAGCGTCGGCGCCCGCGGCTGCGGCCCGCTGCACATCCTCGGGAGAGGCCATGCCACTCTCGGCTACCGCTATCACATCGCGCGGGATCAACGGCACCACTCGGCCAACCGTCGATGGATCGATCACCAACGACTCGAGGTTTCGGTTGTTGACCCCGATGATGGCCGCACCGATGTCGAGCGCAAGCGCCAGCTCCTCCTCGTCGCGCACCTCGACGAGAAGATCCAGACCGATCGCAGTCCCGAGGTCGTGCAGTTCGACGAGCGCCGCGCGCGGAAGGGCTCGGACGATCAACAGCGCCGCCGACGCGCCACGCGCACGCGCTTCATATAGCTGAACCGAAGCGACGATGAAATCCTTTCGGAGCACCGGCACCGCGACGGCCGCGGCCACGGCCTCCAGGTCGTTCATGGAACCGCCAAAATGATCCGGTTCGGTGAGCACCGATATCGCCGCCGCTCCGGCCGTCACGTACGACCGTGCCCGTTCCGGCGCATCGATCCCGGGATTTATGGGCCCCTTGGAGGGAGAGCGACGCTTGACCTCCGCGATCACCGCGACGTTCGAACGCCGAAGAGCCGCGCGGAACGACGGCGTCGCTGGCGCTGACTCGGCGAGTGCGTGCCAGTCGCGCGCCTCGTGGCTTTGCGCCGCGGCACGGGCGTAGGCAGCGGCCACCAGCCCGCCGAGCGTGCCAGAGGGTGGGGTCCAGACACTCCGCGGTGCGGAAAAAGCTTGCGTTTCGGGCATTCTTCGGATAACGTATTCTTTCGGCGGCTGTTCGGGGTCAGCCGTGCATGTAGACTCACCCTCTAGGAATCTGGCGATGTCGCTGACCAAGCGCCAACGGGAAATTCTCAGTTATCTCGCGGAATACACCGAAGACAACGGCTATGCGCCGAGCTTCGAGGAAATCGCGGAACACTTCGACTACAGCTCCCTGGCGACGGTTCACGAGCACCTTAGCAACCTGGAGCGCAAGTCGTACATCAAGAGGCGCTACAACGAAAGCCGCGGGATCGAAATACTCCCGTCGGAACAATACCCCCGCGCGGTGCAGGTCCCACTGATGGGGACAGTCGCCGCCGGCATGCCGATCGAGGCGATCCAGTCTCACGAGACCATCGCGGTTCCCGAGGACTTCGTGCATCGTGGTGGCAACCACTACGTCCTTCGGGTGCGCGGGAACTCCATGATCGATGACCACATCTGCGACGGCGATTTCGTCGTCGTCAACGAGCGCGCCTCGTGCGATAACGGCGAGACGGTCATCGCGTTGATCGACGGTGCGTCGGCCACGGTGAAGCGATTTTATCGCGAGCGTGACGGCCGCATACGGCTGCAGCCACGTAACGAGCTCATGGCGCCGATCTACGTTCACGAGAACGACGTCGCAATCCAGGGTGTCGTTGTCGGCGTAATGCGGCGCTGCTAGCCAACTGCGGCTGAGCGCAAGGAGTCTGCGGTTCTAGTTCCGCGGCAGGGCAGTACGTAACCGATCGAGGGCCGCCATCGCTGAACCATCCGCGATTGCGGCCCTCGCCGTTTCCACGCCATCGCCAAGAGTCGCGGCCATTCCTGCGACGTAAACGGCGGCGCCCGCGTTCGCAATTACCGCCGCAAGAGCGCCGGCCGGTGCGGAGCCTTCTAGACAGGCGCGCACCAACTCAGCGTTCTCCGCGGGCGAGCCACCCGCAAGCTCCGATGCACGCGCCGGCCCGCACCCGAGCGAAGTCGGATCGGTAGTCCACTCCGTCACCGTGCTGCCGCGGATCTCGATGATTCGCGTGGGCCCGAGCGGAGAAATCTCGTCCATTCCCGGCTCACCGTGAACAATCAGGGAGTGTACCGTGCCCAGCGCGGCAAGCGCGCGTGCGATGACCGACGCGCGTTCGGTATCCGCGACACCAATCACCTGCCGACCCGCCGAGGCAGGGTTCGCGAGCGGTCCGATGATGTTCATCACAGTCGGAACTGCAAGCTCGCGTCGCACGGGTCCAACGTGCCTCATGGCGGGGTGCATCCGCGGGGCGTACATGAATACGATCCCCGCCAAACGAAACGCGCGCTGCATCGCGTCCACGTCAACGTCGATGTTGACGCCAAGCGCCTCCAGCACATCGGCGCTTCCCGATCTCGATGTGAACGAGCGGTTGCCGTGCTTTGCAACGCGCACTCCGGCGCCGGCCGCCACGAGGGCGGCCGCAGTTGAGATATTGAAAGTCCCCACAATCCCGCCGCCTGTGCCGCACGTGTCGACGATGTCATCGTGGTTCGGGAGTTCCAGTCTCAACATCGCTCGCCGGAGGGCGCTCGCGGCCCCCGCAACCACGTCCGACGTCTCGCCGCGGACGCGCAACCCGGTCAGGAGCGCCGAGATCTGAACGGGCGACGCGTCGCCGCGCATCACGACGTCGAAGGCGGCGGTGACCTCGTCCTGCGCGAGCTCGCGATTGTGTGCGAGCGCCGCAATCACATCCTGGAGCGGCGCCGGCGGCGGTGTATTGGTCATCGGCTCAGATTGTCACGAGCTCGCCGGCTGCGCCGCACCTTCGGCCTCGGCCAGTCTTGTCTCCAGCTCGCGAATGAGTTCCGTCTGAGCGCGCAACGTTGTGTCCTGCTGGTGCAGCTGCACATGCGCACGTTCGAGCCGATCCACCGCATTCACCACCTGCCCTTCAACCGCGACGAGTCGTTGTTCTGCGGCGATCGCTCGACGCTCGGCAGCGCCGATCGCGTCGCGAAGACGGTGCACGACGTCGCTCGTGCCCGCTCTCTGAGCCGCACGAAGGCGCTCCACCTCGCGTTCCAAGCCGGAGGCCGCGCTCGCGTGCTCTGCGCGCATTCTGTTGGTGACGTCGTGCAGCGCCGCGACCGCCTCGAATCGCGCATCACGTTCGTAGAAGCGGGCGTACGCAAGCTCGAACAGAGTCGCAAGCGGCGTTGCGCGCTCCAGCAGCTTGGCTCCGGAGCGACGGCTCGAATCGTAGAGCGCGAGCGCGGCAGCGAGTGCCCCCTCGAACACAATTCCCTTCAGGAGCAGTCGGAAGTCACCCACACCGGCTTCGACGCCGAGTAGCCGCGCGTATTGGGATCCCTGATCACCAACATCCGCGAATCGCTGGCCGGCCAGGACCGCATACTGGACCGTCGGAGGCAGATGGTCGAGCGCAAGCAGAGCGTGCGGTGGCAACGCGCCGTCGCCGGCACCGTCCGTCGACGCAAGCTGCTTGTTGACCAGCGCATTTCGGCGCGGGTCGACGGTGAGCAGAACGAGGCCCGTATTGCGGTCAGCACCGGAAAGCTCTTCGTGGACCGCTCGAAGCGCGGCGGCGGCGTCTGGGGCCAGGGCAAGATCAGCCGCGAGCGCGGGAAGAGATTTCACGGACATCCGATGCTGCGAGTTTGCTGCCTAAATCGTGATTTGTCAATCGTTTGCGCTGCTTTTCGGGATACAGATTACAACCATTCGATTGCTTGACTTCGAACCGGCACCCCCTAAGTTCCGCCGCATGCGGGAGCGCACCGTGCAACTCGTGCTGCAGTATGACGGGTCACGGTTCGCCGGATGGCAGCGTCAGCCGACATCGGTAACGGTTCAGGGCGCCATCGAAGACGTTCTCGAACGACTGTTCGAACGTCGGACAACGCTGATTGGAGCTGGAAGGACGGATGCTGGGGTTCACGCGCGAGGACAGGTTGCGCACGTGCGAGTGCCGGAGACGTGGGACGCCTCCAAACTTCGCCGAGCGCTCAACTCGCTGCTCCCACCAGACATCTGGATTGCAAAGGCGCACAACGTTACCGATCAATTTCACGCCCGCTACAGCGCCGTCTCGCGGCGTTACACGTACCAGATTGGGACGGACGAAGAGTCCGCCTCGCCTTTCCGGCGGCGCTATGAGTGGCGCCTTCCGTGGAGCCTTCCGGAAGAGTCCCTTCTATCCGAGGCAACGGGGAAGCTGCTCGGAGAGCATCAGTTCTTTGGTTTCGCCGTTCGTGGAACTGCCCCCCAGGCTGACGAGCATCGCTGCACGGTGACCCACGCGTCATGGAATCGCGACGGCGGTCGGCTGGACTTCACTATCGAGGCGAATCGGTTCCTCCACCACATGGTTCGGTTCCTCGTGGGGACCATGATTGACATCGCGGCAGGTCGCCGCACTTTGGAATCGTTTGCCCAACTGCTCGCCGCGTCGAGCAATCATGCGGTCTCGCCCCCTGCGCCATCGCACGGGCTGTTTCTTGAACACGTCGGTTACCCGCCCCATTTCTATCCTGAGGAAGCATGAAGATCTTTGTGCAGAGCGCTGCAATCGCGCAGATCAAGGAATGGGCCGACGCGGACCTGCTCGATGGCGTGGTCCTGTCACCGCTCGATCTGGCGGCGGATGATCCGGCTGTGACCGTGGTCGAGCGACTCGCCGAGATTGCCGTTGATTTCGGTGTTCCGGTGTGCGTACCTGTTACCGCTATCAACGGCCCCGACATGTATCGCGAGGCGCGCGATCTCGCGCGCTCCTCCGAGCATGCCGTGATCCAGATACCATTCGTCGAAGACGCAGTGTCGCCCATCCGCAAGCTGGTCGCCGACGGAGTCAGGATCTGTGCGACGCACGTGTATTCCGGCGCGCAGGCTTTCATCGCCGGAAAGCTCGGGGCCTCGATGATCGCAGTGGATGTCCGGGAACTGGAAGCTCAGGGACGGCCAAGCGAGGAGATGGTAGCACAGATCAGGGCTGTAATCGACAGGTGTGGCTTCGAGTGCGACGTGGCCGTCACGCCTGCCCAGAATTCGGTCGCGTTCACGAAGTACCTGCTCGCCGGCGCAGACACGGCTTACGTAACAACCGAACTGTTCTCGTCACTCATGATTCATTCGCTCACCGATCGCGGAGTCGATCGCTATCTGAGCGCGCTCAGCAAGCGTCACATATCAAGGAGTTTGTAGACCATGAGGCGCCTCTGCGCTTTTTCGATCGCCGTACTTTTTGCCGCATGCAAGGGCGGTTCGTCGGATGCGCAACAGGTGGCCGTGGCGCAGCCGGCAGCGAACGCGCAGGTTGATGCGTCGAGACGAACAGCCATCACTGCCGCCGTGGCGCGCGTGGCGCCGAGCGTCGTCACAGTCCAGACGGAAGCAGTGCAACGTGTTCCGGCAGACATGCTCGAACAATTCTTCGGCGGCCAGTCTGCCGAGCGGCCGGTTGCCGGGCTTGGCTCCGGGTTCATCATCCGCAAGGACGGGGTGATCCTCACCAATGCGCATGTCGTCCGCGGCGCAACGAGCATCTCCGTCGCGCTGCGCGACGGCACGACCTACGCTGCCAAGCTCGTCGGGCTGGACGACGTCAACGATCTCGCAGTGCTCAAGGTGAATGCTTCCAATCTTCCCGTGGCACCGCTGGGGAATTCGTCATCGTTAATCGTTGGAGAGTGGGCGATAGCGATTGGCAATCCGTACGGCTTTGTGCTCGCGAACACCGAGCCAAGTGTGACCGTCGGCGTGGTCAGTGGCGTGGGACGTAACCTCCTTGCCAGCCCATCGGACGGTGGCAACGGCGCATACGTCGACATGATCCAGACCGATGCCGCAATCAATCCCGGCAATTCGGGTGGCGCACTCGTCGATGCCGCCGGCGAGGTGATCGGCGTCAACAGTTCCATCTATTCCCCCAGTGGCGGCTCTGTTGGTCTTGGCTTTGCCATTCCGATCAATCGTGCATCGCGTGTGGCGGACGATTTGCTGACGCACGGAGTCGTGCGACGCCCGTGGATCGGTGTGAAGCCGTCGGTCGGATCCAATCGCACGCTGGGCAAGGCGCCGATGAGCGGAGTGAACGTAGCCGCCGTCACGCCGGGATCACCGGCGGCAACTGCGGGCATCCGGTCTGGTGACGTGATCGTGCGCGCGGCCTCGCGGCCGATCCGGAACGCGTACGACTGGGAGGCCGAACTGCTGGAGCTCCGCGTCGGCGACAATGTTCCAATCACGCTCAGGCGCAATGGATCGGACGTCAAGGTCAGCGTGCGGGTTGCAGATCTTCCCGAGGTGAATGCGCCGCGCGTTACGGTGCTGCACGAGATCGAGCTGACAACGCTGACGCCCGCGATTCGATCGGAGCGCAACATTCGGAGCAGCGCCGGCGCGTACGTCCAGAACGTGAGCGCGCGGGTGTCGGAGCAGATCGGCCTGGCTCAGGGAGACGTGATCGTGCAGGTGAACAGTACGCGGATCACGAGCGCCGAGGATGCCGCGCAGGCGCTGAACACCGGACGAGGGGCAGTGGTGATGTACGTCGAGCGACAGGGCCAGTTCTACACAACAGAATTCGTGACTCAATAGATGCACGACACATACTCATCGCCTCTCTCAGCGCGCTACGCGTCGCGTGCCATGCTCGAGTTGTGGTCGCCATTCGAGCGGCATCGTCTCTGGCGCGAACTCTGGATTGCGCTCGCCGAGTCCGAGATGGAACTCGGCATCGACATTCCGGCCGCCGCGATCGCGGAAATGCGCGCAGCTGCGGGGGACATTGATTTTGCAGCGGCGGCGAAATACGAGGAGCGGTTCAGGCATGACGTCATGGCGCACGTACACACGTTCGCGGACGCGGCGCCGAGTGCGCGGCGCTTCATACATCTTGGCGCGACGAGCGCGTTTGTAACCGACAACACGGACCTGATCCTCATGCATCGGGCGCTCGGAATGCTCCGCTCGCGCGCCATCGACGTCGTGCGCGCGCTCGCGCAGTTCGCAGAAACGTGGAAGGACGAGCCAACACTCGGATACACGCACCTTCAGCCTGCGCAACTTACGACCGTCGGCAAGCGCGCGACTCTCTGGATGCAGGACCTGATACTGGACATTCAGGATCTCGACTACCGGCTCGCAAGTCTTCCGCTTCGCGGCGTCAAGGGGACAACAGGGACGCAGGCATCGTTTCTACGGCTGTTCAAGGGCGATCACGCCAGAGTTCGCGAGCTGGATCAACGCGTGACGGAGAAGATGGGCTTCGCAGCGTCGATCCCGGTGAGCGGCCAGACATATACCCGGAAGATCGACGCAGCGGTCCTCGGTGTCGTGGCTGGTCTCGCCGCAAGTGCGGCGAAATTCGCGAGCGACATGCGCCTGCTTCAGGCATTCGGCGAGATCGAGGAGCCATTCGAGAAGGAACAGATCGGCTCGAGTGCGATGGCTTACAAGCGCAATCCGATGCGATCGGAGCGAATCAACTCGCTGGCGCGTTTTGTCCTGTCTCTCGAGTCCAATGCAAACGAGACCCACTCGGTTCAGTATTTCGAGCGCACTCTGGACGACAGCGCCAACCGCAGGCTCGTGATTCCGGAGATGTTTCTTGCAACCGACGCTATCATGTTGATCATGCGCAACATTGCTGCCGGGCTGGAGGTTCACCCTGCGCGTATCGCGACGCGCGTTGCCGACGAGCTGCCGTTCATGGCAACCGAGGAGCTTATCGTGCGATCAGTCGAAGCCGGCGGCGACAGGCAGGCAGCGCACGAGGTCATCCGTCGGCACAGCGTTGCCGCGGCAGCCGCGATGAAGGACGGAGCTCCGCGCAATGACATGCTGGACCGTCTCGCGCGCGATGCGGAGTATGGTGTACCGCTCGATGACTTGCTGGAGACTCTGGATGCGCGCAGGTTCGTGGGTCGCGCCAGCGAGCAGGTGACCGAGTTTCTGCGCGAGATTGTCGATCCGCTGCTCGGCGTTCAGGCGGCGGCGCTAGCTCCTGAGGCCCTGAGAGTATGACCGCGACCGTCAGCACGTCGTCGCTTCCCCTACCATTGATCCGACGCGGCAAGGTGCGCGACGTTTATGAGGTCGACGCCGATCGGTTGCTGCTTGTCGCGACAGATCGGGTTAGCGCCTTCGACGTGGTCATGGATCGGCCGATCCCGCACAAGGGCGCGGTACTCACGCAGATCACGGCGTGGTGGCTTCGCCAGCTGCGCGACATTCCGCATCACATGATCACGGCCGATGTCGCGCAGATTGTGACACTCGTTCCCTCCCTCGCGAGGCATCGGGCAGAACTCGCGGGTCGTTCGATGCTTGCGTATCGCGCGGAGGTCTTTCCGGTGGAATGTGTCGTCCGCGCCTATCTGTCTGGCAGTGGCTGGAAGGAATATCGGGCGACGGGATCGCTCGCCGGTGAGCCGTTGCCCGAGGGTCTGCGCGAGAGCGAGGCTCTCCCTGAGCCCCGATTCACGCCTGCGACCAAAGCAGAGTCAGGCCACGACGAAAACATATCCCGAGCCGACGCACGAGCCCGCCTGGGCCCGGTCGCAGACAAACTCGAGGCTCTCTCTCTCGAGATATTTCGCTTTGGCAGTGCAATCGCTGCGAAGGAAGGACTGATCCTGGCAGACACGAAGTTCGAGTTCGGGGAACGTGATCGGCAGGTTATATTGATAGATGAAGTCATGACTCCAGACAGCTCGCGCTTCTGGGCGCGCGATACGTACCGCGCCGGCACAACGCCGCCGAGCTTTGACAAGCAACCGCTGCGCGACTACCTGCAAAATCTGCGTGACAAGGGTGAGTGGAATGGCGAGGCGCCTGGCCCGCACATTCCGGATGATGTCGTACTTGCGATGAGCAACCGGTATCTCGAGGCGTTTCGGCGCATCACCGGCGAGTCACTGCAGCTGGGAGACAACTCTTGAGTTTCGCGCGCGAGGGATGGCCGTTCATCGGTACCGGAGTCGCGCTTGTAGTCATTGCATACGCAGCCGCGCTTCAGTTCAAGTCATGGCCGCTGTGGCTGGCGGCGGTACTCGTCACCGTCCTGGCGCTGTGGTGCGCCTACTTTTTTCGCGATCCCGAACGTACCGGACCCCGTGGCCCGAATGTCGTCATCGCTCCGGCGGACGGTAAGGTACTGATGATCACCGACGTCGAGGAGCCGCGCTTCATCCAGGGACGAGCTACACGAATATCGATCTTCATGAATGTCTTCAACGTTCATGTCAACCGATATCCGGTCGATGGCCGCGTGGATTTCGTCTGGTACAACAAGGGCAAGTTCTTCAACGCCGCCGCCGAAAAGTCGAGCCTCGAGAACGAGCAGATGTCAGTCGGCGTTACCACTGCGTCGGGCGTTCGGATCCTCACGCGGCAGATCGCCGGCCTTATCGCGCGGCGTATCGTGACTTACAGCAAGGTCGGAGATGAAGCGCATCAGGGCGATCGCTTCGGCATCATTCGCTTTGGCTCTCGTGTCGACGTGTTTGTGCCGACGGCATCGGTAGTGAACGTGAAGCTGGGCGACATCACAGCCGCTGGAACCACCGTGATTGCGGAATTGGCAAGATGAACGCGCGAGCTGTGGCGTCGCATCAGCGGAGGCGTCCCATCCGACGCGCGGTCATCATGCTGCCGAGCGGCCTTACGATCGCCAATCTGTTTTTCGGCATATTCGCGATCGTTGCGGCTTCGCGCGGCGATCCATCGCGCGCTGGACTCTACGTTGTGATCGCGGGCATATTCGACGTGTTCGATGGCCGCGTGGCGCGCGCGACGAATACCGGTACTCCGCTGGGTTCCGAGCTCGACTCGCTCGTAGACATCGTCTCCTTCGGTGTCGCGCCGGCAATGATCATGTACTTCGCGGTACTCAATCGTGAAGGTTGGGATTGGGTTTTTTCGTTTGCGTTCATCGCGTGTGCAGCTCTCAGGCTTGCCCGGTTCAACGTCGAGCAGGCTGGGAGAGCGAAGCGCTACTTTCACGGATTGCCAAGTCCGGCGGCGGGCCTGACGCTCGCAACGTACTACTGGTTCAGCCAGACCCCGCTCTACAACGATACCAACATCGCCAACCTCCCATGGCATGTCATGCTCCGCTTCGTGATGGCGGGACTCGGCGCTCTAATGGTCAGCGATGCATCATATCCCGCGGTTCCCAACGTAGGATTCAAGTCTCTCCGCGACCTGCTAGGTACGGTCGTGATCGTCGGCACGGTGATCGGCGTCTTCTTCGTTCCGAAGCAGTTCTTCTTCCCTGCCTGTCTCGCGTACGTTCTCTATGGGCTCGGCTCGACAGTCTTTCTCGGGCTCGTCGGACTGCGCGCCGCAGACGAACCGGACGATGACACTGATGCCCAGGATGGCGCCGAACCCGCCCATCGTGTGAGAGCCGGCGCGGCATCGCTTGCCTTCACATCCAGCGATGCTGCAACGCTACCCGGCGCTGCCCGCCGGAGGAAACGCCGTCGTCGGCCGCGACGCGGTCCTCCTGATCGCAATTCCGATAGCGATCAGGAACCACCTTCACCAGAGGCTTGAGGTATTCGTGCAGTTATATCGCGTTCCCGTTCAGATTGTCCCCCGCCCGGGAATACTCGATCCGCAAGGCACCGCGGTAGTCGGCGCCCTCAAGAGCCTGGGCTTCGATTCTGTTGTCGACGTGCGCATTGGGCGCTTCATGACGGTAGACGTCGATGCGGAGACTGCCCAGGCAGCAACAGCTGCGGTGCAACGAATGTGTGAGAAGCTCCTCGCAAACCCGGTGATCGAGGATTTCGTGCTCGAAGCGCCGGTAGTGCAGCAACGGTCCGCACCATGAAGTTTGGAATCGTAACGTTTCCCGGTTCCAACGGCGACTACGACGCGTATCACGCTGCCGCGACGGCACTGGGTGAGGAGGCGGTCTATCTGTGGCACAAGGATCACGATCTTCAGGACTGTGATGTCGTCGTTCTGCCGGGTGGATTCAGTTACGGCGATTATCTCCGGGCCGGCGCGATCGCCCGATTCAGTCCGATCATGAATGAAGTGGTTGCGCACGCAAAGCGCGGGGCGCCGGTACTTGCGATTTGCAACGGCTTCCAGGTTGCGTGCGAGGCCGGTCTGCTGCCCGGAGCGCTGGTACGCAACATTTCCCGCCGCTTCATCTCTCGCGTCATAACCGCACGAGTCGAGAACGCGACGAGCATGTTCACGCACGAATATTTCTCCGGACAGGTTCTGTCACTTCCGGTCGCGCACGGAGACGGACGTTACGTGGCTGACCGCGAAGTCG
The DNA here is from genome assembly GCA_036554185.1 of Gemmatimonadaceae bacterium. Taxonomy (GTDB): domain Bacteria; phylum Gemmatimonadota; class Gemmatimonadetes; order Gemmatimonadales; family Gemmatimonadaceae; genus Fen-1247. The sequence goes on along the minus strand of DATBNQ010000015.1, from coordinate 19,487 downwards.
TGACGCGCCTCGAGAACGAAGGGCGTGTCGCATTCCGATACTGCGCACCCGACGGGCGCCTAAGCGACGACGATAACATCAACGGCGCCGTCAACGCAATCGCGGGAATCCTGAACGACGACGGCAATGTGCTGGGGATGATGCCGCACCCGGAGCGCGCGGTCGAGCCGCTACTCGGTGCCCCGGACGGACTCGGCTTGTTCCACAGCCTGCTTGCCGGAGTGGCGGCCTGACATGAGCGTCGTGCTTCCCCGCCCCGGCGATCCGGCTGTTACGCTGCAACTCGCAAAGGAACATGGACTGACGTCGGACGAATTCGACCGCGTCTGCAGAATGCTCGGGAGAACACCGACGTTCACCGAGCTCGGAATCGTGAGCGCTCTCTGGAATGAACACTGTTCGTACAAGCACTCGCGAAATACGCTCAGGACGCTGCCGACCGAGGGCGCAGCCGTAATCCAGGGACCCGGCGAGAACGCCGGCGTCGTGAGTATCGGAGACGGAATCGCGATCGCGTTCAAGATCGAGTCGCACAATCATCCGTCAGCCATCGAGCCCTACCAGGGCGCCGCCACCGGTGTTGGCGGCATCCTGCGTGACGTGTTCACGATGGGCGCGCGGCCGATCGCGATGCTGAACTCGCTGCGATTCGGGTCTCTCGAGAGCGCGCGCAATCGATATCTCTTCGCGGGCGTCGTGAAGGGTATCGGCGACTACGGCAATTGCGTCGGGGTGCCGACGGTAGCGGGTGAGATCGTATTCGATGCAGCGTACGATGGCAATCCGCTCGTGAATGCGATGTGCGTGGGAATGTTGCGCGAGGATGAACTGATCCTTGCCAAGGCAGAGGGTATTGGCAATCCCATCCTTTGCGTTGGTGCCCGCACCGGCCGCGACGGCATTCACGGTGCTTCATTCGCATCCGAGGATCTGTCGGAAGCGAGTGAGGCAAAACGACCGCGCGTTCAGGTTGGCGATCCGTTCACTGAAAAGCTGCTGCTCGAGGCAAGTCTCGAGTTGATCCGGAGCGGCCACATCGTCGCGATTCAGGACATGGGCGCTGCCGGACTTACGTCGTCTTCGGCGGAAATGGCCGCGCGCGGAGATGTCGGAGTCACGATCGACACGAGCCTTGTTCCGGTCCGGGAAACGGGGATGACGCCGTACGAGATTCTCCTGAGCGAGTCGCAGGAAAGGATGCTCGTCGTCGCGCATCAGGGACACGAGCAAGCAGTCCGCGAGATTCTTTTCAAGTGGGACCTCACCGCCGAGGTCATCGGAAAGGTGATCGCCGAGCCCGTCTACCGCGTGACCGAGGGAGATCGCATCGTCGCCGAGTTCCCAGGTTCACAACTGGTGACCGAGTGCCCTCGGTACGACGTCCCTGCAAGAGAAGGCGCGGAGACCGTCAGACTTCGCGGCATGAACGTGGATGCAATCGCCGAGCTTCCCGAAGAAGCGGATCCTGCATGGACCATCCTGAGACTTCTCGCCGGCCCGACCATCGCAAGCAAGCAATGGGCCTTTCAGCAGTATGATTCGACGGTTCGAACCAACACTGTGGTCGGACCGGGCGGTGATGCCGCGGTGCTCCGCATACGTGGTACCGATCGAGCAATCGCGGTTAAGACTGACTGCAATGGACGATATGTCGCGCTCGATCCGCGTGTCGGCGGTCGCATCGCGGTTGCCGAAGCCGCGCGTAACGTTGCATGCACGGGCGCGCGCCCGCTCGCAATTACCAACTGCCTGAATTTCGGGAATCCCACACGGCCGGAGGTATTCTTTCAGTTCACCGAAGCCGTCGCCGGTATCGGCGAGGCCTGCCGAGCACTCGATACTCCTGTCACCGGCGGTAATGTCTCGTTCTATAATGAGAGCCCCACGGGGAGTGTGCATCCGACGCCGGTGATTGGAATGGTCGGCGTGATCGATTCGCTGGAATACATCACACCGTCCACGTTTCGCAACGCTGGTGATGCAATCGTGCTCCTGGGCGACTGCACGAACGAACTTGGTGCCAGCGAATATCTCGCCTCCGTGCACGGAGTTACGGCAGGCTCTCCTCCACAATGTGACCTCGACCGGGAGCGCAGCGTGATCAACACGCTGCTCCAGGCGATCCAGTCGGGCGTTGTTGCATCGGCGCACGATTGCAGCGATGGCGGCCTTGCCATCGCCCTTGCGGAATGTCTGATGTCGAATCCGGCCCGTATGACCGGGGCAGAAATCGATCTGACGGCGTGGGATTCGCTCCCGCTTCGAGCCGTGCTCTTTGGCGAGGCCCAGGGGCGTGTCGTCGTTTCGTCGGGGGAGTGCGACCGATTGCTCGATATTGCCGCAAAACACTCTGTTCCGGCACGAATAATCGGAACGGTCACCTCGCAATCGGACGGACTGGCGATTCGCGTCGGTCAAAGAGTGATCAACATTGGAACCGATCAGCTCGCTGAGGCGTATCACACTGCCATTCCGCGCATAATGGATGCCTCCCCGCAGAGCGCTGCAATCGACGAAACGGAAGGAGTGATGGTCTAGATGTGTGGAGTATTCGGTATTTTCGGTGATGACAGAGCCGCGTCGCTGACGCAACTCGGACTGTATTCTCTGCAACACCGCGGTCAGGAATCGTGGGGGATGGTGTCAGTAAGCCCCGAAGGGGTTGCGCGTGCGACGCGCGCCATGGGACTGATATCAGAGGCAAGCACCCGAAACGCTCCGCTCGACGCGCGTCTGGCTATCGGACATACTCGCTACAGCACCGCCGGCAGCTCCACGCTCGAAAATGCTCAGCCGATACTTGCGCGCTCACGCGACGGTCACATCGCTCTCGCTCACAATGGCAATCTCATCAACGCCACCGAGCTCCGGAGCGAGCTCGAGGACGCGGGTTCGATATTCTCGTCCACGATCGACTCCGAAGTAATCGTGCATCGCATCGCCAAGGCGACGGAGGGCGCGCCCGAGATCCGGCTTGCGACGGCCCTCGGTCCGGTCGAAGGCGCGTATTCACTCGTCGCCCTGATCGGTGAGACCCTCCTCGCGGCGCGCGACCCGCGTGGGTGGCGCCCACTCGTCATGGGTGAAGTCGATGGCGCTATCGTTTTCGCCTCCGAGTCCTGTGCGCTCGATATTGTGAACGCGACCGCAATCCGCGAAGTCGCGCCGGGTGAAATCATTGCTGTGGATGCAGGCGGCATCCGCTCGATATTTCCCTTTGAGCGCAAAGCATCAACGCGTTGTGTTTTTGAATACGTCTATTTTGCACGACCTGACAGCCGCGTGTTTGGCGGATCCGTCGACCGCGCCCGCCGCGCGCTCGGGCGTCAGCTTGCGCGCGAGATGCCGGCGCCAGGCGCTGATCTCGTATTCGCGGTACCCGACTCGTCCAACTCTGCGGCGCTTGGATTTGCAGAGGAGTCGCAGCTACCATATGAGCTTGCGCTCATTCGCAACCACTACGTCGGCAGGACATTCATCCAGCCCGAGCAGGCCGGTCGTGACGCCAAGGTCAAGGTGAAATACAACGCGGTGCGAGAAGTTCTCGATGGCAAACGCGTCGTCATGGTCGACGACTCGATAGTGCGTGGGACGACTACTCGTGGACTTGTCGCGATGGTTCGCGCCGCGGGCGCAACCGAGGTGCACATGCGTGTCAGTTCGCCACCGGTCACCGGTCCCTGCTATTACGGCATCGACACGCCAAACCGCGAGCACCTCATAGCTGCGAACTTTTCGATACCGGAGATCGCGAAACACATCGGCGTTGATTCACTTGGGTATCTGTCGCTGGACGGAATGTTGAACGCTGTGCCCGATGGACCTGACGGCTTCTGCCACGCGTGTTTCTCCGGTGATTATCCAACGGCACCGCCGACGGACCCGGACAAACTTCGCTTCGGCTGCGGCTGCTGACTGTGAGTCAAAAGGTCTACTTCTTCGGCGCAGGCAAGGCCGAAGGCGCGCGCGACATGAAGGAAACTCTCGGCGGCAAGGGCGCCAACCTCGCCGAGATGACCAACCTCGGTGTTCCCGTTCCTCCGGGGTTCACGATCGCGGCGGGCGAGTGCATTTCCTATCTGGAGAATGGCGCGTACTCGCCGGAGCTTCACGCCGAAGTCGAGGCCAACGTCGCACGACTCGAAGCGGTTTCCGGAAAGAAGTTCAGCGACCCGACAAACCCCTTGCTCGTATCCGTGCGTTCGGGCGCATCTGTCTCGATGCCGGGAATGATGGAGACGATTCTCAATCTCGGACTCAACGATCGGACGGTTGTGAGTCTCGCTCGCGCCAGTGGAAGCGTTCGCTTCGCTTACGACTCGTACCGCCGATTCATTCAGATGTACGCGGACGTCGTGCTGGGCGTGCCGAGCAGCAGCTTCGAGCACCTTCTGACGGCGAAACGCATGACCGCCGGCGTGAGCTCCGATGCCGAACTGAGTGAGGACAACCTTCGAAACCTCGTCGAGGAATTCAAGGCGATCGTGCGCAACCGGACAGGCGCGCCCTTCCCCACCGAGCCGAACGAGCAACTTTGGGGGGCCATCCAGGCGGTATGGCGCTCGTGGACACTCAAGAAGGCTCGCGATTATCGGCGCGTGAACGGCATTTCGGAAACACTCGGGACCGGCGTCAATATTGTCGCGATGGTGTTCGGCAACCTCGGTGATGATTCCGGTACCGGCGTCGCGTTCACCCGCGATCCATCAACCGGCGAACACAAGTTCTACGGCGAGTTCCTGATCAATGCGCAGGGCGAGGACGTTGTTGCAGGAATCCGCACACCAATGGCCATCGATCAGATGGCCGACCGGTTGCCCGCGGCGTTTGAACAGCTCATGGATACGCAGGCGCGCCTCGAGCGCCATTTCCGTGACATGCAGGACATCGAGTTTACTGTCGAGCGAGGCACGCTGTATCTGCTGCAGACGCGCACTGGCAAGCGCACGGCCGCGGCAGCAGTGCGTATCGCGCGCGACATGGTGGCCGAAGGGCTGATCAGCAAACGCGACGCGGTTCTCCGCGTGCCGGCCGGCCAGCTCGATCAACTGCTCCACCCGATCATCGATCCGACCGCGCGCGCCAAGCCACTCTGCGTCGGCCTCCCTGCGAGCCCCGGCGCGTCCAGCGGCATCGCCGTTTTCGATCCCGACATCGCCGAGTCGCGCGCCGCGGCGGGCACGGCCGTAATCCTGGTGCGCGAAGAGACGACTCCCGAAGATTTTCACGGCATCGTCGCCGCGCGCGCCGTACTCACAGCACGCGGCGGGATGACCAGCCACGCAGCCGTAGTTGCGCGCGGAATGGGCAAGTGCGCCGTTGTAGGCTGCCGCGAGATTCACGTCGATCTGGAACACCGCCGCTTTACTGTCGACGAACATACGGTCAACGAGGGTGATTACATAACTCTCGATGGCGCGACCGGGCGAGTCTTCGCGGGCGCGCTTCCGACGATTCCCAGCGAAGTCGTCCAGGTCACCAACGGGACGCTGCGCGAGAGCGCCGCGCCGATCTACCAGGCCTACTCGGAGTTGCTCGGCTGGGCCGACGAGGTGCGAACGCTCAAGGTCCGCGCCAACGCCGACACCCCGCGCGATGCCCGCACCGCGAGAAACTTTGGCGCCGAAGGCATCGGGCTCTGCAGAACCGAGCACATGTTCTTCGAAGGCGAGCGGATCCACGCCATGCGCGAAATGATCATCGCACGAGACGAGACAGGCCGCCGGCGCGCCCTTGCCAAGCTCCTTCCCATGCAGCGCGTGGACTTCGAGGGAATCTTCGAGGCAATGGATGGGCTACCCGTGACCATCCGACTGCTCGATCCGCCGCTCCACGAGTTCCTTCCGCATGGCGGCGAGGAGAGCAAGCTCCTCGCAAGAAGCCTCGATATCCCCCGCAACGATCTCCAGCGCATCGTTGAAGGCCTGAGAGAGACCAACCCAATGCTCGGCCATCGCGGATGCCGGCTGGGGATCACCTACCCGGAAATCACGGAGATGCAGGGGCGCGCGATCTTCGAGGCCGCCGTTCGGGTCAAACGGCGCGGAATAGACGTCCGTCCCGAAATAATGGTCCCCCTGGTCTCCGCGGTCGCCGAATTCGACAATCAACGTGCCATCCTCGAACACGCCGCGGACCAGGTCCTCGGCGTCATGGGGGAAACCGTTCCGTACCTTATCGGGACTATGATAGAGCTCCCGAGGGCCGCCCTCACTGCGGGAGAGATCGCCAAACGGGCCCAATTCTTCAGCTTCGGGACCAACGATCTGACGCAGACGACTTACGGGCTCAGCCGCGACGATGCGGGCCGCTTCCTTCCTTCTTACGTAGAAAGTGGCATTTTTCCGGATGATCCTTTTCAGACTCTGGACACCGTCGGGGTTGGCCGCCTGATACGCATGGCCGTCGAGGACGGGCGAAACGCCCGCCCGGGCATTAAGTTGGGTATCTGCGGCGAGCACGGAGGCGAGCCGCGTTCGGTGGCTTTCTGTCACGCCATCGGCCTCGACTACGTCTCATGCTCACCCTATCGCGTTCCCATCGCTCGGCTCGCCGCTGCACATGCTGCACTAGAGGCCTCCCCTGACCGCTAGCGCCTACTCTGCGACGGCCGTCGCCGGCCCCCCGCCAGTCCTGAGCCTCACGCCACCGCGTCCGCTCAGGATCGCGCTGGTAACCGAGTACTACTACCCGCACCTCGGTGGGATTTGCGAGCACGTCCACTTCTTTGCGCGTGAAGCACGCAAGCTCGGCCATCACGTCGACATCATCACGTCCAATCTGCCCGGCGCGCTTCCGGAGCACGGAGTGATTCGCATTGGGCGGAGTCAGCCGATTTACGCCAACGGCTCGCAGGCCCGCATCACCGTGGGACTCTCCGTGCGCAAGGACATGCGGCGCGTACTGCATGAGGGACGATACGATATCGTCCACGTTCACTCTCCGCTCAGTCCAGTCCTGCCGATGCTCGCGATCGAGGAAGCTGACTGTCCGACCATCGGTACGTTTCACACCTACTTCGACAAGTCACTCGGCTACCAGCTCGGCCGCAAGTACTTTCAACGGCGGCTGGACATGCTCGACGTAGCGATTGCAGTATCTCACTCGACGACGATAGCGCTGGATCGATATTTCGAGGCAGATTGGACCATCATTCCGAACGGCATCGACGTCAATCTCTTCAATCCACACGTACCACATCCTCCCGGCATGCGTCGCGACGTGCCAGCCATCCTCTTCCTCGGTCGCTTCGATCCTCGCAACGGTCTCACCACACTCATTGATTCATTCAAGCGCGTCCGCGGCAAGGGGCGGGAGGCTCAGCTGGTCGTCGTGGGCGACGGTCCCCTTCGCAAGCACTACTATCGCGCAGCCGGCGGCGACGCCGACATCAGCTTTGTCGGTTCCGTGCTGAAGGGACGACCCAGCTACTACGCACACGCGGCAATGTATGCGTGTCCCACCACCAAGGCATCGTTCGGTATCACGCTGCTCGAGTCGATGGCGTGCGAGACGCCGGTGGTCTGCTCCGACATTCTCGGATTCCGCGACGTCGTCAAGGATGGGCGGGAAGCTTTGATGGTGCCATGCGGCAATCGAGACGCGCTTGCCGACGCCATTGTCGCTCTCCTTGACGATGAGACACTTAGAACCCGACTCGGCAAGACCGGCCGCCGCGAGGCCCAACAGTATTCATGGCCTCGCGTTACACAGCGAGTCCTCGAACAATACGATAGCGTTCTAGCGCGGCGTTCAGCGGCGGCATGATCCTTTCCGTAGCCGCCGCGCTTGCCGCGGCGGGGACGGCCACGTACGGGGCGTTCTACAGAAACAGTCCCGTCTTCGGCTCCGTCCTGCATCACCTTCCCACGTCGGGTCGCGAGGTCTCGCTCACCTTCGATGACGGCCCCAATCCGTACGCGACTCCGCTGATTCTCGACGCGCTCGGAAGTGAGGGGGTAAAGGCGACGTTCTTCTTTCTGGGCCGGCATGTGGAACGATGGCCGGAGATTGCGCGTCGCGCGGCTGCCGAGGGCCATCAGATCGGCAATCATGGATATTTCCACCGCAAGCTGCAATTTCGCGGGATTCCATACGTGCGCGAGGACCTGGGACGCGGAAAGCGCGCAGTCGAATCCGCGTGCGGGGTCACACCAGCGTTCTTTCGGGCGCCACATGGATTCCGTAGCCCGTGGGTCACGCCGATAGCGCGGGACCTGGGCGAGACGACCGTCGGCTGGTCGCTAGGCGTCTGGGACACCGATCTCCCCGGAGCCGAAGTAATCGCGCGTAGAACGGTGGATGGAGCGCGGCCGGGATACATCTTGCTACTCCATGATGGTGATGGCTACGATCCCGTTGGAGATCGTACGCAGACAGCCGCTGCTGTTCCCGGCATCGTGAAGGAGCTTCACCTCCGCGGCTTCACATTCGCCACACTACCTAAATGAATAAAGTGAGGATCGGCAGGTGGGTTCGTCTGGCGTTGTCCGCAGCGATCATCGTCCTGCTGATCGTGTTCGCGCGCAAGGTTGACTGGGGACAGGCCTGGCATGCGATGATCACCGCATCGCGTCCCCTCCTCCTGGCCGCGCTCGCGGTGAATCTGCTCTCGCTCGTTGCGCGAGGTGTGAGATGGTGGATTCTCCTCCGCGCCGTGGGCTCGCCATCGCTCGCGCTCTGCATGCGAGCGACATTCGCTGGTGCGGGCCTCAATAACGTGCTCGTCGCAAACGGTGGAGACGCAGCTCGCATTGTTTTTGTCACTCGCTCCAGTGGTGTTCCCGCCGCACGCGTACTCGCTACCGCGGCGCTTGACCGCCTCTTCGACCCGATCGGGTTCATCGTGATGCTCGCGGTGGGCCTCGCGGTGTTCAAACTGCCTGCGGAATTCGAGACGCTGCGGTGGCCGGTGTTGATCGCTCTGATTGCCATCACCGTCGCCCTGATCTGGCTGGCACGGACGGCCCCCGACGCCGAGCCTGAGCATGTCCCGGAGCGGCGTGTGAAACCTCGCGGCTGGCGCGCGCGCACACTTGCATGGCTCCGCGAATTCGGCGGCAGCATGCGTGAACTCGCTACGGGCAAGCGAATGGTTCCACTCCTGCTACTCACGATCGTTGCGTGGCTTTGCCAGCTCGCAACCTTCGCGTATGCGGCTCGAGCCGCGCATATCCACCTTCCCGTTCAGGGAAGCCTCGCCGCTCTTCTGGCCGTCAACGTTTCCCTGATCGTCCGCGCGACACCAGGAAATGTAGGCTTCTTCCAGTTCGCCTATGCACTCGCAACCGCGCCTTTTGGCACCAACGAAGCCAGTGCGGTCGGTGTGGCGGTACTCATTCAGGCCCTGCAGATAATTCCGACCACGCTGATTGGCGTGGCATTGGCCCCGGAATTCATCTTTCGCAGAAAGGCAAAAACGCCGATCACGGTCTGACCCGTAATCGGCGTTTTGTGTCGAAGTGGAGGCGCGGGGATTCGAACCCCGGTCCGAAGCAAGATTCACCACAGCATCTACGTGCGTAGCCTTCGCTTTTTTGTCTCTCCAATCGCGACCCGGAAGGCGGGGCTACGACTGGACAAGGTTCCTGTTATTTCGCGATTAAGGGGAAACCGCCCCTAGCCACTATCCCGAATTTGCAATACCTGGTCGGCGCGTCAGGAGCGCTCCGATTCAGGCAGGTGCAGTAACCGCTTTACAGCAGGTTACGCAGCCAGGGCCAAGTTGTCGTTGGCAGTTGTGAAAATTCCCAGATTTTTTTACGAGGTTCCAGGAACCTCGGCACGCGGCCACAGCTTCACCAACCCCGTCGAAGCCGGTCGCCCCCGTATGTAAAGATAACACCCCGCGTAACCCCACGGGCTCAGATCCCGCAATGGGCACGCTGCCTATTACTCCGTCCCTGGGAGCTCCCAGATCACTTTAGATGGTGGCCGCTAACGCGTTGCCACATCTATCTATAACCCACCGGCCACAACCTTGTTCCGCCCCGCCCTTTTCGCGCCGTAAAGGGCCCTGTCGGCCGCGCTGAAAAGCTCGTCGCGATCGCGCGCGCCCTCCGGATAAGTGGCAACACCGAGCGAGATGGTCACGTGAATCTCGCGGCCCCCAATCACAACAGGCTTGTCGCCAACTGCACTGCGCAGTCGCTCCGCCAGCTGGCATCCGCCCGCCAGATCGGTCTGGGGAAGCAATAGCGCCATTTCTTCACCCCCGTAGCGCGCGCAAAGGTCGACGTTGCGCACTTCCTCCTGCAGTACGATCGCTACCCGCTTGAGAACCTCGTCACCCGTCTGATGGCCATAAGTGTCATTCACCTGCTTGAAGCGATCGATGTCGATGACGATGAGGGTGCAGGAGCCTCCGAAGCGATTCGTCTCCAGGACAATCCGAGACAGCCGCTCCTCAAACTGCTGCCGGTTGGCCAGCCCAGTGAGCGCGTCGGTGCGGGCTCTGCGATTGATCTCCTCTATCTCCCAGACCGTTTCTAGGGCGTGCGCCGCCATGACGCCAAGAAGGCGGAGATTCTTGGCGTCGGTCGGCGTGATCGGGATCGGTGATTCGCTTTCCATGACGAGCGCACCGATGACACCGTCGATGCCACGAAGAGGAATGATCGCGAGCGCACCCAGCGGATGCTGCTCCTCGTCGCCGCCGAACACGACAAAACCCCTGGATCTGTCGCGCGCGTCCTCGATCAACACCGGGTAATCGCCCACGCATGCCGCGCCAACCTGGCTCTCCGGGGTCACTACCGATCCAGTTGGCACCAGATGACCGCGAATCGCATATGCAACCTCTCCCGATGCGCGCGCCGCATTCCAGCGAACAAGAGCAACTCGCTTCGTCCCCATCATGTGCGATGCCGCAGTACACAACGACGCACCAAGATCGCCGATGCTGCGCTGGTCCTGAAGCTGCGTTGCGGTGAGAAGTAACAGGTCTGCGTTGCGCTCTCCCTGGGTTGCCGCTGACTGCGCATCGAGTAGCGATCTCAGCGTAGCCAACCGGCGCGCGAGTCGCGGTAGCCAGGTCCTGAGCTGCTCTCTGGGAAGCCGCAACTCCGTTCGTTCGCGCGCACCGACGGCCAGGACGTGCCTTGTTGTGTTCTGCGACGGCAGCGGGGTCGCGGCAAAACCTACCCGTTCGCCGTCTGTACACATCTCTCCGACTTTCTGGTGGGCCGCCCAGATGATGAGGCCGGAACTCCTGTCGTCGAGTTCCGGGCTCGTGGAGTCTGCGCTGACGAAATCCAGGAGTACGGGCTGTGAGTTCGGATCGGTCGCGTCCCAGATTGACGCCTGCATGCCGCCGAGAAGCTCACGGACATCCGAGAGGACATCCGTGATCGGCGTATGGGTCACCGAGTGCTGTTGTTCGGGACTATGCGGCCGCGGCGACTGCGTCGATCGCGGTAGCATCGGCCGTGTCGCTAGTGTCTTCATCGCGAGTGATAAAGGGCGAGGAAAGGTATTCTCCGAAAATTGCTTCCACCTCGCTCACCGAGTGTACCGCGTACAGCCGCTTGCGCAGATCGGCTGAACCGGGCAAGCCCTTCACGTACCACCCAAGATGCTTACGAAATTCGACGGCCGCGCCGCGCGGATCCAGCTCGAACTCGTCCGCCATGTGGGCGTGCTCCAGCGCTATCGCGAATCGCTCGCTCACCGGCGGCGCCGGACGCTTCTCCCGGCCCTCGAGAAGATCGCGTGTCTGGTTGAATATCCACGGCTGCCCGAACGACCCGCGGGCGATCATCACGCCGGCGCACCCAGTCTGGCGCTGCATCTTCACCGCATCCTCCGGTGTCTTGATGTCGCCGTTGCCGAGCACCGGAATTTCGAGCGCGCTCACGACGGCAGCGATCTCATCCCATCGCGCAGCCCCGCTGTACATCTGCGCCCGCGTACGCGGGTGAAGTGTGAGCACCTTTGCGCCGGCATCCTGGCACCGCAGAGCGATAGTCACTGGGTCCCGCATCTCCTCACTCCAGCCACTTCGAATCTTTACTGTGACCGGCAAGGGCGTCGCCGCGGAAACGGCCCGAATCACCGACTCCACGAGACCAAGATCCTTCAGGCAGCCCGACCCGCCGTTACGCTTTACAACCTTCTTCACGGGACAGCCGAAATTGATGTCGATGAATTCCGGTTGAAACACATCCGAGACAAGCCGGGCAGCGTCGCCCATCGCCGCAACGTCAGCGCCGAATATCTGTACGCCGATCGGGCGCTCATCAGCCCCGAACCGGAGCTTGGCCAGCGTCGCCTCATTCTCCCGGCGAATCGCTTCCGCAGACAGGAATTCCGTCACCACGACGTCCGCCCCAAACCTGCGACAGATACGCCTGAACGGGGACTCGGACACGCCGGCCATGGGCGCCAGGTAGAGCGGTGTGTCACCGCGAAGCGGAAAGGGGAAATCCCGGGGCATACCTCCAAGCTAATGTTCGCATGTGCCCCCGGCAACGCGAGTATTTGACTCTCGCGTCGCTCGAACGTAGCTTGGACGGTTCACCCAGTTCTGCCCCGCCTGCAACGACCGACATGGAACTACGCGAGTTCTTCTCCGAAGACGCGATATCTCTCGACCTCAAGGCCGACAATAAGGACGACATCCTTCGCGAGCTCATTTCGCTCCTTAAGTTGGACGAAAAGTCCGAAGGAATGCTGTTCAAAATGCTCAAACGCCGGGAAAATCTCGGCTCCACTGGAATTGGCCGCGGCATCGCGATTCCGCATTGCCGGTCGCTTGTCGTCAACAAGCTTCGCGTCGCCTTCGGCCGAAAGCCGGCCGGCGTGGATTTCAAGGCCATCGACGAGAAGCCGGTTTACTACTTCTTCCTGATCGTTGCGCCCCCACTCGAAGTATCCAACCAGTACCTGCCTGTACTCGGCAAGATCGCTCAGTTCAGCAAGGAATCCGACGTTCCGGAGCGGCTCACCGCTCTCACCGAGCCTTCCCAATTCATGGCATTGCTGAAGGAAAAGGGCGTGTAGTGGCGTTGACGACGGGCCACCGGCCCGCCGTCGTTTGCACAGACTACCCCGCGATCGGAGTCATTCCCACTCGATAGTGGCCGGCGGCTTCGAGCTTACGTCATACGCCACTCGGTTGATTCCGTCAACTTCGTTCATGATCCGATTCGATATCCTGCCTAGGACCTCGTACGGAAACGGATACCAGTCCGCGGTCATTCCGTCAGTGCTCGTGACTGCACGAAGTGCGAGGACGTTCTCGTAAGTCCGCTCGTCACCCATTACACCGACACTGCGAATGGGGAGCAACACGGCGAACGCCTGCCATATCTCGTCGTACAGCCCCGCGGACCGGATCTCGTCCAGATAGATGGCGTCGGCCCGACGAAGAACGGCAAGCTTCTCTTCCGTTACGTCGCCGAGCACACGAATCGCGAGACCGGGCCCCGGAAACGGGTGTCGTCCAACCATCTCTTCCGGCAATCCAAGCTCGCGACCAACGTTGCGAACCTCATCCTTGAAGAGCTCGCGCAACGGTTCGATGAGCGTGAACTTCATGTCGCTCTTCAGCCCGCCGACGTTGTGATGCGTCTTTATCGTTACCGACGCACCGCCCGTCGGCGAGAACGATTCGATCACGTCCGGATAGAGAGTTCCCTGCACCAGGAAGCGCACGTTGTCACCGACCGTCGCAGCGGTGGCCTCGAACACGTCTATGAACGTGTGGCCGATGATCTTCCGCTTTGTTTCAGGGTCTTCGACACCGGCCAGCGCGCCAAGAAACTCGGCCCGCGCATCCACCGTGATGAGATTGACCCCCATGTGTGCGCGGAACGTGCGCTCAACCTGCTCCCGTTCGTGAAGACGCAACAATCCCGTATCGACGAAGATGCAAGTGAGCTGGTCGCCGACGGCACGATGCACGAGCGCAGCAGCAACGGACGAGTCCACGCCGCCCGACAGTCCACAGATCACCCTCGCATCCCCCACAAGCTCTCCGACCCGTGCCACTTCCCGGTCGACGAACGATCCAGGTGTCCACGTGGGATGCACACCGCAGATCCTGAACAGAAAGTTCTCGATCAGCTCGCGACCGCGCGGCGTATGTGCAACTTCGGGATGGAACTGGACGCCAAATATCGGCCGCGATTCGTGGCGGAATCCAGTCACGGGATTCGCGCCGCTCCGTGCGGTCACGACGAATCCGTCGGGTGGCGACTCCACGTGATCTCCATGGCTCATCCAGGCCTGCAGGCATTCACCAGTCTCGAAGCCTGCAAACAGCGCGTCCGACTCCGTGACGCACACCTCGGCGCGTCCGTATTCACGCTTGCCAGCTCGCAGCACCGTCGCGCCAGACAGCTTTGCGATGAGCTGCATCCCATAGCAGATGCCGAGTACTGGCGCCACCCCAAGCAATGCAGGATCGGCAGTTGGCGCCGCCTCGCCATAGACCGAGTTGGGTCCGCCACTCAGAATAATTCCTGACGGTTGCCACTCGCGAATCCATTCGAGCGTCCGCGTCGGAGGGTGAATCTCGCAGTAAACACGCGCCTCTCGAACGCGTCGCGCGATCAACTGCGTGTACTGCGCGCCAAAATCAAGAATCAGAATTCTTTCCTGCGTCATCCAGCTCTCACAATTTGATGATCTCTACTTCGCGCGTCTGGAGGTCAACGAGTGCGGCCGTACACGATCCGTACAACCACCCGCACGCCTCGCCCGGGTTGAGGATGAGGGTGTCGCCACGACTCTTCATTTCCACCTGATGCGAGCTTCCGTGAAATACGAACTGATGGTTGTCGAGCGATCGCTGATGCACCTCGCCGATGTCATGCACGATCAGAATCTGCTTGCCTGACACTTCAAAGCTGTGCGGCGACTCATACAGCTCCGTACCGACTCCTTGCGCCGCGACCGCGGACAGACCTTCCTGATCGCCGTCGTTCCGGCCAAACACTCCGAGCATCGGAATGTTTGCGTCGTTGACGGGCGTCAGCGAAAAGGGCGAACAGTGATCGCCCGCGTGCATCAGCAGGCTGGCACCCCCAGCGATCATTCTCGCTACAAGCTCGGCGATCGCGGGAACACGATCGTGTGTATCGGCCAGTATTCCGACTCGCATCAGTCCTCGATCCATTGCGGCGCAGATATCTCTCGGCGTGTAAGATCCGCGTCGGACTCGCGCTCAGTGATTAACGCAAACCGGTCGCCGTCCACCAGCACCTCAGCGGGACGCGGTCGTGAATTGTAATTCGATGCCATGGAATATCCGTAGGCACCGGCCGTGCGTACCACGAGCAACTTTCCCGGCGCCACCTCCGGGATCAGTCTGTCGGTTGCGAAGAAATCGCCACTCTCACAGACGGGACCGACAACGTTCGCGAGCAATGTCGCCTCGGCCGCAGAGTCCACGCGCTCTATCGCGTGCAGCGACTCATACAGCGACGGCCGGATGAAATCGTTCATGCCGGCATCGGTGATGACGATCTCCGTACCGCCGCTCCGTTTCCGATACAACACCCGAGTAAGCAGCACCCCGGCATCCGCGACTATAAAGCGACCCGGCTCGATCAGAATCTCGATTCCCGGCTCTGCCGCTGCAACACCAAGGGCGTCGGCGAATGCGTCCAGGTACGACTCATTCTCTTCGGACGGTGCGATGCCCAGGCCGCCACCGAGATCGAGCGTAGATATGGTCGCGATTCCCGCATCCTCGATCCTGCGCTTGAGCGCGACCAGCACCTCCGCCGCCCTCGCGTATGGGGACGCGTCGTCGATCTGCGAGCCCAGATGCGCAGCCAGGCCAACAAGTTTCAGGTTCGGCATGGCCACCATCGCTCGCGCGATCTCCACTGCGCTGTCGTGCGCGATCCCGAACTTCATCCCGCGCTCAGCGGTCCGAGTGTAGCGGTGCGGAGTGTCGACTGCGATATCGGGGTTTATGCGAAGCGCTACGGGAACGACAAGATGAAGCCGCTCGGCGATCTGTTGGAGTGCGGCGAGCTCACCCTCCGATTCCACATTGATGCTTCTCACACCCGCGCGGACCGCGCGCTCCAGTTCGACTGTCGTCTTTCCGACGCCGCTGAAGACGATGTCGGGTCCCTCGAAGCCGGCTGTAAGTGCACGGTGAAGTTCCCCGCCCGAAACGATGTCCACCCCCGTGCCAAGCGACTTGAGGAGCGACAGGATTGCCCGCGACGAGTTGGCCTTCACACTGTAGTGGATGTGTACCGGCAAGCCCGCGAGCGCTGCAGTCAGCCGCTCGACCCGATTGCGTATCGTGGCGGCGCTGTATACGTACGTCGGCGTTCCGACGCGCTGCGCAATTTCGTCGAGCGAAACGCCCTCGCACCACAATGCGCCATCGCGCCGCCCATAGCCCGCCAGCGTCAGTACGCTTTGGCCCACAGCGCCTCGGCAACAGCCGGCTCTCCGCACATCAGACACGTCGTTGGTGCCTCGGCAGAGCAGAACTCCTCGTCCGGCAGCACCCGTATCGTTGCCTTGGTCTCGTCCTTGATCTTCGCCTCGCATTCGGCAGAGCCGCACCAGCCGGCGTATACGAACGCACCGTCGCCATCCATGATCTCACGGAATCGATCGTATGTAATGTTGCCGCGAACGCTGTTGTTCTCGCGCCGCTTGCGCGCGGTCTCCAGCAGATTCTCCTGGATCGCCGAGAGCATGTCGTTGATGCTTTCACCGATGGTGTCGAGCGGGAATGCGCGCTTCTCCCTCGTATCGCGCCGGACCAGAACTGCCTGGCCTGAATCCAGGTCGCGCGGACCGATCTCCATCCGCAACGGAATTCCACGCAGCTCCCACTCGTAATACTTCGCGCCCGGTTTGATCCCTTCGCGTCCATCAACATGTATCCGCAACCGCGCCGGCGAGCGCCGTTCCCACGAGCCAAGTGACTCCTTTATCCGCATCGCGGCTTCGAGAACGCGCGCACGATCCTCGTCTGTACGATAAATCGGGACGATGACAACCTCGATGGGCGCAAGCAGCGGAGGCGTCACGAGACCACTGTCGTCTCCGTGTGTCATGACGAGACCACCAACCATTCGCGTCGACACGCCCCAGCTTGTGTTCCACGCAAAGTCGAGCTCGCCAGCCTCTGTCTGGAACGTGAGATCGAACGCCCGCGCGAAGTTCTGTCCGAGGTTGTGCGACGTCCCAGCCTGGAGTGCCTTGTTGTCCTGCATCATCGCCTCGCACGAATACGTACGCAGCGCACCCGCGAATTTTTCCGACTCGCTTTTTCGACCGGTAACAACCGGCATCGCCATCCACCCTTCCATGAAATCGCGATACACGCCCAGCATGCGTCGCGTCTCCTCTTCGGCCTCCGCTTCGGTTGCGTGCGCTGTGTGACCCTCCTGCCAGAGAAACTCCAGCGTGCGGAGGAAAAGTCGCGTGCGCATCTCCCAGCGAACCACGTTGGCCCACTGATTGATGAGGAGAGGTAGATCCCGGTAACTCTGTACCCACTTCGCGAACATCGAGTAGATGATCGTCTCCGAAGTCGGCCGGATGACCAGCGGCTCATCCAGTTTCTTGCCCCCACCGTGCGTCACGACCGCAGTTTCGGGCGCGAACCCTTCCACGTGCTGAGCTTCCTTCTGAAGAAAGCTCTGAGGAATCAACAACGGGAAATACGCGTTCTGATGCCCCGTGGCCTTGAACATGTCGTCCAGTTGGCGCTGCATCCGCTCCCAGATGCCGTAACCGTTGGGGCGAATCACCATGCAGCCGCGTACGGGCGCGTAGTCCGCCAACTCAGCGCGCACGACAAGTTCGTTGTACCAGGCGCTGAAATCCTGCGCGCGGGTTGGAAGCTTTTTTTCGTCAGCCATCGATGAAGTATTTGGGAGATCTGACGGTGTCACACATGAGATTCATGTCGCCGCCGAATTTGTCAGATGAATTATGTTGCGCGCGCCAGCGCCAATTGCAGCCTTGCGCTGCTTGGATACTGATTGCCTTCTGAGCGCATATTCCACGGAGAATCCCTCCGCTCGGAGCGACGCTGCCTCCGCCATTACCCGAGTCACGGGAACGTCGTCGTCGGCCGTGAGCCAGTAATCAACGGATTGTGCCGTGGGCGGCAAAAGCTTCCGGGCGCGAAGTAATTCCGTCAGAACCACGTCACCCATCCCGAAACCGAGCGCGGGAAGTGCAGCTCCGCCAATCGCGTCGAGGAGATTGTCGTACCGCCCCCCGCCACAGATCGCGCGAAACTCGCCCGACCGATCGAAGAGCTCGAACACCACCCCGGTGTAGTACGCCAGACCGCGCACGATTGAAAGATCGAACTGCAGCCACGCCGGACCATCCGGAACGAGACACGCGACGTACTCGAAGAAATTGCGCAGCTCGTCGACGTGCTCGTTTCCCGTCGCTGACGTTGCACGAATCGCGGCGGAGACAGTGTCAAGAGTTGCCCGCTGGATCTCCAGCACGGTGGCGACCTGAACCTCGTTGAGACCGGCGGCGGCAAGCTTCTCCATCGAAATCGCGCGCGGCTGCCGGGCAAGCTTGTCCGCGACGCCCAGCACGGCTTTAAACGCGCTCTCCGGGATTCCGAGGGCACCGAGATACGAATGCATCACGCGTCGGTCGCTGACACGCACGACGACCTCGCTGGACGTAAGCCCCAGTTCGCGGCAGATGTCGATGGCGCAGGCAACCAATTCCGCATCCGCGGCCACGCCGCCCTCGCCGACAATGTCGACGTTCAGCTGGTAATGCTCGCGGAGACGTCCCTTTTGCTGTCGCTCGTAACGAAAAAGCTGCGGCATCGAAAACCACCGGGTAGGCTTGCGCAACGAGTTCGCCCGCGCGCCAACCATCCGTGCAAATGTCGGCGTCATCTCGGGCCGAAGCGCAACCTCGCGGCCGCCCTTGTCGGTAAAGTTGTACAATTGGCCGACGATTTCATCGCCGCTCTTCGCCGTGTACAGATCGAGGGACTCGAGCGGCGGCCCGTCATATTCCATGAACGCGTACCGCCGGGCAACCTCGCGCCATGCCCGCATCACGTGCGCCCGCTCGGCCAACTGCTCCGGGTAAAAATCTCGGAAACCCGGGAGTGTCGTGTGCGCCATCGTCCAAACCTATTCGGTCCGGCAGGCGGTTGCTACCACCAGCGCTTCAGTACGGCGCTGAACGCAGCCACCAAAACGTCTCCCGAAATCCCGCGTCAGTCACGAGCCAGGCGAGACACCGCCGCACCCGGATCTATCCCCAGAATCCCCATGGCGTCACCAACCGTGTGAAACGAGCCGCACACGACCTTCGTGCCCGGAAGCTCCCGCGCGCGAGCCATCGCAACCCGGAAGTCCGGATCCAGAGAGACCGGAACCTTGCACGCGTTGGCATGCGCCGCGGCCAACAGCGGATCCCACGCGCGCTCAGGCGGTGCGCTGAGTGGTTGCGTGATGATGAAACGAGCGGTCACCGGCGCCAGAGCGTCGATCATCCCATACCAGTCCTTGTCC
>DATBNQ010000129.1:0-8103 GCA_036554185.1 Gemmatimonadaceae bacterium | reverse complement strand
GCACGCCACCATCGATTCGCCCAGTCCGGATCGTACGATGCGTGCTCCGTATCCCGCGCAAATGGAATGGCGGTCACGACTTCGACAGGGGTTCCGTTGATCCGCGCGTCGATATCGAGTGCGCGCAGCACATCGAGATACTCGAGGTAGAATTCGCGCACCGGCCTGGATACCAGCGGTATCGCCTTGGAAGCGCCCGTGCTCGTCTGGATCCTTACATTGTGATCGACGAGGTCAAACTCCACTGCGGCGGTGCGCTGACCGTAAGGCATGGCTGACGTCGTGAGTCCGCGAGGCGTGACATACAGCGTGACCTGCCACCAGTGATTCTGCATCGGCGCAAGCGCAAGCCGTGTCTTGCCGACGATCTGCGTCATCATGTGAAGTGTCGCGAACGTATCGGCCCACGACGCTATCGGAAGCGCAGGCCAGACCTCGTCCACCTGCCCGGCGATGGATTCTCCCGGACTCACTGTCTCAGCTTGCCCGAGGCGCGGGCTCGAACATCATCTCATCCACGTAACACCAGCCCCAATCCTCACCGGGCTCGAATGAGCGCATAACTGGATGGCCCGTATGATGAAAGTGCTTGGTCGCATGCTTGTTCGGCGAGCTATCGCAGCAGCCGACGTGACCGCACTCGAGGCACAGCCTGAGATGCACCCATCCACTATGCATCTTGAGGCACTCTTCACATCCATTCGGCGTGAGCGCCTGAACGTCACGAACCTGGCCGAGATGTGTGCAGTTCTGGGAAGCCATTGGAACGACTCCGGTTGCAAATACCGCGTTTATCAATATACCACTGGCAGGAGATGCACGCGCTGCAAGACGCGCGCCGATCCCACCTCACGCCGAACTCTTATGGTACTGCCGTACCGCTATTCCTAGTGCCGCCGCCCCGATCGCACCAAGAGCCGCAAGATGCCCGGCAACATCGCGCAGCCCCGATCCCTTGAGCAACACCGACCGCATCAGAGCGACAAAATGCGCAATGGGATTGATCTCCGCGGACCACTGTGCCCACATCGGCATCCCCCGCACAGGTGTGAACAGACCACTCATGAGGAGATACACCATCAGCAGCGCAAACGTGACGAACATCGCCTGCTGCTGAGTTTCCACAACCGTCGATATCCACAGCCCGATCCCGAGCGCGCCGATCAAATAGATGGTCGCAGCAAAAAAGACCAGCAGAAGGCTGCCACGCATCGGGACGTGAAACACCAGACGTGCCACAACCAGGCCGATCGCAAGATCTGCCATTGCAATGGTCCAGAGCGGAATCAGTTTGGCGGCAATGAACGTCGACCGCTTGATCGGAGTAACGTTGAGCTGGTCCAGAGTTCCGGCTTCCTTTTCACGCACGATGTTCATCGCCGTCAGAAGAGTCCCAATCATTGTCACCAGAACTACGAGAATGCCCGGTACCATGTATGCACGGTAGTCGAGATTGGGATTGTACCAGCCGCGGCGGCGCACTTCGATGACAGCCGCTCCCCGCGTCGGTACGGGATTGGTACCCGATGACATGATCGCGGATTGTACCGGCAGCGTACCGGCACCGAGCTCGGTTCCGTAGCGTGCGAGTATCGCACTTGCGTACGACTGCATCACGCCGGCCGCTGCGCCATCCTCCGCATTGAAGATGAGCTGTACCGACCCCCGGTGCACTGCCACGATGTCCCGGGCGAACCCTTCCGGA
Source organism: Gemmatimonadaceae bacterium (assembly GCA_036554185.1). Classification (GTDB taxonomy): domain Bacteria; phylum Gemmatimonadota; class Gemmatimonadetes; order Gemmatimonadales; family Gemmatimonadaceae; genus Fen-1247. The sequence continues at coordinate 6,398 of DATBNQ010000129.1, read as the reverse complement.
ATCACGACTATCATGTCCACCCGGCGATCCAGCATCGCGCTGTCCCCGCGAGCCGTCGAAGGCGACGCCTCCGAGCGAACGAAGCGGCCGGATGCGGCAAGGCGGCTTACCACGCCACGCGACACGGGACTGTGATCCTCGTCGACTACATACATTCGCGCGCTCGTCACCTGGAACGTCACCGCGTTTGCGAGAATGAGAAGCTGTATCACCGGCATGACGAACAGCATCCCAACGATTGTGCGATCCCGGAATATCTGAAGAAACTCCTTGCGGAGCAGGAAGCGAAGCACCCGCACGTCAGGCAAGCCTCGCATTGAAGCTTCGCACCGCTGCGCCGAACAGAAGCACCAGCATCACGGTCAGTACAACAAGCTCCCTCCAGAGATACGCGACACCAACTCCCCGGAGCATGATACCGCGCGCGATCACGATGAACCACCGCGCGGGCGCGAGATACGTGATCGGCCGCAACCAGCCGGGCAGGCTCGCAATCGGAAATATCATCCCCGACAACAGCGTGTTTGGAAGCATCGTTCCCACCAACGCACCAAGCATTGCTGCGCGCTGCGACGACGTCAGCGCGGCGATGAGAACGCCAAGCGCCAGGCCGACCATCGAATACAGCACACTCGAAACGAGCAGCAGGATGAGGCTTCCGCGAAATGGAACATGAAACACCGCCCACGCCGCCAGGAGCGCGGTAACCACGTTGCCGAATGCGAGAAGGAGGTACGGCAGCACCTTGCCAAGAATTATCTGCCACGGCCGCAACGGCGAAACAAGCAGTATCTCGAGCGTGCCGCGCTCCTTTTCCCGGGACAGGGAGATCGCGGTCATCAACGCGGTGATGAGCGTGAGCACCAGCGCGATGAGTCCCGGCACGAAGAGATTCACACTCTCGAGCGTCGGATTGTACTTCATCCGGAATTGCGGAACAATCTGAATCGATTGTCCCGTCGCGCCGATGGCGGACTGATAGCCTGCGATCACGGCGCCGGCATACGCCGCCATCATGCTCGCCGTATTCGGATCCGACGCATCGCCGATGAGCAGCAGACGGGCCGGCGTTCCCCGCGCAAGTGACTCGCCAAAGCCGGACCTGAACTCCAGCGCCATGTCCGCGTCACCCCGACGAAACAGCGGCTCGACGCCAACATTCGTTGGGGAGATAGCGACGATACTGAACCGTGGATTTCCGGCAAATCTATCGCGCAGCGCGATTGTTGCGGGATCGGGCGCCGGGTCGACGATCGCAACCCGTACATCCGTGATGTCGTTGCGCAACGCAAAGCCGAACAGGACGACCATTGCGAGCGGCAGAAGCAGCAGGATAGTGAGCGTCTGCCGATCCCGGAGTATGTGCCTCATCTCCTTGACGATGAATGCGCGAACCGCCGAGTTGCGCCTCCAGAGTTGCTGTGGATTACCCATGCTGAAGAGTCGGCGTCGATCCGGGGCGCACCAGCTGTACGAAAACTTCATCCAGCGACTCTGCGCTGAATTTCTGCTTCACCTCGCCGGGCGTCCCCATGGCGGCAATACGCCCGTCCACCATGATGGATATCCGATCGCAGTACTCGGCTTCGTCCAGATAATGGGTCGTCACAAATACAGTGGTGCCGCGCTCCGCCTCGCCATAGATCATCTCCCAGAACTGGCGCCGCGTTATCGGATCCACCCCGCCGGTTGGCTCGTCAAGGAATACCACCGTTGGCCGATGCAACATCGCAACTGAGAAGGCAAGCTTCTGCTTCCATCCCAATGGCAGCGACGCCACGCGCGCATCGATTGCGTCGTCAAGCTGCAGCTCGCGAATCAACGCCGTGGCTCTGTCCCGGATTTCAGCGTCCGTGAGACCGTAAATACCGCCGTAGAGAGTGATATTTTCCCGGACGGTCAGGTCCTCGTACAGTGAGAACCGCTGGCTCATGTAACCGATGTGACGCCGTACCTCATCCGCATTTCGCACGACGTCGAAGCCAGCGACGCTCGCATTCCCCGAAGTCGGAGCAAGAAGCCCGATCAGCATCTTGATCGCAGTGGTCTTTCCGGCCCCATTCGCGCCAAGGAAACCGAAGACCTCTCCGGCCTGAATATCGAAGGTGATCGAGTCCACCGCCGTGAAGTCGCCGAACCGACGTGTCAGTCCGCGCACCTCGATCGCTGAACTCACGCTGCAGCCCGGACCGCACCTTCCGGCGCGCCCATGAGTTCCATGAACGCGTCCTCGACGCCTGGAGCGATCGGCTCGACGCTGACATCCGTGACACTCCTCGTGGCGAGAAAGCCACGAAGGTCGTCGGCGATACTCGCAGCGGACACACCGCTCCGCGCATCGCTGTAGTGCACACTCGCGCCAAACGGATAGATCGATGCCGCGTGGGGATAGTCGCGCAATACCTGCAGCAATGCGTGCCGCTCGCGCGCGTGAACGGCAAACAGTGGATGCGGATATCGCGATGCGATCGCTGCCGGCTCGTCCACCGCCAGGACGCGACCCTTCTGCATCAATGCCACGCGATCGCAACGCGTCGCCTCCTCCATGTACGCGGTCGACACCACGATTGGAAGCCCGGAGGCCTTGAGAGTACTCAGAAGATCCCAGAACTCGCGCCGCGAAACCGCGTCCACGCCAGTGGTCGGCTCGTCGAGAAGCAGAATGTCCGGTCGATGCACCAGAGCGCAACAGAGCGCAAGCTTCTGTTTCATTCCGCCCGACAGCGCACCAGCGCGCCGATCCCTGAACGGCTCGATCTGGTTGTATATCGGGGCAATCGCAGCGCGACCCTCCTCGATGCTCGTTCCAAATACAGACGCGAAGAAGCTGAGATTCTCCTCGACGCTGAGATCCGGATACAACGAAAAGCGGCCCGGCATGTAACCCACCCGTGCACGAATGGCCCACAGGTCCGCGATCACGTCAAGGCCCAGCACCGTCGCCGAACCCGAGTCCGGAATGAGCAGCGTCGCCAGAATCCGGAACAGCGTTGTCTTCCCCGCACCGTCGGGCCCGACAAGTCCGAACAATTCCGCCGGTCTCACCTCGAACGAAACGTCGTCAAGCGCCATTATCTCGCCGAAGCGCTTGCTCACACCATTCACCGAGAGGGCTCCGCTTCCCGCTCCGTCAACACCAGGTGCGCCCGATGCGCCAGGTGTGCTCATGTGCCACGCGCCGAATCACGAACGTCGGGCACTGATCTCCCCTGAGGAGCGCCAAGCGTCAAATCGGCTGGCATGCCAATCTTCAGAAGGCCATCTCGATTTGGCACCAGGATCTTCACCGCATACACGAGCTCCGTTCGCTCATCGCGCGTCTGCACCGGAGTGGGGGTGAACTCCGACGTCGACGACACCCAGCTCACCTTGCCGGGCAACGCCAACAGCTTTCCACCGCCCTGATCCACGTGAACCGTAACGAGCTGCCCAACCCGGAACGATGCAAGCTGCACTTCGCTCACGTAGGCGCGCAGCACCAGCGTATCCAGATTCGCGATCCTGTAAAGCGGCGCTCCCGCCTGAACCACCTCGCCAGCCCGAGCGTAGGTCGTGAGCACAGTCCCACCGGTCGGATTCAGCACTCGACTCTTCGCGATGCGCTCGTCGACCTGCGCCACGCCCGCGCTGCTTGCTGCGGCGTCCAGGCGCACACTCCGGCTCTGCGACTGTGCCGCCAATATCTGTGCGACAAGCACCCGGTAATCCCGCTCGGCCTGATCAAGCTGTTGCGCGGTAGCCGCCTGCTGCGCCTGAAGGCGCTGCGTGCGATCGAGTGCGCGCCGCGACACGTCGCGTTGAACCTGCAATACCAGAAGCTGGTGTGTAGCCTGTGTCGCACGCGCCCTCGCCGCGTCTTGTTGCGCCACAAGTTGCCTGCGCTGTAGCGCCAGTTGCGTCGTGTCGATCAGCGCAACCTCCGCTCCCTGCGCAATCGTTGCTCCCTCTACAGGCGAGAATCGCTGGATCTGCCCCGCAGTCTGCGCCGACACGACAACTTCCGTCGCCTCGAAGTTGCCATATGCGTCGGGCTGCGGTGCCGCACGACAGCCAACGACGACGGACGCCGCCGCCAAAGCGACGGGCAAAACCAGCGTCAGCGGAAAATTGCTGTTACAGCCTTTCTGGCATCTCATCAGCGGACTCCCAGTCCGAGGAAAGTGAGGAAGTTTGCACGCGCCTGTGCCAGCTGAACGCGATGACTCACGCGCGCCAGCCGCGCGTTCAGCAGATCCGTTTCACGATCGACGTATTCAGCCGACGTTATCACGCCCTCGCGGAACCGGATATCCGTCTCACGGAGGATGTGCACGCGCAGCGCGATGATGGTGTCGTCGCCCGCGAGCGTGTGTTCCAATTGATCGATGTGTGCGAGTTCCTGCGTAACACCGCGCTCGACGCTCTTTCGAAATGCGGCAGCGTCCGTCTCGACGATCTGCTTCTGCACGGTGAGTGCTTCCTGATCACGTCGGGTCGTTCCCCAGTTCCACGGTGTCCAGTCAACCTTGACTCCGGCCAGCCAGTAGCTCTGGAAATCCTGCGACAACGGGTTGAGCCCGGGCCGGCCGTACCCGGCACGTCCAAACGCCAAGACGCGTGGACGATCCGCGGCGCCGAGCGACGCCTGTTGCTCGGCAAGAAGGTCACGGTTGCGCGCGAATTGTTCATACTCGGGCCGCGCGCTGAGAGTGTCGATCGACCGGCGCGCCTGCGCGACTGCAGCAGCGAGATCCGGTGGCGCGAGCGCATCGGTTTGCCCGACCGGGCGGCCGGTAAGATTCGCGAGCACCGCGAGCGCTGCCGCGCGGCCCGCTTCGAGAGCGTCAACGGCCTGCTTCCGCCGCAGCAATTCCGCCTCGAGCATCTCTGCTTCGCTCGGCAGCGCAGCGCCCTGTTTTACGCGGTTGAGGGTAACATCGCGATGCGCTTCGAGATCGGTGATCGCAGATCGCTGCTCGTCACCCTGCACCTGGCCCATGAGCGCCGTGAAATACGCGTCGTTGACACTCTGCCGGAGCGTGAAGAGCGACGACCGCACCGCCGCCTGTGACACGGCCAGCTGAGCTCTTTCGACACCGCGCCGCGCATTGACAGATGGATCGTAAAGCGGCTGCTGCGCGGTGAGATAGGCGTCGTACATGTCGTGCGATGGCACGGGAACGGAGATCCCATTTGGCAACTGGAGTGGAATCGTCACCACCTGCGACTGATACTGCCCCTGCGCATTTGCCCCGATCGTTGGCAGGCGCGTCGCACTCACGTCGCCTTCACGGAGCGACGACTGGGTTGCGAGCAGATCGAGCTGTCGTGCCCGCGGATCTCGTTGCACTGCTTCGGTTTGCAGATCCCCAAGATGCAGCGTGTCGCGCGTGGCTGCGTTCCGCTGCGCCCTTGCACTGTGCGTCAGGGCGAACATCGCAAATGCAGTGATGAGCCACACCGAAGTTGATGCATGTCGTCGCGTCATGGACGTAGCGCGTTGAGGATGAAATCCGGCAGCTCCGTCCTGCGCTCGTCCAGAAATCGATTGAACGCCTCGTCATCCTGACCGAGCACACTGCGCAGAACCGGACGAGCGGCGAATGGAAAGACGCAGAGCGCTATCAGATTGACGAGAAACTGCTCCGGTGCGATGGAGCGCATTGCGCCGATCGCCGCCTGTTGATCGAGCTGCGCACGGAGTCGTGGCAGAAACGTCCGCATGACTGTTGCAGTGTTGGCACCCGTCACCTCTTCGGCAAGCGCCGTGATCCGTTCCGGGTTGAAGTGCAACTCCGCCAGTATGTATCCCGGAATGAAAGGACTCTGGCGCACCCCGTCGATGTAGGCGTGGACGAATCGCTCGATCTTTACCGCGATGTCGTCCTCGGACGCGAATGCGCTGATGATGGATGGTACGATCCGGGCGGCTACGTCTCGAAAGACAGCCTGGGCGAGCTGGTCCTTGGTCCGGAAGTAGTAGTGAACCAGCGCCTGATTCACTCCTGCCTCTTCGGCGATCTCCTGCATTCTGGCGCCGGCAGTGCCGTTCCGGATGAACACCGCGCGGGCGGCACCCAGAATCCGGGCCTCCGTATCGCTATCCCGTCCGGAGCGCTTTTTCTCCCTCATGTCCAGGCCGCGCCGAGTCTCATTTCCTCGATCGTCCTTCGGTTAATTAACTAGTTAATTAAACTACCCCACCGGGAAAACTGCCGCAAGTCGCGCGTGCGGCAGCTTTCCGATATCCCAGTTATCTCTGAGTCAGTCCGCCCAACGTGATTCGGTATTCCTTGGCCTTCGCGTCGTAATTGACTCCATACGTCGTCGGAAATCGGCCGGCCGTCGGCCACGATGCCGGCTGCGGTATCGCCTGCGTCGTGTTCGGAAGCGTCTCCAGATAGGCCTTCGTGATCATG